>JBBIUP010000035.1:0-17696 GCA_037440185.1 Meiothermus sp. | reverse complement strand
CAGAGCCTGCTGCCCGACCCCAACAAGGCCACCGAGCGGGTCATGCGTGGGCGCAGCGCGCCGGTGCTGCTGTCGTTGCCCAACCTGCTCGATACCTTCAGCGGTGGCGGCGATGCCAAGGCCTACATGCGCCAACTGGTGCGCGAGACGATTGGGTTTGACATCAAGCTCTAGAAAAGAAACATAAGGCTGTTTGCTGTTACTTTTCGCCACTTGATCCCACAAAGGAGGAATGTAGCGTGGGAACCATCAAAAAAATCGCGGGGCCGGCAGTCATTGCCGAGAACCTGCAAGGCGCCAAGATGTTCGACATCGTGCGCGTCGGCAAGGAGAAGCTCGTAGGGGAGATCATCCGTCTGGACGGGCAGACCTGCTTTGTGCAGGTCTACGAGGATACCAACGGCTTGCAGGTGGGTGAACCCATCGTGACCACTGGGTTGCCCCTGGCGTTGGAGCTAGGGCCGGGGCTGCTGAACGGGATCTTCGACGGAATCCTGCGCCCGCTGGATAAAATTCAAGCCGCCTCGGGCATCTTTATCTCCCGTGGCATCGAGGTATCGTCGCTTGACCGAAGCAAGAAGTGGGACTTCACCCCTACCAAGAAGGTGGGCGATGTGGTCAAGGGGGGCGATATCCTGGGCACGGTGCCCGAGTACAGCTTCACCCACAAGATTCTGGTTCCACCCGATAAGGGCGGCAAAATCAAAAGCATTGTGGGCGCTGGCCAGTACACCATTGACGACACCATCGCCGAGTTGGAAGATGGCACCAGGCTACGCATGGCGCACTTCTGGCCGGTACGCAAGGCCCGCCCCTTCACCCGTAAACTCGACCCCAACCAGCCCTTCCTGACCGGGATGCGCATTCTGGACGTGCTGTTCCCGCTCACCGCAGGCGGCACCGCCGCCATCCCTGGTCCCTTCGGCTCGGGCAAGACCGTGACCCAGCAGTCCATCGCCAAGTTCGGCGATGCCAACATCGTGGTCTACGTGGGCTGCGGTGAGCGCGGCAACGAGATGACCGACGTGCTGGTGGAGTTCCCCGAACTCGAGGATCCCCAGACCGGGCGCCCGCTGATGGAGCGTACCATCCTGGTAGCCAATACTTCCAACATGCCAGTGGCAGCCCGCGAAGCCTCGCTCTACACCGGCATCACCCTGGCCGAGTACTTCCGCGACCAGGGCTACAAGGTTTCGCTGATGGCCGACTCCACCAGCCGCTGGGCCGAAGCGTTGCGCGAAATCGCCTCGCGCCTGGAGGAGATGCCGGCTGAAGAAGGCTACCCGCCCTACCTCTCCTCGCGCCTGTCTAGCTTCTACGAGCGTGCCGGTAAAGTGACCACCCTTGCCAGCGAGCAAGGCGCGGTTTCGGTGATCGGCGCGGTATCTCCAGCGGGTGGCGACTTCTCCGAGCCCGTCACCCAGTCCACCCTGCGCATCACCGGCGGTTTCTGGGCCCTCGACGCTCAGTTGGCTCGTGCCCGCCACTTCCCGGCCATCAACTGGGCGCGTTCGTACTCGTTGTTTCTGAGTATTTTGGAGCCCTGGTACCGCGAGAACGTAGCCCCCGACTATCCCGAGGTACGCACCCAGATCATCACCCTCCTGCAGCGCGAAGCCGAATTACAACAGGTGGTGCAACTGGTAGGCCCCGACGCGTTGCAAGATGCCGAGCGCCTGAGTTTGGAAATAGGTCGTATTGCCCGTGAAGACTTCTTACAGCAAAACGGCTACGACAAAGTGGACGCGAACTGCTCGATGTCCAAAGCCTATGGCATGATGCAGATGATCATCTCGGCCTACAAGCAAGGCGAAGTTGCCCTCTCCAAGGGTGGAACTATTGCCGATTTCCTCTCCGACCCGGTGATCGAGAAAATCGGACGCGCCCGCTATGTGCCCGAGGCCGAATTCCCCGCCTACAAGGCCGAGTTCGACGCGGCGATCAAGACTGCCTTCATGGGTGCGGTCAAGGCGTAAGGAGGTTCTGATGCTCAAGAAAGAATACAACGCCGTAACTTACGTCTCCGGCCCGCTGCTGTTCTTGGAAGGGGCCGCCGACTTGGCCTATGGCGCGATTGTGAACATTGACGATGGCTCGGGGCGGGTGCGTGGTGGTCAGGTGATTGAAGTTTCCGACCAGTACACGGTACTTCAGGTTTTCGAGGAGACCTCGGGGCTCAACCTCGACAAGACCAGTGTCTCGCTGGTGGAAGATGTGGCCCGTCTGGGCGTTTCCAAGGAGATGGTGGGCCGGGCTTTCAACGGGATCGGTCGCCCCATCGACGGCCTGCCCCCGGTGGTGGCCGACAAGCGCCTGCCCATCAACGGCGCACCCATCAACCCGGTGGCCCGCGAGAAGCCCGAGGAGTTCATCCAGACTGGGGTCAGCGCCATTGACGTGAACATGACCCTGGTGCGCGGTCAGAAGCTGCCCATCTTTTCCGGCTCGGGTCTGCCGCACAACGAACTCGCTGCCCAGATCGCCCGCCAGGCCAAGGTGCTGGGCGAGGGCGAGGGCTTTGCGGTGGTGTTCGCGGCAATGGGTATTACCCAGCGCGAAGTCTCGTATTTCATGCAGGAATTCGAACGCACTGGGGCTTTGAGCCGCTCGGTGCTGTTCTTGAACAAGGCCGACGACCCCACCGTGGAGCGTCTGCTGACACCCCGCATGGCCCTCACCGCGGCCGAATATCTGGCCTTCGAGCACGACTACCACGTGCTGGTGATCCTGACTGACCTGACCAACTACTGCGAGGCCCTGCGCGAAATTGGTGGGGCCCGCGAAGAGATTCCCGGTCGTCGGGGCTACCCTGGCTACATGTACACCGACCTGGCTTCTCTCTACGAGCGCGCGGGCGTGGTGCATGGCAAGAAGGGCTCGGTTACACAGATTCCCATTCTTTCGATGCCCGGTGACGACATCACCCACCCCATCCCCGATCTGACTGGCTACATCACCGAGGGACAGATATTCATTGCCCGTGACCTGGCCCAGCAGGGCATCTTCCCGCCCATCAACGTGCAGCCTTCGCTCTCGCGTCTGATGAACAACGGCATTGGTAAGGGTAAGACCCGCGCCGACCACAAGGAGTTGGCCGACCAGCTCTTCAGTTCTTACGCCCGTGGGGTGAACCTGCGTCGTCTGGTGGCGATTACCGGCGAGGATGCCCTGACCGAGATTGACAAAAAGTACCTGCGCTTTGCTTCCAACTTCGAGCAGAAGTTTATCAACCAAGGCCAGAACGAGCGCTCCATCGAGGAGAGCTTGAACATCGGCTGGGCCTTGCTTGCCGACTTCCCTCCCTCGGAACTCAAGCGCATCCGCCGTGAGTACATCGAGCAATATCACCAGAAGACCGGCAAGCTGGAAGAGTTGGTAGGAGCGTAGTGTGGCAGAGGGCAAAGGGCAGAGGGCTAAAAAAGCTCTTGGTTCTCCGCCCTCCGCCCTCCGCACACCTCGAGGTGTTTATGGCTGAACAAGTCTCACCCACACGCTCCACGCTGTTGGCCAAGCGCGATCAGAAGCGGCTGGCCATCCAGGGAGTTGATCTGCTTAAGAACAAGCGGGATGCCTTGATTGGTGAGTTTTTTGCCCTGGTGCAAGACTCGCTCAAGGCCCGCGAGGCGCTCAACAACGCCGCCAAGGATGCCTACTTCAGCCTGCTGATTGCCAAGGCTTTCGATACCCCCGAGGCGGTGGAGTCGCTTTCGGGCACGCCCATGGATGTGCATATGGAAGTGGAGAGCCTCTATGGGGTGAAGGTGCCCAAGATTTCTGCGCCAGCCTCGGAAGGGGGTATGTCCTTCAGTCCGATTGGGGTAGGGGCCAAGACCCTGGAGGCAGCCACTGCTTTCCGCAAGCTGGGCGAGGCCATCCTGATGGTGGCCAACACCGAAAACCGCTTGCGCAAGATCGGCGAGGAGATCAAGAAAACCAACCGCCGGGTAAATGCTTTGGAACAGATCTCCATCCCCGAGATCAACGAGCAGATCAAGTTTATTACCGACACCCTCGACCAGCGGGCACTGGAAGAGGTGACCACCCTCAAGCGCATCAAAGCCGCGATTCTGGCCCGCGATGCCGAGGAGCTGGGCATCGTCTCGGCGCATATCGAAAAGGGTGCAGGCCTCTAGGTAGGCGCTGTTTCCAGGCAGCGGGGCAGGGCCTCGAGCAAGGCTTCCTGGGCCGCGGGGGACTGGGCCGAGAGCCGGAGCCACTCCGGCAGACCAAAAGAGGTGCAGTCGCGCACCCGGATGCCTTCCGACCTCAACCGCCGGGCTACTAGGGTAGCCCGGCCTACTTTAACCAGCAGAAAGTTGGCCGGGCTTTCCCGAACCTCGAGGCCCAGCCCACGCAGGCCCTGGGCTAGCTGCTGGCGCAGATGCCAGAGCTGCTGACGGGTATGGGCCAGCCAGTGCAGAGAATCGTTTTGTAGGACAGCCCTTAAGAAAGCTTCCCCGTGTACGCCCACCACCCAGGAGGGGGCCAGATCGCGAAAATGGCCCAGGTCAAGGGGGGCCAGCAGATAACCTGCCCGAACCCCCGTTAGGCCATGGGCCTTGTTGGGGCTATATAACCGCCAGGCGGTTGGGGGTAGCTTGGGCGGGTCGGGCAGGAGGTGGTGGTAGGCCAGGTCCAGCACCAGGGCAATCTGGTGCGCCGCAGCGACCTCAGCGGCCTGCTCGAGGAAGGCATACACCTCTCCGGTAGGATTGTTGGGTACGCACAGGAACGCCAGGGTGGCTTGTGGCAGAAGCCGCAGGAAAGTCTCGCCGTCGGATGCGCGCAAGAGGGGCAGCTCGGCAGGCTGGGCCGCCCGGGCATACTCGCTAAAGGTGGGGGGAAGGATCAGCATGGGCCCGCGCAGATAGCGCCAGCGGGTCAGGCGGTGGATGAGCTCGCTGGTGCCCCCTCCAACCGCTACCTGCTCGGGGGCCACCCCGTGAAACTCGGCCAGGGCCTGGTGCAGCTGGGTATATAGGGGATCGGGGTAACGGCTGGGGTCAGCCGCCTGGATGGCGGCCAGGGTGTAAGGGTCGGGGCCCAGGCTGTTGGCGTTGGTGGAAAAGTCATAACGGGGGGCAGGGCCGGCATCGGTGCCCCCGTGGATGGGTGTGAGCACGTCATCAATCATGTGTTCCGATTATGGTGGATGCCTGGGGAGGCTTATGTGGGCTATCCTCAGGTCGTATCTAGAACAATCCCAGGGTAGCCCGACCTCCGACGGATGCGCCGATGCCAGCCAGCACCCCAGCACCCCAGCCTGCCCAGGTAGCCCGTCGCAGCCCTGCCCAGACATCGGCGGTGGTAGGAAGGCGCCCCTCGGGATGCAGCAGGTACACCCCAGGCTTGGAGAGCCGCACGCCCAGGAACAGGGCCAGGGCCGCCATCGGCCAGCCGCTGTTGGGCGAGGGGGTTTTGCGGGCTTCTCGGGGCAGGGCTTTCCAGGAGCAGTCGAAGCCACACAGCAGCAGGCCGGTGATACGGGCTGGAATGTAGCTCAAGAGGTCGTCGGCCTTGGCCGCAAACTTGCCCGCCCACTCCCAGCGGCCCCGATACCCCCATAGGGCATCGGCGGTGTTGGCGAAGCGGTAGAGTGCGGCCCCCGGCAGGCCCAGCAGTACAAACCAGAACAGCGGGGCTACCAGGGCGTCGTTGAGGTTCTCGGCCAGGCTTTCCAGGGCACTTTCGCGCACCTCACTTTCCGATAAGGTCTCTGTGGGGCGACTGACCAGGTTGCGCAGGCGTAGCCGGGCCGCCGCAAGGTTCTCTGGCAGGGTTTCCTCGACCGCAGCCACCTCATCTAAGAGCATCCGAAAGGCAAAGAGGGGCTTGAGCAACAAGGCTGTAAGCACCAGCTCCATGCCCCCGCCAGGTTGCCGGATCAGGCGCTCCAGAATAACCGAGGCCCCTACCACCAGTCCGACCCCTAATAGCCAGTAGGCGCTCCCCAGCAGCAGGGCCATCCTGGGTGGATGGGCGGTGAGGTGGCGACCGAGATACCCCAGTACACTGCCCATCCAGACCACCGGGTGCAGCCGGGCCGGGGGTTCGCGAAACACCCAGTCCAGAATTAGAGCCAGCAGAACCGCCATGCGACGATGGGTACTATGGTGCAACCGTACCTTGGCTGCCAATGGCTCGGGGTCGTCCTTCCGGATCCAGCGCCACCATCACGAAACCAGCCCGGCAGGCCAAAATCCGTTCTTCTTTACCCATTGATTCCACCCACATCTCCACCTCGAGCCGCATGGAGCTGCGCCCCACCGAGGTGACCCAGGCCACCAGTTCTACAATTGAGCCTTGGGGAACCGGCTGGTGGAAGTCAATGGCGTCGGTGTGTACCGTGACCACTTTACAGCGGGCGTAGCGGGTAGCGGCCACGAAGGCGGCCTCATCCATCCAGGCCATGGCCGTACCCCCGTACAGGTTGCCGTAGTGGTTGCAGTCGGGGGGGCGCACCAGGTGCACGGTGCGGGTCTTTTGCTTCATGCCAGACCCCTCTTCCGCGCTCGTTGTTCCCGGTAGAGGATGTAGGCCCGCGCCACCGATGGGTAGCTGTGCATCAGACCTTCCTCGACCATATCCTGGATCTGTTCGATGTGCAGGCTTTGCTGCCGAGCCTTGCGCTGGATGGGCTCTACAATCTGCCGCTCGATGACCGCCGGGTCGGTTGCCACCCCGGTAGCTACCGCAGCCTTCTCCACCGCCCGCACGATGCGCAGCTCGTCGAACGGCACCACCCGCCCATCGCGCTTGGTCACCGGCTGGCACTCCGGCGAAAGCCCCTCGAAGAAAAAATCCTCATCGCTAAGGGGCTCTACCCGGATGGCCTTCACGTAGCCGTTGCCCTTGGTGGAGAAGAAGTCGTGGTTCTTGGTCTCGGTGCGCAGTCCCGCCAGCACCACCGGGTTGACCTGCTCGGCCGAGACCCCGAAGTAGGGCTCCAATCCCAGGTTCATCAGGGCCTTGTCGGCGTTGTAGTGCGAGAAGGTGATCACCGCTTCTTCCAGGCCCAGCGGGGTGTAGAGCATCCGGGTGTAGCGCTCCTCCAGTTCGGCCAGGCGCTCCAGCATCCGGTACACCTCGTCCCTGGCTTGATGCTGGGCCTTCTCGGGCAGATGGGCGTAGACCTCCTGGGCCTGCAAGCCCACAAAGACCCCGTGGATGCTCTCGTCGCGGATGATCAGGTTGATGATCTCGCCGGAGTTCACCAGCCGGCCCTGGCCTGCTAGCAGCAAGGGGTAGAAGAAGCCCGAGTAGAACAGGAAAGACTCCAGCAGCACGCTGGCCGCCAGGCCCTGGTAGAGGCTTGGGGTATCCGTTACCCCTAGGTAGCGGCGGTGCACAAAGGACTGCTTCTCCTGCAGGATGGGCTCCTGCTGGACCCAGTCGAACAGCTCGCCGATCCGTTCGCTGGTGCAGAGGGTGGAGAAGATGCTGCTGTAGCTCTTGGCGTGCATGTGCTCCATGGCCCCCATGAAGCCCATCACCGCCTTGGCCTGCAGGTTGGGGACGTGCTGGGCCAGCAGGGGCATCCCCACGCTGCCCTGCACGGTATCGAGCAGGGTCAGGCCGGCTAGCACCTGCTCGTAGACCCGCTGCTCCTCCTTGGAGAGGGTCATCCAGGTGAGCTTGTCGTCGGCCAGGGGGATCTCCTCGTCCACCCAGAACTGCCGCACGTTCTGGTCCCAGAACATCTTGCTGAAGTTGTCCTCCGGACGGTTCCAGTTGACCGCCCGCAGGATAGCCAGGTTTTCGGTTGAGCTGAGAATAGGTTCCATAATTTCCTCAGGTTAATGGGGGCAGCCGGGCTGCCCCTATTTTGGTCAGACTGCGCAGCTGGTGCACTCCTCCACCGAGAGGTTCTTGGTGCGGGTGTAGTAGAGGCTCTTCAGGCCCTTCCTGGCCGCGTAGACGTAGAGCCGGGCCAGCTCGCGGGTGCTGGTCTCGCTGGTTATGTACAGGACCGTGCTGATGCCCTGGTCCACGTGGGCCTGGGCCTCGGCCACCAAGTCGATGACCCGGAACATGTTCATGTGATAGGCCGACTTGTAGAACCAGAAGGTCTCCTCGGAGAGGAAGGGCATGGGGTAGTAGGTGGTGGCGTTGCCGTAGATGCGGGTCTCCACGTGCTCCACGATGGGCTGGATGGAGGGCGTGGCGTTCTGGATGTAGCTGATGGAGGCGGTGGGGGCTACCGCCAGCCGGTAGGCGTGGTAGAGGCCGTGCTGCATCACCTCGGCCTTGAGCCGGGCCCAGTCCTCAGGGCCGGGCAGCGCAATGCCCGCGAAGAGCTGTTGCACCCGCTCGCTGCGGGGACGGTAGTCTTTCTGCAGGTATTTATCGAAGTAGGCCCCGCTGGCGTACTCGCTCTTTTCGAAGCCCTCGAAGGTCTGGCCCCGCTCGCGGGCGATCTCTTTGGAGCGCTCCAGGCTGTAGTAGTTCATCGCGGCAAAGAAGCTGCGCACGAACTCGCGGGCCTCCTCCGACTCGTAGGGGATCTGGTTCTTGGCCAGGAAGCCGTGCAGGTTCATCACCCCCAGCCCCACCGAGTGGAAGGCCCGGTTGGCCCGGAAGACCCCCGGCACCTGCCGCACCGCGCTGGCCTCGCTCACCGCAGTGAGGGCGTCCATCGCGGTATGCACGCTTTCGGCCAGGTTTTTCTGCTCCATCACGTTGACGATATTGAGCGAGCCCAGGTTGCAGCTGATGTCGTAGCCGGCCTCCACCACCTCCCCTGCATCACCCACCAAGGTGGGGGTCTGGAGCTGGAAGATCTCGGTGCAGAGGTTGGACATCTTGACCAGGCCCAGAGTCTTGAGGGGGTGCTGGGCGTTGGCATTGCTCCGGTAGACGATGTAGGGGTAGCCCGACTCGAACTGGGTCTGGGCGATCCGGGTGAGCATCTGGCGGGCTGAGAGGGGGCGTTTCTTCACGTCGGGGTGGGCCACCAGGGCTTCGTACACATGGTCGAGGTCCAGGTCGTCGAGGTGCTGTCCGAATGCTTTGTATACCGAGTAGGGCGCGAAGACGTAGAAGTCCTCCCCGGCCTCGGCCAGCTCGAAGAACTTCTGCGGCACGATCAGGCCCAGCGAGAGGGTCTGGAGGCGGCTCTTCTCGTCGGCGTTGATCTTTTTGGTGTCCAGGAACTCCTCCACGTCCCAGTGGAAGATGTTGAGGTAGACCGCCCCGGCCCCCTTGCGCTGGCCCATCTGGTCGGCATAGTTGAAGGCGTCCTCTAGGAGCTTGGCCACCGGCATCACCCCCTTGGCCGCGTGGGCCACCCCTTTAATGGGTTCGCCGCGCCCCCGCAGGTTGGATAGGTTGAGGGCCACCCCGCCCCCGATCTTGGAGAGCTGCATGGCCGCGTTGAGGTTGTAGCCGATGGAGTTGAGCGAGTCGTCCACCTCCAGCAGAAAGCAGGAGACCAGCTCCCCGCGCCGAGCCCGGCCCGCGTTCAGGAAGGTGGGGGTGGCCGGCTGGTAGCGCTGCTCCATCATGGCCCGCACATAGGCCTCGGCCCTGGCCGCATCCCCCTGGCCCAGGTGTAACGCCACCGCCAGCACCCGGTCCTCGTAGCGCTCCAGGTAGAGCTTCTTGTCGTCGCTCTTGAGGGCGTAGTCCTTGTAGAACTTGGAGACCGCCATGAAGCTCTGGAAGCAGAAGCCGTAGCTGTAGGCCAGATCGGAAAGGCGCAGGATGGTCTCGGCCTCGTACCGCGCCAGGAAGTCCTCGTAGTAGCCCTCGGCGATCAGCGTCCGGATGCGCTCGATGGGGTCTTTGAACCGCCGCAGCCGCAGCAGGGTTTCTTGTTCAAAGGCCTGAGCGGCCTCGAGGTCCTTCTCAAGCTGGAAAAAGCCGTCCTTCTTATGTAGCACCGCACTGTTGAGTTCTAGATATTTCATGGATCGCCTCCTCGATGGTGTGGGTGTCCTGTGAGCTGCCGGACAGTTCAAACTTATGCACCACTGGCAGCCCGTACCGTTCGGCCAGCACATCAGCAGCCCGGGCGAAGTTGTGGCCCCAGTTGCGGTTTCCGCTAGCAGCAACCCCTACCACGTAGGGCCGGTTGCGTTCTACGAAGCGTAGAACCTCCGACGGCGCCTGGCCAAAGCCGGTGGTGTAGGTGAGGAGCAGGCAGGGCTCCTGTAGTAACTCCTCGCCGCTTTGCAGGCGCAAAGCCCGCACCCCCAGCTTCTGTACAAAGCGGTGGACGTTGTGGGTTTTGGACGCGTATACGATCAGCAGAAAACCCTCCTTGCGGGTAAAAGGCTACCCAACAGGACAAAAGGTATTTGACCTGCACCAACGGACAAGGACACTGCCAAAAAGAGCAGTTCCTTGGTGTTTAGCCGGGCTCTACTTGTACGGGGTAATTCATTGAGACCATCCTTTCCGCCCCTTACGCGGAGGCGAGCGATGAGGATTCAGAGCAGGCATTCGGGCTATAACCGTTGCGCGACAGCGGCGGAATTGCACCGCACTTTCCCTGTCTTTGAACCCGAAACCACATCTTGTGGCTTCTGCGGAGAAGGATACTACATGTTGTTTATTACGTCCACACATGGCAGCAGGCTCACTTTCCCAAAGCGGCCAATCTGGCCTATAACTGGCTTGACATTTTCTTATTGATAATACATTATCAATAAATGTTTTGCGCCTTTGTGGCGAGAGGAGAGATAAAACGATGAAAGTAGCGTATGTGTTTGCCCATCCCCGTGCTGCTAGCTACAAGCTGGGTCAGATGATCCTGCCGCAGCTCGAAGCAGGAACCCACGGGGTAGAGGTGGTCGGGATGTTTTTCTTTGACGACAACCTGTATGCCCTATCCCAGGGTAATCCCATAGGGGAGCGGCTGGCCAGGGTGGCCCAGGAAAAGGGCATCCTGCTGATGATGTGTGATGCGTGCGCGCTCGAGCGGGGCTTGGCCGCGGGTCAACCCCGTTGGTGCGGGCCGGATGGTCGGGGCCTTGCCAGCCCGGCACCCTGCGAGCCGCAGGGAACCGTACCGGGCGTAAAGGTGGGGTGTTTTCCAGATCTGTACTTGGCGCTAGCTTCCAACCCGCCGGATCAGGTCATAACGCTCTGATCAACCCCCAAACTTCGCTTTTTCGAGCTGCGAGAGCGCGGAACTTCTGCCTGTGCGAGCCAGTACAATATCGCGGTTCCCACCATCACGCTGCACACCATGCAGCATGATGTACCCAGTACAACCCAAACCGTTGTACTGGGTATTCGTGGGAACCGCTCTATACCCTCGATGCTTAGTGCGTTGGTTGGCTTGGGCCTATGGTGGGTAGGCGCTACCCTGGTGCATCGCTTTGGTTGGGCCTGGGGGGTGGTGGGGGTCTGGCTCAACCTGTTGTGGTTCGTCTACCAGAACGAACTGGGGCAGGGCTGGCTGTTTTACCTGCGCGGGGTAGGTCTATCCTTCCTGCTAGCGGCAGGTTTCCGGCAGTACGGGCTGGCCTGGGCCCTGCTGCCCTGGCCGCTGCTGATTGCGGGTCGTTTTGAGATGCAGATGCTGTGGCCCTATTTCCCAGCCTGGGGCGAGGGTCTGATGCTGGGGGCAGGGTTTTATTTGCTTATCGGGTTTTTCAAGAGGCCTTGATAGAGGTCGGGGCGACGCTCGGAGAGCACGCGGAACTCCTGACGCAGCCGGGCCGGGAAGGCTGGGTCTAGCTCTACCAGTCCGATGCCCTCAGATTCGACCCGCAGCATCTCCATGCCCATTGGGTCTATGGCCAAACTGGCTGCACCGAAGGGGTCTTCGGCATGATTGACGGCGATCAGGTAGGCCTGGTTTTCGGCGGCGCGGGATTTGCAGAAAAGCTCCCAGGCGTAAGCGCGGCTGGCGGGCCAGGCCGAGGGAATCAGAAACAAGCTTATGCCATCCAGCGCGTAGACGCGAAAGAGCTCGGGAAAGCGCAGGTCGAAGCAGATGGCGATGCCAGCTTTGAAGCCACCCAGCTCCAGCGTGACCAAATCTTGCCCTGGAATCATGGTCTCGGGCTCGCCAAAGGCCGGAATCAGGTGGGTTTTGGTGTAGCTGGCCTGCAGGCCCGCAGGCCCGATGACCTTGGCCCGGTTGGCGTAGCACTCACCGGCTTGTTCCAACACCCCAGCGACCAGGATCATTCCGCTGTGCGCACAGAAGTTCTGAAGCAGTGTAAGCAGGGTTGGGGTATAGACGGCATCGCCGTAGCGGTAGCCGCTCGAGAACAGCTCGGGCAACACCGCGACCTTTGCACCTTGATGATGGGCTTGGTTCAACAGGCCAAGCGCTTTCTCCAGCGTAGTTTGGGGTGTTTCGCGGGTTGCTAGGTGGATGAGTGCGATTTTCATGCTTTCTCCCGCAGGCGGTAGGCCAGATAGGGCAGGCCCAGCCCCAGGGCGCTGCCCAGCAGCGCGGCTCCCAATTGTCCGCCCACGCCCAATACCAGCCCGACCAGTTGCAACAACACCAAAGCCGCCAACACGTAGATGTACAGGGGGATAATAAAGGGCTTATCGCTGCCGTATTGCACCAGCCCGGCCCCCACCAGGGTCGTTACCGAAAGGGTAGAGCCAAAGGAGCTGGGCTGAAGGAAGAAAAACCAGATGAAGCCGGCTATCCCGGCATAAATCAGGGTGCGGGCCAGCCGGTCGGGGGCCAGCAAGCGTTTGAACAATCCGCGCAACCCTTCCTCCGCAGACCGTCAGGACTTGATAAACCGCCAGACGATGAGGCTCGACAAAATGAGCCCGATACCACCCCAGGCCACCTGCGGCTCCTGCCCGGCAAAGCCCAGGAGGGTTGCCAGCACCCCAGCGCTGAGGAAGCCCGGCGCATATTTGGGGTTCACGGTCAGGCCCAGCAGTAAGGCCACCAGAAAGCCCGAGAGGGCGGGGGGAAGGCTGGCTCCCACCGCCACCACCAGAATTAGCAAGCCCAGGGTGATGATCAGGCCCAAGAAGTAGGCTCCCGGAAAAGGCTCTTTGTTGGGTTTATCTTTTGCTTTGTCGGCCATAAGCGCTTCCTGGTCTAAAGCTTACCTCATCGGGGTTCTCGGGCGTACTTGCGCCGTGCAACGTAGATTACCCAAAGCAAAATCGGTATCAGAGCAGGGATGCTTTGAGGGCCTCGAGCCTGGACGGGATGGTCTGAACCCTGGTAGGACGGACGTAAAGCTGCTCCAGGGCCTCCACCCTGGCGGGGGCTTGGCCCAGGGCCTGCTCTATCGCCTCGGGAAACTTGGAAGGGTGGGCGGTGGCCAGTACCACCAGAGGGGTGGGATCTTGGGTGGCTTGCCGATACCGTGCGGCGGCCTCGAGGCCCACGGCGGTATGGGGGCAGGCCATGTAGCCATAGCCTGCAAAAGCCTGCCGGATGCGCTGGAGGGTGGCCTCATCCGAGACGCTGGTGCCCCAGATCCGTTGGCGCAGCTCGAGGCCACCCAGCAGGGTGTAGAGCCGGTCGAAGTTGCTGGGGGCACCCACATCCATGGCGTTGGAAAGGGTAGCGATGGTGGGGTGGAACTCGTAGGCCTCTGCCCGGCCCTGGAGAAAATCGGGAAAGAAGTGGTTGGCGTTGTGTGCCGCAAGGAACCGAGGCACCGCCAGGCCCATCTGGGCTGCCAGCGCGCCCGCGGTTAGATTGCCCAGATTGCCGCTGGGCACGCAGAAGTTAACCGATGGCTGGCCCAACTGCCGGGCTGCCCACAGGTAATAAAGCGACTGCGGAAGGAGCCGCCCTATGTTGATGGAATTGGCACTGGAAAGCGGTAGATGCGCAAGGTCAGGATCTACAAAGGCCTCCTTGACCAGGCGCTGGCAGTCGTCGAAGCTGCCCTCCACGGCCAGACTGCGCACGCCTGGTCGCTCCACGATGAGTTGGCGTTCCTGTACCTCGCTGACCTTGCCTTTGGGGTAAAGCAGCACCACCTCGATATTGCTCTGCCCCGCGAAGCCATCGGCTACTGCACTGCCGGTGTCCCCGGAGGTAGCCACCAGGATGATGCGTCGCTCCCCCTGCTGTCGCAGGAAGTACTGCATCAGCCGGGCCATGGTGCGGGCGCCAAAGTCCTTGAAGGAAAGGGTGGGGCCATGGAAGAGCTCGAGCACATGGAGACCTTTCTCGAGTTCCTTCAGCGGGCAAGGGAAGTTGAGCGCGTCATGCAGGATTATTTCCAGTTGGCTGGTGGGAATCTCCTCTTCCAACCATGCGCTCAAAACCTGCACGCCCAGCGCAGCCAGAGAGGGACTTTCCCGCCAGAGGTTGGATTCCAGGCGGGGTATGGCATCGGGTATGAAGAGCCCTCCATCGGGGGCCAGCCCTTTGAGTAGGGCCTCGGAGAAGCTGAAACGGTGCTGGTGAGGGTCTTTGGTGCTGTAGTAGCGAATCATGACCGGCCTCAAACTTCCACGAATGGCTCCACGGGTTGTGTCGGTATGGGTAGGGCCGAGGGAATCGGTAGATGGCCTGGTGTGCCCAGCAGGGCCCGGTAAAGGTCGCCCAACACCGCACTAGCCGTCACGCCCCCACCCGCCCCTGCGCCGGCAAAGACCAACTGCCCCACGGGCTCACCCCTGTAGACCATCGCGTTGCGTCCGCTGCCCATGGTGACCAGCGGATGCGACTCGGGTAGGCGCACCGGGCGTACCGCCGCCACCCACTCGCCGTTTTCGGGGAAGAGGCTGGCCACCAGCTTGATGGCGTGGCCTTCGACACGGGCTTGTTTGAGCATTTCTGGGGTGAGATGCTGGATGCCCCTGGTACGCTGCAACACCTTTTCCCAGGCTAGGCCGGGGTCTACGGTCAGCCGCCCCAGCACACAAATTTTGTGGGCCGAATCAATCCCACCCACATCCAGGTTGGGATCGGCCTCCAAATAGCCCAAATCCCCCGCCTCCTTAAAGGCTTGGACGTAGGTGGCGCCCTCCTCCAGGCGCCTTATGATGTAGCTACAGGTGCCGTTGACGATGCCGTGCATCTCGAGGGTCTGGTTACCCCACAAGCTTTGCAGTGCCCCCATGATGGGTGTCCCGGCCATCACGCTGGCCTCGTAATGCAGTTCGCCCTGCTCGGCATATTCGCGCAGTTCGCTCCAGCGCTCGGCCAGCAGGGCTTTGTTGGCCGTGACCACTGGGAGACCCTTTTCCAGCGCCTGCAAGACGATGTCTCCGGCAAAGGTGGTGCCGCCCGCCACCTCCACCAGCACATCCACATCGTCCAGAAAGCCCTTTGGGTGGTCGGTGAGCAAACTCGCGGGAATCCCGGGTCGGCTTTTGTGGGTATCGCGTACCAGCACTCGAGCCAGTTCGACCTTGAGCTCGAGGGCCTTAAAACGGGCCTGGTGCAAGGGCAAAAGCCCAGCCAAAGCACTCCCGACGGTTCCGCCCCCCATCAGGGCAATGCGAATGGTTTCCATAAGCGTAAGCCTACCGCGTAGCGATGCTGAACGCCAGCCGGAACCTTCATGCATTTGCCTCTTTAAATTCGCTCCCTGGGTCTCTGAACAGCACTCGATGATTCCTTGCACCTGATTCGTCGCTGCGAGGTCGCCAAGGGGTCGAAACAGCCTATCCGATCATAGGGCAATTCCTGGATTGCTTTGCATCCGCTGGACGCTCACATTCTTGCAACCTGAAAAACACCAGTTCTAAGAGGGTGCATGCGGGTTAAGGACTTTCAGTACTGCTTGGGCACTCCGCTTGTCGAGGCCCGGCAGCTTGGCAAGGTCGTCCACGCTCATGGCACTGAGTTCTTCCAGGGTTGAGAAATGGTTCAGCAAGGCCATCTTGCGGGCCGGACCAATGCCGGGGATGTCATCAAAGATGCTTTTGAGGGCTTTTTCGCTGCGCAGCTTGCGGTGGAACTCCACCCCGTTGCGGTGGGTCTCGTCACGCTGGTAGATCAAGAGTTGCAGCACTGGATGGGTGAGGGGTAGCGCGATGGTCTTGCCACCGGGCAACACCAGGGTTTCTTCGCGTTTAGCCAGTCCCACCAGCGGAATAGCCAAGCCTGCTTTCTCCAGACCTTTTTGGGCAGCCCGTACCTGGCCCAGGCCTCCGTCAATCAGCAGCAAATCAGGCATGGGCATGTTTTCCGAGAGACTTCCGGTGAAACGCCGGGTGATGGTCTGTTCCATCGAGAAAAAGTCGTCGGGTTGGCCCTTCAGGCCCTTGATTTTGATGCGGCGGTACTCGGCTTTTTTGGGGCGCCCCCCCTCGAAGACCGTGATGGAACCCACCACGCTCTCACCCAGCAGATTCGAGATGTCATAGCCCTCGATACGGTAGGGACGGCGGGAAAGCCCCAAGACTTCCATCAAGCCCTTGAGGCCGGGATGGTCGCCTTTGCGCTCCATCACTTTGAGCTCGGTCTCGAGGGCGGTCTGGGCGTTGTTCTGGGCCAGCTCGATCAGCCGGGTTTTGTCGCCGCGTTGAGGGATGCGCACCTCCACTTTGCGCCCTTTGGAACTGAGAAAGGCCGAGAAGGCTTCCTGGGCCTCGAGCTCGAAAGGCAACAATACCAGTGGGGGTAGCGGGGTGGCCTCGAGATAGTAGTCGCGCATGAAGGCTTCCAGCAACTCCGCATCGCTGGCCTCCTTCACACCCTCCACGAAGCGGCTGATGCGCCCCAGCATCTGGCCCCCGCGCATCTGGTAGTGCTGGAGCATGGCATAGTCACCTGCGCGGGCAAAGCCCAGAAAATCCAGATCGCCCAACTCAGGGTCGTAGGCCTGCTGGGTGGTGCCAAAGAAGCTGCGCACTGCGCTCACCTGGTCGCGGATTTCGGCTGCCCGCTCGAAGTCCTGGTTTTTGGCAGCTTCTATCATCTGGGTTTCCAGGCTCTGGTATAGCTCTTCAACCTTGCCATCCAGCAGGTTTTCTACCTGTCGCACCACGGTAGCATATTGCTCTTGGTCGGCCTTATCTACACAAGGAGCCAGACAGCGTCCCATCGAGTAGTTGAGACAGGGATAGCGCCTTTTTTTGAAGGGGAACCCAGAGTTTTGCCGCAATGGAAAAACCCGATCCACTAGCCGTTTGATGCGTCGTACCGCGCCCCCATCGGGAAACGGCCCCCAGTAGCGCGCCCCGTCGTCTTGCACCCGCCGCACGACCATTAGCATGGGCCATTCTTCATGGGTTAGCTTCAGGAAGGGGTAGTGTTTGTCGTCCTTCATCAGGACGTTGTAGTGGGGCCGGTGGCGTTTGATGAGGTTGGCTTCCAGGAGCAGGGCTTCCACCTCGTCGCGTACCACGATGAAATCGAGGTGGGTGGCTTCCTTAGACACCCGCAAGCTTTTACCTTCGCTGTGAAAATAGCTGGTCACGCGGGCCTTGAGGCTTTTGGCCTTGCCCACATAGATAATGGTCTCGCCAGCCTTCCACAAGTAGACCCCTGGCATCTCGGGCAGCGGGGGTAGGTCGTTCAGGCGCATGTGAACTCTATCGTAGCGCTTGGGGTCCAGTTTTGAACGTGAGTTTCAATCCTCACTCGAGCCGAAACCCGAGTGCAACCTCAAAAGTGCTTCCGACTTTGGGTGGGTTGGGGTAAAGGGAAACCAGGTTTTCAATGTTCTGTAGCCGATCTCTCGGCTTGCGCGAACCCCCTGGTGTTTTGCTACCCACTTGGGGTTCGCGCTTTCTGACAGCGGTTCCCACAATTACCCGGTACAGTAGCCAGCGTGGGAGAACCAGCCATG
>JBBIUP010000034.1:0-22809 GCA_037440185.1 Meiothermus sp. | reverse complement strand
TCAGAACTTGCACCTAAGAATCCCATGCATAAATCCTCGAACTCCAGTCCCTTAACACCGGTCATTCCGACGAAGGAGGAATCTGATACCGCACGGACACAGGCGATTTCCTTGACCGCACCCTATCAGATTCCTCGGCAAACTGCGCCTCGGAATGACAGGGTTTTTTTCAGGATGTTGCCACTTTTGCGCGGTTTTGTATCACTGCAAGTTTTGAACGGAACAACCGCTGTACCGGGTATTCGTAGGAACCGCCCTTAGATCAGATTGCTTGCACGTTTCTGGCTCAAAACCTTGATAGAACTAGAACTTGTCAATCTTGTAAGGGAGTGGTCTTTTTGCGTCATACACGTACGGATTTGGACAACCGTCTAGTGGTTGAAAGATATACTTGAAGGGCCTGGCACTACTGGTGGTTGTGTTTAGCGAGAAAGCTTTATACGGAGGATCGGCAAATGGATCAGATTAGGGTCATGATTATCCACAATTTCTACCAGCAGCCAGGAGGAGAAGACCAAGTTTTCAGGGCTGAGCAAACCATGCTACAAGAAGCCGGTGTAGAGGTTATCGAGCATATCGCCCACAATGATGAACTTGCCCAGATGGGGCCCCTCAAGCTAGCCCAGGTGACCTTGTGGAATAGCGAGGCATATCGGCGGGTGCGTTCGCTGGTGGCCACGCATAAACCCCATGTGGTTCATGTACACAACACTTTTCCACTGCTCTCGCCAGCTGTTTACCATGCTATCAAAGCCGAGGGGATTCCCATTGTGCAAACCTTGCACAACTATCGCTTGCTGTGCTTGAATGCGACCTTGCTGCGAGAAGGCCAGGAGTGCGTGCTGTGTGTGGGCAAAAGCATCCCCTGGCCCGGAGTTCTGCACTCGTGCTATCGCAGTAGGGCAGCCTCGAGCGTGCTGGCTTCCATGCTGGTGATGCACCGATTGCTGCGCACCTGGACAGACAAAGTAGACCGATTTATTGTACTCACCGACTACGAACACTCGGTGTTCGTCAAAGGCGGCCTCGATTCACAGAAGATTAGACTCAAGCCTAACTTTGTTCATCCCGATCCCGGCGCAGGAGATGGGCAGGGTGGTTATGCCTTGTTTGTGGGGCGACTTTCCCCTGAAAAAGGGGTAGATGTGCTTTTGAAGGCCTGGAAAGACCTTGACATCCCCCTCAAAATCGCTGGGGATGGTCCACTGGGCCCAATGGTGGCGCAGGCTGCGCAATCCATGCCGCAGGTAGAGTGGCTGGGCCGCAGACCGCGCCAGGAGATATTCGAATTGATGCAAAAGGCAGCCTATTTGGTATTCCCATCGGTTACATACGAGGGCTTCCCCATGACCTTAGCCGAAGCCTTTGCTACGGGTCTTCCAGTTATCGGTAGTAATTATGGTTCGATGCCCCAGGTAATCAAAGAGAACCAGAACGGTCTTCTTTTTGAGGTGCGAAATCCCGCCGACTTAGCCCAAAAAGTGCAGTGGCTGGCCAGTCAACCGCATAAACTAGCCGAGATGCGCCAGCAAGCCCGCCGGGAGTTTGAGACCCGTTACTCGGCCAAACAAAATTTGCAGATGCTTCTTGATATATACCAAGAAGCAGCAGGTGCAGGCTGGCCTGCGCAAGCACCTTGAGAAGGGGCTCAAATGAGCATCCGGCGCAGTAATACCTACTATTGTAGTCGCCACCACAGAGAAACCAGCTTCCAGTAGGTTCTCCTGAACAGTCTGTTGGGGATGGACGGGAGGAGTAACTTTAGTCTTAACGGCTTTGTATGGGATAAAGTGTAAAGCAGTTGTTTGTGCAACGGTATATATGCTTTCCACCATTACCATAACAAAGCTTTGCCCATAAAACTTAACGTTGCGTAACACAAAAATCGGCTGTTTTTTTATGTAATGCCGTGCTACCCTGCTTTTTATGCGTAGCACTTTTTTACCATTCTCACCGCCGTTAATTGGAGATGAGGAAATTGCTGAAGTGGTAGATACTTTGCGTTCTGATTGGATCACCACCGGCCCCAAGACCAAGCGTTTCGAATCGGAGTTCGGCCAGTATGTGCAAGCGCCGGCTGCCTTGGCCCTCAATTCGTGTACCGCTGCCCTGCATACTTCCTTGGTTGCTCTGGGTGTAGGCCCTGGGGATGAAGTAATCACCACAACCCTTACGTTTGCAGCCTCGGTAAATGTGATTGAGCATGTGGGGGCTCGCCCTGTATTGGTGGATGTAGAACCCGATACGCTCAATATGGATCCTGCCTGGGTAGAGCGGGCCATCACGCCAAGAACCAAAGCCATTATGGTGGTGCACCATAGCGGCCATCCCGCTGACCTGGACGCCCTTCGAACCCTGGCTGAATCGAGAGGTATCGCCTTGATTGAGGATGCCGCACATGCTATTGCGGCTCGCTATAAAGGTCGGCCCATTGGCTCAGGAAGCAATCCAGCAGCTTTTAGCTTTTATGCCACCAAGAACCTTACTACTGCCGAGGGAGGCATGCTGACAGGAGATGCTGAGTTTGTGGGTCGTTGCCGGGTGATTTCCCTGCACGGCCTGAACCGCGAGGCCTGGAAGCGCTATGGTAAAGAGGGTAGCTGGTACTATGAGGTGGTAACACCAGGCTTCAAGTACAACATGACGGATTTGCAGGCTTCCTTAGGGTTGGTGCAGTTGCGTAAGCTCGAGGCCATGCAAGCTCGCCGATGTGAGATTGTGGCGGCTTACCAAAAGGCCTTTGCCTCGCTGGAAGTTTTTCAAACCCCAGTGGCCCGTCCAGAGGTAGACCATGCCTGGCACCTTTATGTGCTGCGCCTGTGGCCTGAACGTCTGGGTATGGCCCGTAACCAATTCATCGAGGAACTCAAGACCCGCAACATAGGGACATCAGTGCACTTTATCCCCATTCATATCCACCCTTACTACCGCGATAAATATGGTTTCAAACCCCAGGACTTTCCCGTGGCCTACGATAGCTATGAACGCATGGTCAGCCTTCCGCTCAGCCCGCGCATGAGCGACCAGGACGTGGCCGACGTGATTGGGGCAGTGCTCGAGCTGGCAGCAGTACAGGTCTAGTAGTTTCTCCTGCGAATAAGCCGTACGGTCAAAATACGACCTGTACGGCTTAATTTATGCCTCCGTACGGCAGTAGGTGTTGCCGGGCTGTAGGCGGCTTCTCAGGGGGGAGTGTAAATGCGGGAAGTGTTGTCAGTCGAACGCTCAGCCACCCTCTGGCGTAATCACAAAATGCTGTGAGGTCAGCCGGGAAGACTGATAAACCATTCTGAATGCGTCAGGCACCCTGGTTCTTCCAGAAAAAGCAACTCTATTCTACCGAGCCGAGAAGGGATTAAAGTTGGTGTTGCGGTCGTAGTAGTCTTCTTCTTCGACCCGCTTCAGGAAGCCCACTACGGTGTAGGTAAGCGGTGTGAACAACACCTCGATCCCCACCTTGAAGATGTAGTTGGAGACAAATACCGTCCAGAGCAGGCTGTTATCCCAGACACCATAGAAGGCAATCAGCAGAAAAATGGCGGTGTCTAGCCCTTGCCCCACCAGTGTAGAGCTGATAGTACGCAGGGCCAGCCAGCGCCCATTGGTCGCCACTTTGAGCTTGGCGAGGATGTAGCTGTTGACAAACTCACCTATAAAATAAGCCACCAGGCTGGCCAGCACGATGCGGGGCACCAGGCCCAGAATGGTGGAAAAAGCCTCGGCAGACTTCTGGCTGAATTCGTCGGTGGGGGCGGGTAGGCTGCCCACCAAGCCAAAGGTGAGGGTGGAGAGCAGTAGCAAGAAGAACCCTGTCCAGATGACCCGGCGGCTTCTTTTGTAGCCGTACACTTCGGTGAGCACATCCCCAAAAATGTAGGCCAGCGGAAACAACAAGGTGCCACCGTCGAAGGTAAAGGGGCCTAATAGCACTACCTTGGTGGAGGCGATATTGGATACGATCAGCACCACCACGAACAGGGCGGTAATGAGGTCGAGATAGCGATAGTTTTTCATAAATCGTGCGTCAAGCTGGCGAACAAAGTTTTATTGGAAGCTCCCAACCTAGTAAAGCCTCAATCACTAGTTTTGGGCCAGCACATGAGTCCCGTTGCCGCCGGTCACTGCAAAGTGCCGAAGGCATCAAAGCGATCCCGAAAACCACGTGGCCAAGCCGTATTACTTTGCGTACAGGGGACACCCGCAATGATGATTGGGGTGTGTATAGGCTTGTTCATAGACCCGAAAACACCAAGTCAGGGGTGTACTAGGCTTGTGAAGTGATGAAAGGTAGGTTGCGATCGAACTGGCTGCGGTCGAGGCCGTAGCCGTACACGAAGGCATCTTCGATCTCGAAGCCCAGGTAGTGGATGGGCACTTCGATTTTGCGCCTCGAGGGCTTGGAGAGTAGCGCGGCAATTTTGAGCGAGGCCGGTTGGCGGGCTTCCAGCATGCGCAGCAGGTAGTTGATGGTAATGCCGGTGTCTACAATGTCTTCCACGATAATCACCTGGCGACCCGCAATGGGGATACGCAAGTCCTTCAGCAGCTCTACCTCCCCGCTGGTTTTCTGGGCATTGCCATAGGATGACACTGCTAGAAAGTCCATCGAGACCGGCATGTCTATGGCCCGCACCAGGTCGGCCATGAAGATAAAAGCCCCGTTCAGCACACAGACCAGATGAGGCTCCTGGCCTGCATGGTCATGTTTTATCTGCTCGCCTAGTTCGCGTATTCGGGCGGCGATTTGGGCTTCGCTGAGTTGTACCTTGCCTTTTCCGGGTTGAAAGACGCTCACTGCTCGATTCTACGGTACTCTTTTTGGCTCGTACATTGGTCTGGGGTGATTTTGCTTCCGGTTTTGGCCTGGACTCACTCCGGCTGGAACTGGCCTTGCGTTTACCAGGAGACGTGGCTCGACTGGTGGCCGCAGCCGGCTTCTGGCGCTGGGCTTGGGCAGGTTTGCGCAATCGGGGCAGTCCGGCGTTGGAGTGCAGCAGCTTGATTTCCTCCTGGGTAAGGTAGCGCCAGGTTCCGACCTCGAGTTCACCCAGTTCAATCGGCCCCACAGCTAGTCTGACCAGCCGTTCTACTGGATGCCCCACCTTGCCCAACATGCGTCGCACTTCGCGCTTGCGACCCTCGGCAAGAACAAGCTTGATACCATCCTTGACGGGCTGGGCCTCGAGCGCCTGGGCCAGTCCATCCCCCAACATCACCCCTTGTACCAATTGTTGGCAGACCTCTTTGCTGACCCTACCGCGCTTGCACCAAGCCCGGTAAAGCTTGCGTACCTGGTTGCGGGGATGGGTGAGAAGTTGGGTGAGGTGACCATCGGTGGTAAGCAATAACAGCCCTTCGGTATCTTTGTCCAGCCGCCCCACCGAGTGCAGGCCAGGGTGCTTGGGCACCAGCTCATAAACTAGTTTTTCGGCATGTTCATCTTCGTGGGTGGTGGTGTAGCCTTTGGGTTTGTGCAGGGCGATGACCACATTTTTCTGGGGCATCCGAACCCGTTCGCCATCCAGCCGTACAATGTCGCTGGTCTTCACCACAGCCCCAATGCCAACGACCTGATTGTTGATGGAAACGCGCCCAGATCGAATCAAATCCTCCGCCTTGCGGCGGCTGGTAATGCCCGAACGAGCCAGAAATTGCTGAAGGCGCATAGACACCATAGTAACGCAGGAAGCGTTGAGCATGGGAGCCCCTAGCGATGAACGCGAACCGACAACAGCTTTTTTTGCTCCTGCTAATTTCTGAACCTTTTGGAAGTGCCCACTTTGGGCATTTGTCGTGCGCTTCATGTATTGCCTGGTTCTGAAAGTAAATAGGTTGTATGGTACAGAGGTGTTTCTGACGTTGGCGGTTGGTTGACCTTTTTGAAGAGTGCTCTATGAAGCTTGGGAATTTGGCGATTCTGTTTTTGTTGGCAGCGATCTGGGCGGCATCGTTCCTGTTGGCTCGAGTGGTCACGCCGGTGATGGGCACTTTTCCGCAGGTCGAGGGGCGCTTGCTGTTGGCGGGGTTGCTGTTGCTTCTCTATCTGCGCTGGGTGGGAGGGCACCTCGAGTTTTCTACCCGTTGGTTTGAATATCTGGTGTTGGGGGCCACCAATGCGGCGATTCCTTTTACCCTGATTGCCTTCTCGTTGCTGCATATCAACGCCTCGATGGCCACCATTCTCAATGCGCTGGCCCCGCTCTTCACCGCGCTGATTGGCGTGTTCTGGCTACGGGAGCGCTTCAGCTCGAGTCAAGTTTTGGGCTTGCTGCTGGGGATTGTGGGTGTGGGTGTGTTGGTTGGTTGGAGCCCAGTGACCCTCAGTCCTGTGGTGCTGCTAGCGATTGGGGCGGGCATTCTGGCGGCACTCTGCTTTGGTTTCAGCACCGTTTTTGCACGGCGCTACAGCCGGGGTCCACCTCTCCCTACCGTGACCGGGCAATTGCTGTGTGGGGCGGTGTTGTTGGCCGCCCCTGCGGTGGCTACGCTTCCCCAAGAGCCACTCTCGTTGAACATCTGGGCCATGTTTTTGCTGCTGGCTTTGATAGCTACTGCGCTGGGCAACCTGCTGTTCTTCCACCTCATCAACACCGCTGGCCCTACTCAGGCGGGCAGCGTGGGTTTCCTGATTCCAGCCTTCGGTATTCTGTGGGGTCACCTGTTTCTGGACGAGCCCCTGACCTGGAGTCTGTTCGCAGGCATGGCCCTGATCCTGCTGAGCGTAGCCCTGGTCAACCGAGTTTTGGGCCTACCCAAAACGGGGTAGAGCAGTTCCCCGCTACCAATGCACCGGCGTGGAGTAAGCAGTACACATTCCCTGGCGCGTCGCTGATAGCCGATAGCTCATGGTGGGTGGTCTTTAGGGTCTATGTAGGAAGGGCGGTATGAATACAGATCTGGTGTATAAGCTTGGGTAGGCCAACAGTGTAGATTTTTGGTAAAGGCATCAGAAACCTTGTGCTGGATGTTGCTATTTGCTATGGACTGTTGGCTATCAGCAGTTTCTCTGCGGTTCTACAGCGGAGATTTTTTCTGAAAGCTAGGTTGACGTTTCTCCCTGAGCGAGGCCAGACCTTCCTTGGCGTCCGGCCCCAGGAAACCCATGAACTCCAGTGCCAACGAAGTGTCAAAGTTAGGCCCCATCATGCGCAGCCAGTTGTTGAGGGCGTATTTGCTGAAGCGAATGGCCGTAGGGGAACCATGGGTCAGTTTTTGCGCGATTTTTAGCGCTTGGCTATAGACCTCGCTATCTTCTACACACTTCGATACCAGCCCGATACGCTCGGCTTCCTCCCCCGAAAGCGGCTCGTTCAAGAGGAGGTAATATTTAGCTTTGCTCAGCCCACATAGCAAGGGCCAGACCATCACCGAGTGGTCGCCCGCCGCCACCCCCAGCCGCACATGTCCATCTACGATTCGGGCGGTTTTGCCTGCCACGCTGATGTCGGCCAGGAGAGCCACCGCCAGCCCGGCTCCTACTGCAGGGCCTTCGATGGCAGCCACGATGGGTTTGGAGCAGTTCACCACCCCATACACCAGATCGCGGGCTTCCTTCCAGACCCGTACCAGGGCTTCGTAATCCTGGATCATCTCCTCGATCATCTCGAAGTCGCCGCCGCTGCTAAAAGCCCCACCCTCACCCCGCACCAGTACCGCCCCAATGGTTTCGTCGGCGTCTATATCCCGCCAGACATAGGCCAGCTCGCGGTGCATCTGGCGATCGGCGGCATTGAGCCGACCTGGGTTGGAGAGGATGACTTCCAGCACGCCTTCGCTGGGCTGGGCAAACTTCAAACGCTGGTAGTGCGGTTGCCAGTTCATGCTATGAGTTTACGGAATAGGTGCGGCGATAAGGATAGAGGAACGGTTCACCCGCTACCCGAGGCGGGTTGTTTCTGGGTAGAATCCGCTGGCATGGCCCTCTTTGCCGTGAACAAACCGTTGGGTCGCACCTCGCATGATGTGGTGGATATGGCCCGTAAACGACTTGGAACGCGCCGGGTAGGCCACACCGGAACCCTTGACCCACTGGCAACAGGGGTCTTGATACTGGCGGTGGATGCTTCAACCAAGCTGGTGCCTTTTCTGTCTGCCGAAGATAAGGAATATATCGCCTGGGTTTCGTTTGGGGTGACCACCGAGACCCTGGATGCCGAAGGACAGATTGTGGAAGAAAGCCCCAAGCGTCCAACCAGGCGCGAGATTGAGGTGGCCCTACCGACGTTTCTGGAAATGACCAAGCAGACCCCACCGGCCTACTCGGCGGTGAAGGTGGGGGGGGTCAAGGCCTACGAAGCGGCTCGCAAAGGACAGGCGCTGGAATTGGAGCCTCGCCCGGTCAAATACCTCGAGGTGAGTCTGCTGGCCTACGACCCGGCCCCCATCGCCCACCGTATCGCCCCCTCGGCGACGGGCTGGCAGCTCTCCGAACGGGGCCGGAAGGTGGAACTGCCCAAACCGGTGGGCGACTATCCCACCGCGGTGATTCGCCTGGTGGTGGGGCCCGGCACCTATGTGCGTTCGTTTGCTCGAGACCTGGGCGAACAACTGAGTAGCAAAGCCTTCCTGTCGGGCCTGGCGCGGACAAGGGTGGGGAAGATTGGGCTCGAGCAGGCTCAAACCATCGAAAACCTGGACATCCACAAAGCACTGGATGAACTCGAGGCCCTCTCCTGCCCCAGCGTCGAGCTCTCCCACGCCGAGGCCAAGCGGGTAATGGAAGGTGTCCCGTTGCCCATCCCGGCCAAGGGTTTAGTAGCCCTGATCGGCCCCAAGCGCCGCCTGGTGGCCATTGCCGAGGGGGATGGCTTCAAGCTTCGTATCAAGCGGGTGTTCAAGGAATGAGACTTGAACAGCACCCCTGTCGCGGTTCTGTCTATTTTTGCCCGCGGTTCTGACGGCAAAAGACAATCCCGGCACAGTCTTTTGGCCCAGCCTACTCCCTAGTGGCCCAACTCAAATACCTCCTTGATGATGGGTTGGGACAAGACCACCGAAGTGCGGGTGCTGCCGTAAAGACCCAGTTGCTGGATCAGCTCTTGCAGGTGTTGTACCGAGGGTGTCATTACCTTGGCGACAAAGGAGGACTCGCCGGTCACAAAATAACACTCCCGCACGGCAGGGGTGGAGCGGGCAAACTCGAGCATCTGCTGGTAGCGGCCCGGCGGGGTAGCCACTTCGATCAGGGCCGTGACGGTGTATCCCAAGGCACCAGGGTCAATCCGTGCACCATAGCCTGCAATGATGCCCGCATCTTCCAGGCGGCGCACCCGCTCGGTGACGGCAGGAGTCGAGAGCCCCACCCGTCGGCCCAACTCGCTGTAAGAGAGCCGTCCGTCTTGTTGTAGCTCGTTCAGAATAGCCAGGTTGGCTTGATCTAACAATTTGGAAACCATAAAACCAATTATGGCTTAAGAACTTAAGGCCGAGCCCGTTCAAATGCTTAAGACCTCTCTTCCTTTTACCGGACAATCCATCTACCCTTGGAAAAAACAGGAGGTCGGTATGATAATTGGGGTTCCCAAGGAGATCAAGACGCTCGAGAACCGTGTAGCCCTCACACCGGGGGGTGTGACCAGCCTGGTGCGGCGGGGGCACAAGGTATGGGTGCAGCAGAATGCCGGCCTGGGCTCGGGGCTATCCGATGCCGAGTACCAAAAAGCCGGGGCCGAGATGGTGAGTGCCGACCAGGCCTGGGCTGCCGATCTGGTGGTCAAAGTCAAGGAACCCATTGCCGAGGAGTACAAATATCTGCGCAAGGGATTGATTCTCTTCACCTACTTGCATCTCGCTGCCGACGAGCCGCTCACCAGGGCCTTGCTGTCAGGCGGCACCAGCAGCATTGCCTACGAAACGGTGCAACTTGAAGATAATTCCCTTCCGCTGCTCCTCCCAATGAGTGAAGTCGCAGGCCGCATGGCCCCCCAGGTGGGGGCGGCAGCGCTGGAGAAGCCCCACGGTGGGCGCGGTGTACTGCTGGGCGGGGTGCCGGGGGTGGCTCCGGCCAGCGTGGTCATTATCGGTGGGG
The DNA here is from genome assembly GCA_037440185.1 of Meiothermus sp. Classification (GTDB taxonomy): domain Bacteria; phylum Deinococcota; class Deinococci; order Deinococcales; family Thermaceae; genus Meiothermus. The sequence goes on along the minus strand of JBBIUP010000034.1, from coordinate 12,782 downwards.
GCATTGTGGGCACCAACGCCGCCAAAATTGCCCTGGGGATGGGGGCGCAGGTCACCATCCTGGATGTGAGCAAGGCGCGGATGCAGTACCTCGACGATGTGTTTGGTGGGCGGGTCATCACCCTCTCGTCCACCGAGGCCAACATCGCGGCCTCCATTCGCCATGCCGACCTGCTGATTGGTGGGGTGCTGATCCCCGGCGCCAAGGCCCCCAAACTGGTTAGTCGCGAGATGCTCTCCACCATGAAGGAAGCCTCGGTGATTGTGGATGTGGCGGTGGATCAGGGCGGTTGTGTGGAAACCATCAAGCCCACCACCCACGCCGACCCCACCTATGTGGTGGATGGTGTGGTTCACTATGGGGTGGCCAACATGCCTGGCGCGGTGCCGCGTACTTCCACCTTTGCCCTCACCAACCAGACCCTGCCCTACCTGCTGCGGCTGGCCGAGAAGGGCCTGGATGCCTTACACGACGACCCCGCCTTGATGCTGGGTCTTAACACCCATCAGGGCAAGCTGACCTGCTTGGGCGTGGCGGAAGCCTTCGGGCTGACCTACACCGCCCCCAGAGCGGCCCTGTAACAGTCTTAACCCCGCCCTAACCCGGAGCATTACCTGCAATTGCTGTACCCTGTATAGCAAAGCCTATGTTCCGGGGAGGGTGGTGGTTTTTGTTCTTGCTGGGGAACCTGTGTTCCCTGGCATTGGCGCAGCCGGTGCCCTGGCCGATGGGCGAACGGCTCACCTACAACCTCTCCTGGCAGGGCATCGGGGTGGGAAAGCTATACCTGAGCGCCAACCCCGTGGAGGGCGGCTGGCGTTTTCGTGCCAAGCTCGAGAGCACCGGGCTGGCTCAGGCGGTAGGATATGGCCTCGAGTCGGAAAGCCAGGTCGGCTACGACTTCTTTACCGACCGCTTCTGGCAAACCCTGACCGAACCCCTCAAGGGCACCACCCGGCTGGTGTTCGAGCGGCAGGAGAACAACGGCTCCTGGGCCAGGGTGATGTACCCCGACGGCAAGCAATCCAGTTGGAGCAGTTCAAATGAAGAGGTGGTAGATCAGGTATCGCTGATCTACTACCTGCGCGTTCGCCCCGAGACCCGCCTGATCAATGCGGTGGACTATCCCAAACTGGCCCAGGGGCGGCTTGAACCCCTCCCGGTCAATGGCAGTGGTCTGGTGGGCTACCGTTTTGCCCGCGAAGATTTGCTGGTGGAAGTCTGGTATCGCCAGGATGCTCGTCGTACCCCCGTCCGCATCATCTTTGGGCGCGATTTTGGGCGACTGGAAGCGACCCTGATCGAAAATGGCAATCGCTAACGGGTACCGTTCTGGAAGGATTTGCCGCAAGCTTGTCTGTGGAAATCATGTGCAGATGGCATCTGGGTGTACGAGCACCTGCGAGTCCCGATAGGGGATCGTCCCCTGGGTGCACGGCGGCATAGCCGCTGTCCCGAAGGGGATCGTCCCCACCGATCTTTCGGGATCGTATCTCGTATTTCAACTATGGAGACACTTGGAGGGTTGGAAACTGGGTTTTGGTACGTTATAGTTGCGCCATAAGGAATCAAATCAACCCCTGGGTAATGGCTTTCTGGCTACGGGAAGAGGTGGGGTTGAAGGGTAAACTATCTACATCTGGAGGAATACTTTGAAAGGTAACATTACTGTGACAGAAAGCGCATTGGCGGCCATCTTAGGCCTCGCTGCGCATGAAGTACCTGGTGTGTTGGGAATGAGTCCTGCTGGTATCCGCGAATCCATCAGCCGTATCCTGGGTCGCAGCGAGGCCAGTGAAGGGGTGGTGGTCAAGCCTGACCCTACCGCCACTGGCAAGTACCAGGCCGATTTGTATGTGGTAGTGGCTTTTGGCTCCCGTATCCCCACGGTGGTAGATAGCATCGGGGAGCGGGTGCATTGGGCTGCCAAGAGCTTAGCAGGTGCAGAACTCTCCTCGGTGCGGATTCATGTGGTTGGGGTGAGCCGTGGGTAGGACTGCGTGGGTTGCAGGAGGTAGATGGTGGCTCGTGGGAACGGCGCGAATGGTTATTCCCTATAATCCGCCACCCACCGCCCACAACCTTCTTATACCGGAGGTGCCCCGTGACTAACGCCCTTTCCCCTGCTGATCTCGCCAAGGCCTTCCGTTACGCTACCGACTGGTTCGCGGTGTATGTGGAGGAGACCAATGCCCTCAATGTCTATCCAGTGCCGGATGGCGACACCGGCACCAATATGCACCTCACGTTTCAATCGGTGCGGCGCGAGCTGGATCTGGCCGACACCCGCAAGATGAGCGATGTAGCCCGGGCCATTAGCTATGGTTCGTTGTTGGGAGCACGGGGCAACTCGGGGGTGATTACCTCGCAAATCCTTAAAGGTTTTGCCGAAACCATCAAAGATGCCCCTGCGGTTTCGCCAACACTGCTGGCCCAGGCCCTCGAGGAGGGTTCTCGCATGGGCTACAAGGCAGTGATGAAACCCGTCGAGGGCACCATCCTGACGGTCTCGCGGGGGGTAGCGGAGGGAGCCCGCAAGGCGGCGGAAAACGGGGCGGTTAGCCTCGAGGAGGTGCTGCAGGATGCGTTGCAAAGCGGACGGGAAGCCTCCGATCGTACCCCCGAACTGCTGCCGGTGCTCAAACAGGCTGGGGTGGTGGATGCAGGGGGTATCGGCTTGTTGCGCTTGATCGAAGGTCTCGAGGGCTACCTCAAGGGCTTGCCGCTGCCCGAACCGCCCAAAATCGAAAAATATGCCCAGACCGCTTTCGACGAGGAAGAGTTCGGCTACTGCACCGAGTTCTTGATGGAAGGTGTGGCCGAACCTGTCGAGAAAATCCGCGAGGCGGTTTCGTCTTTTGGCGATTCCTTGCTGGTGGTAGGGGCCGAGGGCTATGTCAAGGGCCACATCCATACCAACGACCCCGATGGATTGTTGGCCAGCGTGGCCCGCTACGGCAAGATGGTACGTACCAAAGTCGAGGATATGTCCCAGCAACACACCGAAATCCTTTCGATGGCTGGGGCTGCCGACGAAGCGCCGCCCCCCACGGGTCTGGTGGTGGTGGCCAATGGCTGGGGGTTGGTCAAGGCTTTTCGGGGGTTTGGAGCCCGTATCGTGGCCGGGGGGCAGACCGCCAACCCCAGTGTGCAAGATATTCTGGATGCCATTAAGAGCTTGCCCAACTCGGAAGTAATTGTGCTGCCCAACAACAGTAACGTGGTCATGTCGGCTCAGCAGGCGGCTGGGTTGGCCGAGGGCAAAAGCGTGCAAGTGCTTCCTACCCGCACCATGGGCCAGGGGTTGGCCGCCACGGTGGTCTATCAGGCCGATATACCCTCGAGTGAGTTGTTGCCCGAAATGGGAGAAGCCTCCCGGCAGGCCACCACCCTGGAGGTGACCCGGGCCAGCCGCAGCGTAGAGATTGGGGGGGTGAGTGTGATGGAGGGCCAGCCCATTGGTCTGCGAGATGACAAACTCGCGCTGGCGGCGGATACCCCCGAAGACGCCCTCTTCAATATGGTCCAATTGGTCACCCAGGAAAAAGAGCACGAAATACTGACCATTTTCCACGGCCCCACAGTTACAAAAGATACGCTGGGCACCCTGGCTGCTCGGATCTCTCAGGCCTTCCCCGATCTCAGTCTTGAGATTCATCCAGGCGGGCCCGACCTCTACGATTACCTTGCAGTGCTGGAATAGTTCAAACCTGTTAAGGCAGCTACGGTTGGATGTTCAAATCTGACATTGCGTTTCGTTGAGGCGTTACTTTTATACGCCCAAGACGTAATGTGGATTTGCTGGTTTGTTTAGACGAAAACCCGTTTGGCACGATATAAACTGGATATACTGGGGCGTAAAGTATGTCAGGGAGCCGTCATAATCGAGATGAGAAATCTCAAGAAACACTTTATGTTGAACTCATAAAGCAAAAGCTGGAACAAACCTTATCCAGTAAACAAAAATGAAAAGTATCTGGTTTTGCTTCAGCTAAACCTCACAAACAAATGAGAGTTGTTACCTCTATTTCTAAGGGAATCTGAGAATACCCCCCCTACCCTCGAGAGGTATGAGACGGCTATTCCGCCTCCGCATTCCGAGCCTGATTCTGCTGATTGCAGTGTTTGGATTGAGCTTGGCCCAGGCCCCCAGGGTGATGACCCTCAAGGCCACGGCCTATACCTCCTCGGTGCGGGAAACTGACAGTACGCCCTTCATTACCGCCACTGGTGCACGCACCCGCATCGGTATCATTGCCGTTAGCCGGGATATGCTGCGCGAACTGCCCTATGGTTCTAGAGTGATGCTCGAGGATCTGGGTACCCCCGCAGGTTTGGGTAAGGGTCGCTTCAACTACTTGTTCAAGGATCGAGTCTTCGTGGTTGAGGACACCATGCACCCGCGTAAACGCGAGCGCCTGGATGTATGGCTGCCCGATCGCAGCACCGCTATTCGTTTTGGGGTACGCAACGTCAAAGTGACGGTCATCCAGCGCGGGCGAGGGTAATACCAAGTCTGCGTTTAGGTGACCCAAAAAGCAATGAAAGAGACCCCCGGACGCGCCCCCTGGCGCGGCAAGTGAGGGGCGCTTTATGCGCCACTCACGCGCAGAGTTGGTATAAGATGCTCGAGGGTGTAAAGCCTAGAGCCAAATAGCATCAGGCTCTCGGCCCTGGATGTCTAACCCTCAACATGAAATTTATCTGGTTTCTCGCCCTGCGCCAGTTGCGCTACCGCCGCACCCAGAGCCTGATTACCTTGCTGGGGGTTGCGGTGGGCATTATGGTGCTCACTACCGCCCTCTCGCTTACCAATGGCTTTATCAAGGGATTGGTAGATGCCACCCTCAAGGCGGTGCCCCACCTCTATCTGCAAAGCCTGAACCCCGAAAACAGCCCGGCTCCGGCAGTAAACCCAGAGGTAGTGGGGCAAGCCCCCGTCTTTTTGAGCAAGGCCCTGCTCACCCGCCGTGCCGAGGAAGGCCGAGGGGCTGGAGCCGACTTCGCAACCCTGATCGGGCTAGGGGAAGGGGGGCAGGCCGTCTATCCCGACCTCGACTTGTCCCGGCTCAAACATGGCAGCATCGTCTTGGGCAATGCGTTGGCCCGCAGCCTGGGAGCCTATCCGGGCGATAAGCTGTTTCTGGTCTCGATCAATCAGAAGCGGATTCAGCTCGAGGTGGTCGCCACCTTTCAGACCGGCAACTACTTGCTCGACGCTGGCTTTGCCTTCACCACCCTGGCCGATACCCGTGAACTGCTGGAACAGCCCACCGCGCTCTCGGGCTACCAGTTCCGACTGCGCGATCCCGATAAGGCCCCCGAAGTCGGGATGGCCCTGGCTGGCAGCAGCTACTTTCCCCAGACCTGGCAGCAGAGCAACCGCACCCTGATCGAACAACTGGCCCTGCAAAAACGGGTGATTGGCATCGTGGTGTTTTTGATTGTGGTGGTGGCGGCGCTGGGCATGGCCAGTGTACTGGTACTGACGGTGATTGAAAAAACCTCCGACATTGCACTGCTGCGGGTGATGGGGGCGCGGGGCACCCAGGTGGCGGGGGTTTTTGCCCTGGAAGGGCTGATGCTGGGAACCCTGGGCATTCTGATGGGTAACCTGCTGGGCTGGGGATTGTCCAGCTATTTCCAGTGGCGTCCGGTGGAAATCCCTGGCGAGCTCTACTTTCTCACCCGCCTACCGGTGGACATCAAAGCCTCCGATTTCGTGTGGGTTTCGGCCATGAGCCTGCTGGTGGTGATGTTGGCCTCGCTGCTGCCCCTTTGGCGGGCTTTGCGGATCAAGCCGGGCGAGGTGCTGCGGTAGGCACAAGCGGCACGTTACAAGCGGCAAGCTGAACGTTCAGGGTTTGATGCGCCCCAAGACCTCCACTTCTGTTCCCCTCATCCGCACCACCACGCCCTCGCCGGAAGCGGGCATCACCCCGGTGAGGGCGGTGATGTTGACCTGGTGCGTCACCACTACCAGCACCCCTGGCCCGCCCCACTGGGAAAGAATCTGGCGGGCGGCCCTGGTCTGCTTGGCCTCAGTGGAGCGGTCGCCAAAGAACGAGTTGAAGGCGGGCTCATTGCGCACCAATCCGGGGAAAGCCAGTTGTGCGGTTTCTCGAGCCCGGCACCACTGCGAGGTGAGCACCTTAGCCACGCTGATGTTCCTGGCCCGGAACTGCTCGCCGATCCGCCTAGCCTGGGTGCGGCCCTCGTTGCTCAGGTTGCGCTGGGTGGAGCAGTCGCTCAGCCGAAAGTTCGTGGGGTCGCCAGTGCCAGGTGCAAGGGCGTGTCGGAACAGGACGATGCCCCCGCTCTGAAGTGCCGACCAGCCGTTCTGGGCATAAGCGACTTGTGACCAGACTGTAAACAAGGCCGTAACAACCAACAGCCCACGCACTTAAACAGCGTAGGCGATGAGCTGACCAGCAAAAGTATGCTGCTTCGGCAGGCTACACCCAGCTCACCGCGCCAAACGTGTCTTCCCGCCTGGGGCTGGTGGAAAACATCACCACTGGGGTCTCGGTATATTCCTCGATCAGCTCGATAAAGTGCCGCACACTGGCAGGCAACTGTTCGCGGCTATGGATGCCCGAAAGGTTGCCCCAGCCCGGTAATTCCTCGTACTTTACGGTGCCGTCTGGGCGGTGCTCGAGCCCTACCTTCACGGTCTTGAAGTCGGAGAGCACGTCCAGCTTGGTCAGCACCAGCCCATCAAACCCATTCACCTCGCAGGCGTACTTGAGCAGCACCAAATCCAGCCAGCCGGTGCGGCGGGCGCGGCCCGTGGTCACGCCGAACTCGCCGCCTTTCTGGCGCAAGAACTCGTCCTCCTCGCCGAAGAGCTCGGTGGGGAAGGGGCCGTTGCCCACCCGGGTGGCGTAGGCCTTGGCCACCCCGTAGACCTTGTTGACAGCTTTGTGGTTCACGCCGGTTCCTATGATGATGCCCCCCACCGTGGGGTGAGAGCTGGTCACATAGGGGTAGTCGCCGTAGTTGAGGTCGAGCAGGGTGGCCTGGGCCCCCTCGAAGAGCACCTTCTTGCCGTGCTTGATGGCCTCGCGCAGCAGGCGCCCAGTGTCGGCCACAAAAGGGGCCAGGATCTCGCGCATCCGGTGCAGGTCGGTCAGGGCTTTTGCGGGGGTGTTCCAGCCCGCTTCCTTCGTCGAATTGGGTTTCTCGGTGAGGAGCTGATCCACCCGCTCCTTCAGCAGGCCCTCCGAGAGCAGGTCGCCCGCCCGAATCCCGATGCGCCGAGCCCGGTCGGAATAGGCCGGGCCGATGCCGCGCCTGGTGGTGCCCACGAAGTTGTTGCGGGCCTCCACCGCCTTGTGGTGGGGCAGCACCAGATGCGCTTTGTCGGAGACCAAGACCTTGGGGGAGAGACCCTCGGCACGGATATTGTGCATCTCCTCGGCGAAGCGGAAGGCGTCAATCACCATGCCGTCGCCCAACACGTTGGTAGCCTGGGGGTGGATCACCCCGGTGGGTAGCAGATTTAGTTTGAAGGTCTTGCCGTGCGCGATCACGGTGTGGCCGGCATTGGCCCCGCCCTGGTAGCGCACCACAAAGTCGGCATTCTCCGCAAGGGCATCGGTTACTTTGCCCTTTCCCTCATCGCCCCACTGGGCTCCGATAATAGCAATTCCTGGCACGCTATATAGCCTAAGGCCAGGAGCCCAAAGCGGAAAGCCAGCTCTTGGGGGAAACTACACGGCCCTGGGGTGTAGCTTTGGCAATTGGACTGGGTTTTGAGGCTAAAGGATTGGGGGTAGACTAGAAGGAATATACCAGCCCAAACATTCAGGGTTTGTAGCGAACCATGGGCATCCACTCTACGCTGCTGCCCGCGTTGGGGTTCTCGCTGGGGTTGTTGGTGGAGAAGACCTGTCCCTGGCGGTTCACCCAATGGTAGGTGTGCTGGCTGGAGAGTTCAACCAACTTCGAATCATACGGATTGACAAAGGTTTCCACGCCGCCCAGGTTCTCGCGGAAATGGAAGTTGTTCTTCTCCTGAATTTGATCGCGATGGGCCACAACCGACTGCCAGGTTTGCTGTGACCATTCATGGTATTCCTGGGCTTGCTGCCGAAGCGCGATGGAGTTTTGCAGGCTTTGCATCATCATTGCGCTGGCTCCAAAGGCCGCGCTGTGGGTGGGAATAATCTGTTCGGCTATTTGTGGTAGCCAGGTGGCGTAGCCTGCCCACAGCCTCTCTTGGGCTGCGGCACAAGTGATGACCAGCGTAGAACTGTCGTAGCCCGAGGTCATACTGCACTTGGCGATGCCCCGGCAGGGCACCCCATTGACGTTGTAGGCAAGTTCGAAGGCCCAGGCCCCTTGCATCCCCATCACGGGCTGGTCTGGTTGGGGCTGACCCAGTCTCAAATTGGGGAACTGCGGTGCAAGCCGTTCGTAAACGTATTGCATGGGGTTGTAGCCGATGGGCAGTCCCGCGTTGCCCACCATGATGGTTAGGGCAGCCTTGTCGGGGGCTACCAGGACAACCGCGAAATTCCCATCCTCGGCTACCGACCAGTCTTTGGGAAGGGCATAGCGGAAAAACTGCCCTTGCCGAACCTCAGCTCTGGTGTCCTCGTGCATAGCGGCGTCTCCTTTGGGTCGAACTTGTTCATCAGGATACGCCATGAATGAGGACAAAGCGACCATCCAAGTATCTCCATAATTGAAATGCGAGGTACTGCCCCGAAAGATCGGTGGAAAATTGCGCCAGGTACGCATATACCGATTCCGCTGGTTTTGCCAATCTACCCTGGCGCAACTTACTATGGCAGCACTACCCGGCAACTACTCTGGCCCCGGCTGCCCTGTTGGCCTTGGCTAAAGAGGTTGGCCTCGCCGCGCAGGGTGCCGTTAACTGCGTTTTGGTACTGGTCTTCTAGCAGGCAGGAGATGATGGCTTGTCCTACTGAAATATCCAGGCGAATGGTGCGGCCCAGATAGGTCAGGCGCAGGGCCCAGTCGGTGGGGAGTGGGTCGCCGCTGCGGTTTTCCACCATTTTGGCAGTGCCGGAGAACCCGTCGCCTTCGGTTTTGTTCAAAGCGAGGTTCCAGGCTACGTTAAAGGCCTCGATGCGCCAGGTTTGTCCCTGAACCGGCTCTTTACGGGCTTCCTTGAGCCAGGGAGGAGCCCCGGCGCTGCTTGGAGCACCCACCGCGGCGGCTCCCAGGGTGGCGCGGCAAGGTATCCCAGCCATTACCACCGAGCCCTGGCCGTTGGACTGGATGATACAGGTAAAGGCAGAAGCGAAGCTCGAGGGGGTGCTGGGGGCCTTGAAGTCGAAGACCAACACATTTTTGTAGTTGGTACCCGGAAGGGTGTCGGCAAAGTAAGCCACCTGGGCGCTGCGTTTGTCCAACCCTTCGGCGCTGGCCGCAAAAGCACCACTCTGAACGGGGCCAAGCCGAACGTTCCAGGCGTAGCGCTGACCGGAGAACTCGATAGCGAAGTTCCAGACCTGGCCGGGCTCGAGCCTGGGCGGCCAGGTTGTGGTTTGAGCAAAAGCAGCGCTGAAGATCACCAAAAGAACCAAAACGTTTATGTGCCACATATTCGCCGATTGTCCTATAACCAAGCTGGTTGGGGATGTTTATTCATCACAGCTCAACAGCTCAGGGGCAGACTGAAAGGTGGAAACGTGGGCATGGCTGTGCAGTTACAACAAAATTAACCAGGCCCTTACAAGATGTAACACGGTGTGGAAATCATCCCAAGCGCGTACAAAAACTTTGATGGATGGGCTGCTGCGTTACTGCTGAGCCTCCTCCGCTTAACGACCAGCACCCCCGAAACGGGGGTGTGACCTGGTTGTGCATTTTGACCACGGGATTCCCTTTCACCGTGTTACCCTGCGATAGAGGTTTAACGAAGGAGTTCACGCTTGAGAAAGGGAGGTAACGAGCAAAAGACATGGCGAGAGGGCTCGAGCCGTCCGCCGATGTCTGTATCCCGGCAGGGGTTGCGAAAACAATCCCGTGCTGAATCGGCCCTGGTGGTATACCCCAATGCCCTAATAGCGCACCGCGAGTTTTGCGGACATTACCAGCATGGTATTCACACCGGGACTTTCGCCACCAGGCGAATGCTTCGCCGGAATACCGCAAGGTATTCGGTTGGCGTAAGCGACTCGCCTGAACCCCAAGGGGATTTGCAAGGAGTGTACGCATGAATAAAGCTGGAGGACCAATCCAACTCAAACTATGGGGGCCAGCCCGGCTGGAATATCAGGGCCGCGAGCTAAAGCTCCAGCGCAAGGGTTTGGCAATTCTGTTTTTTCTGGCCCTCGAGGGCGCTACCCGGCGCGAAGTTCTGGCCGATCTGCTCTGGGGCCATACTGCGGCCTCGCAAAACCTGCGGGTTGAACTGCACCGCCTGAGCCAGGCCCTGGCACCCCTGGGCTACACCCTGTTCAAAGCCGGCGAAGACCCCCTACAACTCCCGCCCTTTGTTTCCTTGGATCGCACGCCTTCTCCGGGTGCGCCGATGGAGGGACTGGAAGAACTCTCGGTGGAATTCCGGGCCTGGCTCGAGGGCCAGCGTTCGCAACTCATGGCCAATAGCTCCGGCACCGTCGGGCGCGAACGGCTGGTGCAGGAGGTGGCCTCGCAGCTTGCCCTACCCTCGGTATTGATCCTGATGGGTCGCCCCGGTTCGGGGCGCACCGCCTTTGCCCAAGCCCTGGCTAAAGCCTTGGGTATGCCCTTTCTGGAGGGCCCCCGTGGGGGTGGCAAGGCGCTGCACTACCTGCGCCCGCCGTATACCGATGTTTCGATGGAGCGCATTCTCACCGACCGCGATGGGCTGTGGGTGGTGGAACGCTCCTCCTACGGCGAAGACCCCAAACTGATTCTGGAATTGCGCAGCCACTATCCTGCCGAACGCACCCGCTACATCACCCTGCCGCCCCTGTCGTGGGCCGAAGCCCGTGCTTCGATGCTCTCTAACCTGTCTTTTATACAAGCTGCACGGTTGTTTCTGGCTTCGGGGGGTTCGCCCGGCCACCTGCGGGAGTTGCTGGCGGTACCCCATACTGGGGTAGAAGTGCCCTTGCCTCAACGGGTACGGGCCCAGGTGCAACTCGAGGCCCGGATGCTCTCGCTGGAGGCTCGCCTGTCGCTGGAGCGGCTCTCGGTGCATCCAGGGCCTTACAGCCAGGGCTTGCTGGATGCGCTGGAAGCGACGCCCTACCTGGATGAACTCGAGCGCCGGGGTTGGTTGGTCTACGCCGGACAGTGGCAGTTCTCCGATGATGCCAGCCGCCGGGTCTTGTATCTGGGCTTGCAGCCGGGCCGTCGCCAGCAGTACCACCGCCTGGCCGCCCTGCAATGCGCCATGGAAGAACAGCGCATGGCCGAGGCCTACCACCGCCTGATGGCGGGCGATACCGCTGACTGGGGCACCTTCGTCAACACCCTCCCCGGCTGGACGCGCTATGGCCTCAAGGCCTGGTTGGGTATGAACGAAACCCTGCCGATGGGGCCCAGCGTGGGTGAGATTGCCAAAGGCGGCGAACTGGCTCTGCTGGAAGAAGCCCGTTTTGGACAGGGCTTTGAAGTAGATGGCCGCCACGTGCGTTGGGTACGTACCCCTTCACAGGCCACCACTTCGGGCATCATGTGGGCCAGCCACGACGAAGCCTCGCTGCTGCACCTCAAAGGCCACATTTATGTGGAAAACCCCTTGGGTGTGGGCATCTCGGGCCGTGCCGCGCCCCTCATGCTCGAAATTCAGGAGCCTCGCGAAGCCCGGGTGATTTTCCTCCCTGGCATCCAGGCGGGTGCCCTGGCCGACAATGCCCTGTTGTTGCCCTTGCGAGAAGAGCTCGACATCTGGTTCCGGGTTCCTGCTGGGGCCAGCATCCGCCTCACCAGCAGTGCCGAGAGCGGCCTGATTGATATGGAGGCCACCTCCTACCGCGTGGCCCCTTCGGCCCAGGCCCAGTCCGCGCCGAAAGTAGAGGTATTCGAATTTTTTCGTAGCGCGGTAGAAGCCGCGAGGAAATACTAAATCCTCAAACAGAACACCGGGGCAGGGAGCCCCGGTTGTTCTTTTTATACCAACTCTGCGCGTGAGTGGCGCATAACGCGCCCCTCACTTGCCGCGCCGGTTAGGTTCCGGTTATACCAGTGCTTTGCACCAGAATTGCGTAAGCGACTTTGCCGGTAGGTTCCGGCTACGCCGGAATCGCGTAAGCGACTATGCCTGGGGCGCGTCCGAGGGTCTCTTTTATGGCCTTTTGGGTCAGCTACAAGCAGAATCGGTATAACTATTGTTGGTCTGGAGTCCGGCCTGAGCGAGCCAGGTTTTTAGCTTAATAATGGAGAAACGGCTCATCGAAGCGGCGTGATCCCCATAAACCAGGGTGGGCACGCTGCGCTTGCCATTGTTGACCTTCATGACCAGTTCGGCAGCACTCGAGTCTTGTGCGATGTCTACTTCGGTGTAGGGCAGACCGAGGGTGGAGAGGGCTTGTTTGGTAGCGCGGCAGTCGGGGCACCAGGAAGTCGTGTACATGGTAATCATAGCCAGCCAGGAGTTTACGAGAGTTGTGGGGAGAATTGTGTGCTTTTGACAACGCTGACCAGGTGTCCCCATAGTTGAAATGCGAGATATGGTTCCGAAAGATCACTGGAAAATTGCGTCAGGTACGCATGGCCGATGCCGCTGGTTTGGCCCATCTACCCTGGCGCAACCTAGGCCTCACCGACCTCGAGGGCCGCAGTCAAGGCTGCGCCCAGCAACCCGGCCTCACCCCCCA
>JBBIUP010000033.1:0-23239 GCA_037440185.1 Meiothermus sp. | reverse complement strand
GTCAGTATTCGGAGGACACCGCCAAGCGCATTGACGAAGCAGTACAGAAGCTGTTACAAGAACAGCACGACAAGGTGTTGAACCTGCTGACCAAGCAGAAGGATGTGCTCGAGCGTGTTACCCGGGTGCTCTTGGAGCGCGAAACCCTCAACGCCGAGGAGTTTGTGCGGGTGGTGGAGGGCGAAGTATTGGAAAGCATAGAGCCCCCCAGCGAACCGCCAAAAGACAAGGAAGAGAAAGAACCCCCCCGCATCGTGCCTAAAATCAAGCCGAACCTGGGTGGGGCGTAGACGGAGCTGAGGGTCAAGGGTCGAACCTCAAAGACGTGAAGAAACCCTCTAACGGCCAACTGCGTTTTCCCCAAACCCTCCCCTCGGCCGGTCTTTCCGGTAAGCTAGCGAAATGCGGCTGTACTGGGAACAACCCTACACAAGCGAGTTCGAGGCCAATGTGGTACGGGCCTGGAGCGAAGGGGGCAAGCACCATGTGGTACTGGATCAGACCCTCTTCTACCCCACGGCGGGCGGACAAGCCTGCGACACTGGAACCCTGAACAACATCGCGGTGCTGGACGTGCACGAGGATGGTAAGGCCAAGGGCGATGTAATCCACGTTTTGGCAGGCCCTTTGCAACCAGGACAGCACGTGCATGGGCAGCTGGACTGGGCGGGACGCTACCGCCGGATGCAGCGCCACACCGCCGAGCACATCCTGGCCCAGGCTTTCTGGCGGGCTGCAGGATGGGCAACCCTGGCGGTAAACATGGGCAGCCCGGTCTGCACCATTGATTTTTCGGGGGAACCCGATGAGAGCCTCATCCGCCAAGGCGAAGCCCTGGCCAACTGGGCCGTGTACGCCAATACCCCGGTCAAGACCTACCTGATTGACGATAGCGAGGTTGGGAACTACCCTCTGCGACGGGCTCCCAAAGTGGCGGGGCAAATTCGGGTTGTAGAAATCGAAGACTGGGATATGGTGGCTTGTGGCGGCACCCATGTGGCCCATACCGGCGAGGCGGGCCCAATCAAGGTTATGAAATACGAGCGCTACAAGGGCGGCACGCGGGTCTACTTTATGGCCGGCTGGGAGGCGCTGGAAACCTTTAGTACCGAACACGCCTTGCTTGGTCGGCTGGGCGAGAAGTTTAGCTCCGGCATACTGGAACTGGAAAAGCCCATCGGCAACATGCGCGACGAATGGTACAAGGTGCGTGCCGAAAACGCCGCCCTCAAGGACGAGTTGGCCGAGCGCATCATGCGCGAACTGCTGACCGAGTTCCCCAGCCTGACCATCTGGGCCCAGGTTCCAAACGCGGTGCTGGACATGGTGGGCAAGCGCCTCGCCGAGTGGCCCGGTGTGTTGGCCTTGCTGGTCGCACAAGCTGAAGACAAGACCCGCTACGTGTTGCTCAAGCATTCCAGCCGAAGCGAGGATTTGCAGGTCATCTGGGACAAAGCTCTGAAACCCCTGGGGGCCAAGGGTGGGGGTGCTTTGGTCAAACTGGGGGTATTGCCACTGGCGGCGCTGCACCCAGCTTTAGAAGCCTACAAGAAATATCTAGCCGTCAGCCGTTGAGTCGCATCGAAGCGGGTCTCCCCTGTCAAGTACCTCCATAGTGTGTGCTAGTGCTTCGCACCAGGATCGCGTAAGCGACTTTGCCTGCAGGGTGCTCGAGGGTTCCTCCCGCCGCTTCTGGAGTCGGTTATCAGCAGACTTGCCATTACGACTCCATACTAATTTTCGGCATCACTCGCCGGAGCGGCTCGGGCAGCCACCAGTTCCACCGTCCTGCCAGCACCAGCACTGCCGGCACCAGCACCAGCCGCACCAGGGTGGCATCGAGAAACACCGCCACCGCCAGCCCCAGACCAATGGTTTTGTTGGCAATCACCTGCCCAAAGATAAAAGCTGAAAAAACGATAATCATGATGAGGGCCGCACTGGTGATCACTCTGGCGGTGCGTTCCAGGGCATAGCGCACTGCCTGGGGGGTGTTCATCCCGGCCAGATGGGCCTCCTGAACGCGGGAAAGCAGAAAGATTTCGTAGTCCATCGAAAGCCCGAAAATCACCGCAAACATCATGATCGGGAGTGAGCTATCAATGCCGCCCACATCGGTGGGCGCGCCAATGAGCCCAGCCGCAAAACCCTCCTGAAACACCAGGGTGATGAGGCCATAGGCCGCCCCTACCGTAAGGGTGTTCATCAGGATGGACTTGATGGGAATGACCAGGCTGCGGAAGGCTATTGCCAGCAAAACGAAGGTGGCCACAAAAACCGTCCCGATGGCGGCTGGCATAGCCCCCACCAGGGCATCGGTGAACTCCATCGAGCCAATCGGTGCACCGCCTAGCAGCACCTTCTGGAACCCAGCACTTTGTGCTTCCTGTTTGAGGCGGGCATACCAATCGGGGATGCCTGGAGCCTGGACTGCATCCTTAGGGATCACCGTCAGGCGTAGGTACTGGCGGTTCTGGCTGATGTACTGGTTGGTCAAACCCACCAGCTCGGCAAACCCACCCTGGCCATCTAAACGACCTGCCAGGAAGGGCGAAACCACCAGCCGCACCTCCGGCCAGGCGGAGAGACGCTGCTCGAGGTCACGCCAGCGGGCACGGTTTTCGGCAGTAAAGCCCGTTGTCCCCAGATCGAGCAGTATCTCGAAGGCGTCCAGCGCCCCGCCGAGCTCGAGTTGACGCATCAGCTCGAGGCCCTTGCGCGACTCCACTGTGGGGGCCAGTCCGAAAGCCCCGGTATAGCCCAGCTTTATCTGGGTCGCCGGCCAGGCCAGGGCCAGGAGCAGCCCCGCTACCACAAACAACCACAGCCAGGGGTGTTGCATCACTGTGCCGGCCCATTGACCCCAGAAGGGGCTTACCTTCCCACTGCTGGTGGGTTTGAAGGCCAGCCGACGGGGAGAGTTCACCCGCTCGCCCAACAACGCCAGAATGGCCGGGAGCAAGGTAATGGAGGCCAGCACCGTCAGGGTAATGGCCATAACCCCTCCCACCCCCATCGAGCGGATAAAGGTCAGGTCGGGCACCAGCATTGAACCCATCGCAATCGCCACCACCAGCCCGCTAAACGCAACCGTACGACCGGCGGTTTTGGTGGTCAGGGCAGCAGCCTCCTGTGCCGAGAGTCCCTTGGACAGTTCCTCGCGGAAGCGGCCCACAATCAGCAAGGCATAATCAATACCTGCCCCCAGCGAAAGCATGGTGATCACCGAGAGGGCAAAACTGCTCACCTCGCCAAACTGGGTGAGGAAAAACAAACAGGCCAGGCCGGTGGTGATGGCAACCACCCCCACCATCAAGGGCAGCCCCGTCGCCACCAGCGCCCCAAAAGCCAAGAGCAATACCAGTCCGGTCAGCGGCAGGGCCATTAATTCGCTGCGCTTGACATCGGCTTCCAGCAGGTGCAAAAAGTCTTTGGTGACGGCAGTGGCACCCGTGATGTAAAAACGAATTTCAGGTGTTTGCGCCGCTTTGGCCTCGCGCCGCAGCGCCTCGATTACGGCCTCGCCATTTTCCAAGCGCGTGTCCAACAAGGTGGCGGTAATTTTGCCATCGCGGCTTTGCTGCTGGAGCGGGCTGGGCGCATCGTAGCGGCTGAGGCGGATGACGCCCTCGAGGCGCTCGATTTTGGCAATGAGCTGGTTGTAGACCTCCCGAAAACGAGGGTCGTCCTCGAGAAGGGTGGACTCGCTCACCAACACCGTGCGGTCTGCCGATGGTTGGGCAAATTGTTCGGTGTAGATTCGTGTAACTTTCTGAGCCTCGCTGTTCTTGACATCGCTGGCGTTGGCAGCCAGGTTTTGCGGAACCAGACGGGCTGCCGGGATGGCCAGCAATACCAATAACACCCAAGCAAGGATGACCTGAACAGGATGGCGGGTGACGAACTGGGCAAGGCGGGCAAACATAAATCGAAACAACCCCAAACTTGACCAATATGCTCCTTCCTTCACAAGAGTACAAGGGCGGGTGCCGCAATTTGAGGAGTGCTTTTGAACTGGCGAGGTAGCATACAATCATCTAGATGGATTTCTTAATTGCTGCGCTCTTAATCGGCCTGGTCGTCTATTTCCTCTTTCGGATGCTGCAGGGGGTATTGCCTGCTCGATGGCTGGCCCGACTGCGCCCTCGAGGAATGCGCCTAGTACCGCGCAAAGCTACCGAGAAATGCACGGTCTGCAAGGATGTGCTCAACCCAGCCGAAATTACTGCACTGCGCCAGGGGAGACGCAAATGTCCAGAAATGGCCCGCTGCCCTTATCAGCGCAGCCGGTGGCTTAACTAGGGCGCTCTTCAAACCGTAACACGACCCGTAAAAAGCATGCTAACGAACCATTAACCACTTCAAAGCCATGCGCCACGCCTAGCTTTGAAATGCTTGTCCTGGATAGAGTATAGATCGCCCGAGCAGGTGCATTGTCTGTAAAGAGCAAGATAACATCTAACCCACATTAACCCAACTCCGCTATAAAGTGGAGGGGAGCTTGCTAGCTTGTATTTAGCAAAGGAATCTATGGGAATGGAGAAATTGGCACGGGGTTTGCTGGGTTTATTGACCCTGCTGGTTGGGCTTGCATCCGCCGAAGCCAGGAACCCACCGCAGTATGTCTTTTTAGTAGATACTTCGGCCTCGATGATCGGGCAGGAGGATGGGAGCACAGTAATATTCCCGCAGGTGCAGCGCGAGTTGATGCGCTTTACCGAACGAGTGGTTGACGAAGCTGAAATACGCATTGTGCCTTTTAGTCAAGAGCCTCAGGGCGTGGCCAGGTTTGTATTGCCGCGTGAACGTGAGGAGATGCTGCGCTATATTCGCAGTCTGCGGGCGGAGGGTAGCTCCAGCTTTATCTATCGGAGCTTAAACAAGGTCTACGACGAACTTTGTAGTGAACCTCGAGCCTTTTATCTCTTTACCGATGGCCTGGACAACTCAGCAGAGCCCGCACGGATGCCTGAGCAAAAAAGCTTGTGTCCCCTAACGCTGGTTACGTTGGGAACACTACCCCAAGACTTCGCTGGTAGCTGGAAGGGGTTACGACAAAGCAGTCTGACCAACAGGCCAACCAGCCAGTCACCCCAGACCACTCCTACCCCACCCGACCCGCTGGCTGATAGACAAGAGAAGACCGCCACCGAAACACCGGGTGTGCCTGTGGCTCCAGCAGACTCAACCTCCAAAGCAGGCATTGTCCAAGCGGGAGTGCAGAAGGAATACGGCGAAGAACCCGGCCCCCAGCCCGCTCCAGCCCCCAAACCCACCAACCCTGGAGCCCGGCCCACTTCCCCCCAGCCACGGGCCACGCCACCATCACCCCGATCCCCACAAATCACACCATCGGCACCTCAATCCCAGCCGCGCCCAAGACCCCCTGCAACAGCACCCTCGATAAAACCCCAGGCAACCCCTTCAGCAACCCCCCCGCCTGCCCCAACTCCTGTCCCCAGGCAACCCGCCGAACCTGCCAAACCCCAGTCCAGCGCCCCACCCACTACCGTAGCGCCACCTGCCACCCTGGTGCCGCCCCCAAAACCTACCCCTCCACCCTTTGCTAAGCCTCAACCCCCCAAACCCGCCCAGTACCTGCTGGAAACGGTGGGCTCACCCAGTCTGGTGGATGGAGCCGTGGTGGTGGTGTATCGCCTCGAGGGCAGCGCCGAAGCCACCCTTCCCCTGCTGCTAAGCCTGAAGGAAGTACCTCCCACTCTTCGTGTCAGCTACAACGACAACCCCACCGCCATTTCTTTGCGCCCGGGCCAACAGTTTGAGCTTCGAGTTTCGAATCAGAGTCCACAAGAAGCCGTCGTCGAGACCGCTTTCAGGGTAGTGAGTGCCCCAGGAGCCCTGGTCGAATTACCTCCGGTCTTGCAGTTGAAGGTGCCCCCCATCGTGGTTTCGCGGGACTGGCCGGGGTGGTTATGGGCTTTGGTAGGACTCCTGGGAGCAATGCTGCTGGGTCTAAGTCAGATATTGGTTCGGATGCGCAGAACAGCTCCGGTAGCCCTTCGGGCCGAGCCGATGGGCACAGGGTTGAGCATGAGCTATGGGCCATCCGAGGGTGTGGAGGTCAGGGTGTTGTACCCCTCCCCAACAACCAGCCTGATCAGCCTGGATTTCTTTGGCGCAGCCCCAGAGCAACGCCGCAAATACATCCCCGCCTTGATGAGCGAGTACGACTTGGGAGAAATAATTGGGGATGCGGGCCTCGAGCGTTTGCGGGTGCGCCCTGGCTTGGGCGGCCTCGAGGTAATCCACATCCCAGGCCACCTAAGCCTCTCTATCGAAGCCAAAGACCCCTTAACCCCAGGTCAGACGGTAGAATTGGGCCGTACCATCTACATCTCCGACATCAGCAACGGGGCCGGTATCGGCATCTTGAGCGTGCAGAAGATGTAGAAGAAAACCAGGCGGATGGCTCCGCCTGGTCGGGACAACAGGTTGGGTCGGTTCAGGAAACCGGGGTAACGGCAGCGGTGTCCTCTTCGCCGGTGCGGATGCGGTAGACCTTCTCTACCGGCATCACAAAGATCTTCCCGTCGCCCACCTCGCCAGTACGTGCACCCGCCAGAATGGCCCGCACGGTAGGCTCGACAAAGTGGTCGGAGACACCGATTTCCAGACGCACTTTTTCAGAAAGCTCCATCTTAACGGTGGTACCCCGGTAGGTTTCAACCCGCTCGGTCTCGCCGCCATGGCCTTGCACCCGGCTGATTGAAAGACCCCGCACTTCGGCCTTGAAGAGGGCTTCCAACACATCGTTCAGCTTCTCGCTACGAACGATCGCAACAATCAGTTTCATCACACCCTCCTTAGTCGGTGCCACCTACCGGCCTGGGTTTGGCAACCGGCATGGACGCTTCGGTGTTGACCAGGATTGCACCCTCGCCATTGGTGTAGGCTTCTTCGCCATGCTGGGTGACATCCATACCCACACCCTCTTCCTTGGTCGGGGCCTTGAGCGGCGTGATGGCTCCCACCAGCTTCAGCAGCACAAAGGTCATGGCCCCGCTGTATACCACCGCAATCAGTACCGCAAAAGCCTGGATCAATACCTGGGCCGGATTACCTCCAATCAGACCGTTGAAAAGCCCGTTCACCGACTCCTGGGCAAATACCCCAGTCAGGATAGCGCCGGTAATGCCACCAATCCCGTGACCCGCAAACACATCGAGCGAGTCGTCCATCCCGCTCCGGGCCCGCCACAGCAGTACATAGTAGCTAGGGAAAGCCCCAATCGCGCCCATCACCAGAGCGAAGAAGGGCGAAACAAAAGCAGCGGCTGGAGTGATCACCACCAGACCCACCACAATCGCAGTAGCCAGACCCACAGCAGTTACCCGGCCTGTACGCATCAAATCAATCAGCGACCACACCACGATGGTAGCGGCAGGGGCCAGGATGGTATTGGTCAGGGCCAGCCCTGCCGTTGCGCTGGCCGCCCAAGCACTACCCGCATTGAAGCCAAACCAGCCAAACCACAATAAGGCCGCTCCCAGCAACACAAAGGGCACGTTGTGCGGTAGGATAGCCTGCCGTCCAAAATCCTTGCGTGCGCCCAACACCAGGGCCGCTACCACTGCGGCAATCCCGGCGTTGATGTGTACCACTGTCCCCCCAGCAAAATCCCAAGCCCCCAGGTCGGCCAGGAAGCCACCCCCCCAGACCCACTTGGCGATGGGAGCATAGACAAACAGGCTCCAGAGGGTGATGAACAGCAAAAAAGCAGGGAAGCGCATCCGTTCGACCACCGCGCCCGAGACCAGCGCTACGGTGATGATGGCAAAGGTTCCCTGGAAGATCATCCAGAGCATGTGTGGAATGGTGATCTCAGCAATAGCTCCCTTATTCTCCAGACCCACGTTGTTAAGGAACATATAGCGCAGGTCACCAATAAAGTTGCCCTCCCCCGAAAGGGCCAGGCTGTAGCCCAACAAGGCCCAGGCTACCGCCACAAAACCCAGCGCCGAGAAGCTCATCATCATGGTATTGAGGGCGTTTTTAGAACGCACCAAGCCCCCATAGAAGAAGGCCAGGGCCGGGGTCATGAGCAGCACCAGGCCAGTAGCGACCAGCATCCAGGCTGTATCGGCAGCACTGAACTCGGGGTCTTCGGCAAACGCCAGACCCACCAGCATTGCCGCCAAGAATATCGGTATTCGAAGGTTTTTCATCAACCCTACACCTCCTGGGCAAGAGATTACCGGAGGCTTTACATATTGTCAATCTTTTATTCGACAAATGTACATAACTTTGGTAACGTTTTTCCATTATTTACAGATTAAAGGCGAGTTTTGGAATATATAAGCGCATTTTGTCATTATTTTGATGTATGGTTTTTGGTGGATCGCTTGCCAACAAAACAATGCAACCCGCAATACCACAGAACGGTGGTTTGGTTCTAAACTAGAAGTGGATCATGACCGAGCGGCAACGACGCATCTTGCATCTGCTGGTGGATAGTTATATCCAGACCCAGACCCCTGTGCCTTCGGGGGTACTGGCAGAGCAGTTGTCGTTGTCGCCCGCAACCGTGCGCTACGAATTGATTGAACTCGAGCAGCAAGGCTTGATCGGCAAGCCCCACACCTCGGCAGGACGCATCCCAACCCGCACCGGGTTCCGCCACTATGCCCTATCCAAACTGCCTCCCAGCCCCCTACCTCAAGTCACCCTGGACAAGCTGGCACAGGTATTGGAAGGGGCTGGCGCACGGCGCGAGGTGTTGTTGGTACAGGTGGCCTCCAAGCTCTCGGGCTATCCGGCCATGCTGCGACTCAAACCCCAGCGTGCACCCAAACTATTGCAGGTGCACCTTTCCAACCTGACACCTGGCAAGGTATTGGCGGTAGCGGTCTTGGAGGGCGGGCGGGTGCGCGAGGCTCGCATTGATCTGTCCTTCACCCCCACCGAAGCCCAACTTACCGAGGCAGAATACCGCCTGTTCAGGGCAACTGGGCCGGTTAAGGCCAGCACACCCGCCATGATGGAACTTTACGAATCCATCGGACGAGCCTTTGCCCAGGGTATCGAGGAGGAATACCGTGAAGGGGTGGGCTTGTTGCTCAGCGAGCCTGAAGCACAGAACCCCTTGTTTTTGCGCCAGGCCATCGCAATTTTTGAGACCCCTAGCGACCCTACCCTCACCCCTCCAGGAGGTATCAATGTGCGGGTGGGCGAGGATGAAGGACTCTCACTGGTGCAGGCCGGAATCGGCGTTAGCAACCAGGTAGGCGAACTCTCGCTCTTAGGGCCTGTGCGTATGCGCTACGAAAAGGCCCTGTCGGTGGCCTTCGCCATGAGCCAGGTGTATATGGGGAAGTAGTTGCAGTAAGCATTACCGCTTGAGAATGGGTGTTTGGGATGCGTATTGGGTCTTTGGCTCTAGACACCTGACCCCCAACCCTCGACAATCTATTACATGCGTATTCAGGTGCTGCTATTTGCCCTTTTCCGCGAGCAAGCAGGGCAGGCCCGGCTCGAGCTAGACCTCCCGGTGGGTTCCACCGTAGCCGATGCCAAGGCCCTGCTGGAACAGCGATACCCCCTTCAACTCTCCGGCGGGCTGGCGGCCATCAACGAGCAACTGGCC
The DNA here is from genome assembly GCA_037440185.1 of Meiothermus sp. Lineage (GTDB taxonomy): Bacteria > Deinococcota > Deinococci > Deinococcales > Thermaceae > Meiothermus. The sequence goes on along the minus strand of JBBIUP010000033.1, from coordinate 13,635 downwards.
CAGGCCAGCGATGCCCTTAAAGAGGGAGATGAATTGGCGTTCTTGCCCCCGGTCTCGGGCGGCTCCCCGGTTCCCTCCCCCACAAGGGAGGAGGGGGGGGTGGGGGGTAACGACCGCTTCGGGCTGACCTACGAGGTTTTGCAGGTACAGCCCTGGGTGGATTGGGCCTCCGGCGACCCCTACGGCGCGGTAATTAGTTTTTTGGGCACCACCCGCAGCCCCAACAAGGGATTGTATGTTACCCACCTAGAGTACGAGGCCTACCCCGCGATGGCCGAGCGGGTCATCCAGCAAATCATTGCTGAGATGCGCGAGCGCTGGGTGCTGGGCCGGGTCGCGCTGTGGCATCGTCTTGGGCGCGTGAACCCCAGCGAGGGCTCCATCCTGATCGTGGTCTCGTCACCTCATCGCCCCGAGGCTTTTGAGGCTTGCCGCTACGCCATTGAGCGAGTGAAGCAAATCCTGCCGGTGTGGAAAAAAGAATTCCTGCCCGACGGCTCGCACTGGATAGAGGGTCACGCGCCCCAAAAGCACAAGCTTTAGGTAGCAAGTTAGAGCGGTTTTCAGAAAGAATACCGCAATCCCCAAAAGGAGAAGTGCTGTTCCAGGCTTATTTTTTGCCGCTGGGAAACTCGAAAACATGCGTCTGGGCGCAGACGCATTCTCGTTTTCGCCAGCGGCAAAAATAGCGAAAACCGCGATAGCTATCGAATTGTGTTTTTCAGACGACCTCGAGGGCACTCCTAGAGCGGTCTCAAGAAGCATCCAGGAAGCGCTTTTTAAGTTCTGGGGTGGGCACCATGCAGCTCTCACGCCGGCCAAAGAGGCGGTAGCGATTCTTGGCCACCAGCCGGTAGGCCCAGTCCCGCAGCCGTTTGGGCAAAAACCACAGCACTGCAGGAATACTCCACACGCCGCCCAGGCGATAGAGGATGTGGAAGGCTGCGTCTGATTCCAGCCAGACCTTCTCCCTCTCGATTACCACCACGCTATCGGCCAAGGCCGCCTCGGTAGGGATACCATGTCGGTACAAAAGCCTTTGCCCAGCCTCGGATTGCTGCGAGGCAAACTGGAAACGTCCGGATTTGTCGTGGCGAATAATAAATTGAACGGTGCTGTTGCAAAGGTTACATACGCCGTCGAACAGCACAAGGGTCTTCATGGTTTCAGCATAGCCCAGTCTCATGCCCGCTTTTGTGGGTTCGGTTGCGGGCCAGGAAGCCCGACTCAACAGCTTGGCGCTAAATTTCCGGGATATTTGTAACCTGCCCTGTAGCTTAGGCTGACCGTGTTGCTAAAATGTGCAACACGGGGTCATCACGGTGAAACTACTGGACAACTACGGGCGAATCATCAAAGATCTGCGGCTTTCGGTCACGCCGCGCTGCAACCTGCACTGCCTGTACTGCCATCCGCTGGGCTGGGAACAGAGCGAGCCCCCCGGCACCATCTCGGTAGAAGACACCCGCCACTTTCTAAGGGCCATGCAACTGCTGGGTTTGGAATCGGTACGTTTCACCGGCGGCGAGCCCCTGGTGCGCAAGGAACTGCCCGAGATGATTGCCGTAGCCAAAGAGCTGGGCATCCCCGATATCGCCATTACCACCAATGGCTTGCTGTTCAAACGCAAGGCCAAGGAACTGGTGGCAGCCGGGCTAAGACGCCTCAACCTCTCGATGGATTCAGTTACGCCCGAGGTCTTCAAAACCATGACCAGAGGCGGGCAGGTCGAGAAGGTCTGGGAGGCTATCGAGACCGCCTGGGAGCTAGGTCTGGGGCCAGTCAAGATCAACGCGGTCATGATTCGTGGCATGAACGACAGCGAGGTCATTCCGCTGGCCTCGCTCTCGCTGGAAAAACCCCTGGAAGTGCGCTTTTTGGAGTACATGCACCTCGACAACTCCAACCCCGAGCTTTACCAACAGCGCTTCATCGCGGGGGCCGAGACCAAAGCTAAAATTGAGGCCCACTTCGGGCCGCTGGAGAAGGTAGACAACGACCCCACCGCTCCTGCCAGGGTCTATAAAATTCCGGGTGCAGTAGGCAGCATCGGTTTCATCAACCCCGTCGCAGAGCCTTTTTGCTCCAAGTGTTCCCGCTTGCGCCTAACTTCCGATAAGAAAATCAGGCCTTGTTTGCTGACCGATTTGGAGATGGACATCAACTGGGCCTTCGAGGCCGAGAATCCGGTCGAGGCCCTGGTGGACGCTATTTTGCTGGCCACCGACCGCAAACCTGCCTTCGGCAATACCCTCCCGACCCTGCGCGAGCGGGTGATGATTGGGATCGGGGGCTGAGTCGCACCCAGATATAAGCCGGTATCAGCTATGCCCGTAACTGCATGATGCTATGTGGCTAACTTGGCCCGGCAGCATATTTTCGAATCACACCACTACTCAAACCAACCACAAGATACCGCAACAAAATGGTCAGAGCGCACCGTTCTCTTGACCCCATCGGCCTACACTGGTGGGCATGCAGTTGTGTGTCTGGCGATTTTTGCTTTTGCTGCTCTTGTGGGGTCTCCTGACTGCCTGCCCAGCCCCGGTGGTGGCCATTGACCCCCAAGGCCCCATGCAGGTCTGGGCTACCGGTTCCCTGGAGCGCACCCGCCCCGAAGACCCCGCCCGACCCCTTCAACCGATTGAACTGTTCGCTGCCAGGGGTGAAACCGAATCGTTCCAGATCATCCTGAGGGGCACCAAAGGGGTGAAGGCCGCAAACTTGGAAGTCTCCGACCTGCGCGGGCCGAGCAACGCAATCATTCGCAAGGACAACCTCAGCCTCTACCGCCAGCACTACGTGCAGGTCTGGGAGCCCAGCCCCAGCCTGGGTGATGCCAACCGCTCGCAGGGTGTGGGTTGGTATCCCGACGCGCTCATTCCTTTCGACGCGCTCGGTGGTAGGTTTAAGGCCATCCCGGTAGATGTGAACCCTGGGCGTAACCAGCCCTTCTGGGTGGACGTATCGGTGCCGCGCGATGCAGCTCCGGGCCAGTATAGCGGCACCTATCGCATCACCGCTCAGAACGGTACTGTAGAAGGTTTGATTCGCCTCACGGTCTGGAACTTCGAGCTCCCACAGCGCCCCAGTCTGCTCTCCTTTGTGCCGCTGTGGAACACCCGCAGCAAGGCCGCCCGCATCGAGCTGCTGCGGCACCGCCTGATGCCTGGACGGGTCGAGCCAGGGGAAGTGCGCGAGTTGGTGAACGAGTTTGGCCTGAACAGCATTGACCTGGGCTTCTGGAGTGGGGCCAACGCCCAGACCTGCCGGGCCAGACCTGCGCCACCGGTGGCAGAGCTGGCCGCCGCGCGGGCCGCCCGCCAGTCCGATGTGCCCATCTACAATTTCGCATTCGACGAGCTCGATGTGTGCCCCAACGACCTGCTGCCCGACATCCGCACCTGGGTGGGCAATATGCGGGCGGCGGGCGTGCTGCACCTCAGCACCCTGCATCCGCGCCGCGAATTGCTAGACGATGGCAAGGGAAAACCGCTGGTAGACATCTTCGCCATTAACGCGGAGATGTTCGAGGAAGCCCAGCGCACCGGCCTCTGGGAAGCTGCCAAGGCCCAGGGCAGCAGCTTCTGGTACTACACCGCCCTGCTCAACCGCGACACGCCCTTCGCCCCACAGTGGCTGCTCGACTACAGCCCAATAAACTGGCGTATTTCCAGCGGCTTTCTGGCCTACAACCTGGGCTTCACCGGCATCCTGGGCTGGGCCGCCGATTTCTATGACACCAGCCGAGGCCAAGACCCCTGGACAGATGTGCGCTACTTCAACGCGGGCCGAGCCTTCAACGGCGATGGACTATGGTTCTACCCTGGCCGAGACGTGGGCCTGCCCGGCAGTATCGTCCCCTCCATCCGGGCCAAGTGGTTGCGCGACGGTATCGAGGACTACGAGTACTTGAGGCTGCTGCGTGCGCGTGGCCTGAACCTACAGGTGGGTACTGTGGCCCTCGAGATGGCCCGTAGTTTTCGTGACTGGCAGAAAGACCCAGCCGAGCTCGAGCGCGCCCGACAGCGCATAGGAGAAGTGCTGGGTCAGAGCCGGTGAGCCCTGCGTTGTAGATCATACCAAGTCTGCGCTTAGGTGACCCAAAAAGCAATGAAAGAGACCCCCGAACGCGCCCCAGGCATAGTCGCTTACGCAATTCTGGTGCAAGCACTAGCGTAGCCGGAACCTACCGGCAAAGTCGCTTACGCAATTCTGGTGCAAAGCACTGGTATAACCGGAACCTAACCGGCGCGGCAAGTGAGGGGCGCTATATGCGCCCCTCACGCGCAGAGTTGTATCAGATGACCCCGTAGTTGTAGGTTTCGTGTCGTCCGTTTTTGTCTACGATGGCCCACCAGCGGTGTTCGGAGAGGGTGGGCATTTCCAGCAGAAATATCCAGAACTTTTGCGGGCTTTCGCCGCCGTCGGGCTGGAGGGGGCTGTCGGGGGTGATGAGCAAAAGCTGTGAGTCGCCCGCGTTCATGAAGTCTTTGACAGCGTTTTGCAGTTCGTCGGCATCGGGCTCGTCGGAAAGGTCGTAGGCAAACGGGTCGGCCTCGATCAGGCCCAGGGGGCTTTCGTCGTCGTCGCTGTCTTCGATAAAACTACAAATAGCGGCTTCCAGGGCCTCGAGGAAGGCCTCCTCGTCGCTTACCTGAGGCACCTCGACACCCAGGTCGGGCACTTCCAGCGCCTTCAACAAGGATTCAATTCGCTGCGGCAAGGCCATAGGTAGCTCGAGTGACTACATAACCACAAAAGCCCCTGGATGGTCAAGCCAGTTGAATCAACCGGGCAGAGGTCGGGCATTTACCAAACCCGTCAGCGATCCTTGGCCTCTTTGAAGCGCTCGATACAGGCCTTGACTTCGGCCACTGCACCGGCCTTGTCTTTCCATCCCGAAACCTTCACCCACTTGCCTTTGTGGGCTTCAAGGGCCTTGTAGGTTTCGAAGAAATTCTGGATTTCTTGTTTGTGGGCGGCAGTTATGTCGGCCAAATCCTGAATATGATCCCAACGAGGGTCTTCGGCTACCACACCGATGATTTTGGCATCACCGCCTTTTTCGTCTTGCATATCCACCATGCCCAGCACCCGCACATCCACCACCACCCCCGGCAGCAGCGGATAGGTGGAGAGGATGATGCCGTCGAGGGGATCGCCATCGTCGGCTAATGTAGAAGGAATGAAGCCGTAGTCGCCCGGGTAGAACTGGGCGGTGGGCAGCACACGGTCGAGCTTGATGGCTTCGAGGTCGGGGTCGTATTCGTATTTGTTGGAAGAACCCCGAGGGACTTCAATGACCATATGGACAATTTCAGGAGCTTTCTTACCAACGGGAAGATTTTTGAGGTTCGCCATAGCGCACCCATTCTGACATCCACTCCCCAAAAGATGTAGCTCTAGGCAGAAGTAACCTTCCTTGGTCAGCAACACGCTGTCGGTGTGGGCTTAATTCAAGAGCCCATTGCAGCTAAATCAGTCTTGGGCTAGCATGTAAGTATGTACTTACTTACACACTTCAGCGAAAGCGACTCGACCAGGGTAGCCCTGCTGCGGGCGGGGCTCGAGCTACTCGCTGAAAAGGGCTACAAGGGGGCCATCACCCGCGAAATTGCAGCCAGAGCGGGGGTTTCTGAGGTCACACTGTTTCGACATTTCGGTAGCAAGGAAACACTCCTGCAAGAAGCTATTCAAAAATTGACCCCACCCATAGCTCAGGTGTTGCCGAAACCCTCGAGGAACCTCGAGGCCCGAAGGGCGCGAGCTTCTGATGAGGTAACCGTCGGTGGATCGCACGATGAAATGGCCTCGTCTTCGCTCGAGACGCTTGCTTCGGGGCGCACCAGCCAAGATACGCCCCCACCTGCACAAGACCCTAACCGCGTCCGTAGTGAGCGCCTCGAGGCCGATCTGCTGCATCTAGCCCAGAACTATATGCAAATGCTCGAGGCCAACCAGGGCCTTGTGGTACGGCTTTTGCCCGAGCTAGCCCGCCACCCCGAGTTACGCGGTGCGTCAGGGCCAACCGGCTTCAACAGTGCCATCTCCACCGTGCTCGAGTACATCACAGGGCTGCAAAAAGCGGGTTTGTTGCGCTCCGACGAGTCTCCTTTTCAGACCGCCATTGCGCTGCTGGGGCCGCTCTTTGCCAGGGTACTGCTTCTGGGGGCAATGGGGATTCAACCACCATTCGATTTGAAAGCCCATGTCCAGGGTTTCCTGGAGGGGAGGCGCTATGGTCAGCGTTGAGCGGGTCTCGAGGCGTTTTGGCAACCTGGTTGCGCTGGATAAGGTAAGCTTGCAGGTCAATCCCGGGGAGGTATTTGGGCTGTTGGGGCCCAATGGTTCAGGCAAAACCACCCTCATTCGTATCCTGACCGGGGTTCTGCTCCCCCACGCAGGGGGTGCCCAGGTAGCGGGACTGGACGTGGGCCGCCACCCCGACCAGGTCAAGGCCGCCATCGGCTACTCGACCCAGGAAGCCAGCGTCTACCGCGACCTCACCGTGCGCGAGAACCTGGAATTCCGCGCCCGGCTCTACTTGGAGGCCAGCGCCGTGCCCCACCTGGTCGAGGCAACCATTCAGCGCTTTGGCTTGCAGGGTTTCGCCCACCAGCTGGCCGGGGCCCTCTCGGGGGGTTGGCGGCAACGGCTGGCCATCGCCCAGGCGGTGGTGCACGAGCCCAAAGTGGTGTTTTTAGATGAACCCACCACCGGCCTGGATCCAGTTTCGCGCCGCACCATCTGGGATCTGATTCACCAGGAAGCCGCCCGGGGAGCGGTGGTGCTCGTGACCACCCACTATATGGACGAGGCCGAGCGCTGCCACCGGCTGGCCCTGCTTTATGGCGGCAAAATCATTGCCCAGGGCACCCCACACGACCTGCAAGCCCTGGCCCTGCAAAGTGCCCGTATTGCCTATAGCGAAACCCCTCTGCCTCTTGAACAAATTCGCGCCCTGCCCGGCGTGCTGGATGGTTGGCCCAGCGGCAACGGCGTCCGGCTGATCCTGGAGAACAAAGGCCAAACGCCCAATCTGCCCCTCCAGACCGTGTATCCCAACCTGGAAGACGTGTTCATCGTCCTAACCCGCCACAACCAAACCATTTCGGAGCCCCGTCCATGAAATCGCCGACATCAAGGAAGGTAGCTTCGGCAGAGGGGTCTAAGTTGCGCCATAGTGATTTTGCGAAATGTCGTCAGTACGAAGGGCAACTACCTCGTGGTAGGCGCAATTCCCAAGGGGCGTTGCCGGGCGGATTTCGCAAAGTCATCATGGAAACACTTATCCCATCAGCTTTGCTCAGAGGTGAGCCATGAACCGCATCGCTGCGTTAGCTCGAAAGGAGTTCACCCAGATCCGCCGCGACCACGTGCTATCCCGGCTGATTGTGGGTCTGCCCATCATCATGACCCTGCTGTTTGGCTATGCCATCAACTTCACCCTCTCGGGCATTCGGCTGGCCGTCTACGATGGCTCGCAAGACCGCATCAGCCAGAATCTGCTACAAGAGCTGCAGAAAGAAAATCGCTTCAGCATCACCTACACTGCTCAAGACCCCGAGCAGGTTCCGCAGGCCATTCAGGCAAACCAGGCTCGCGTAGGATTGGTGATTCCAGCCAGAGCCTTGCAAACCGTGCGGCAAGACAAAGCGCTGCAGCTCGAGGTGTTTGTGGATGGCTCCGATCCCAACTTCGCCTTCCAGTCGCAGGCCGCCCTGCGCAAAGTGCTGGGCGATGTCAATAGCCGCCTGCTGGCGGGCAAGGTGCTGGCCGGAACTGCCACCACCCCGCCCCTCACCCCTACCCTCCACACCCTCTACAACCCCGACAACAAGACCGCCTGGTTCATGATCCCTGGCATCATCGGTCTGATCATGACCATTTTTACGGTGCTCTTGACCGCACTTTCGATTGTGCGCGAAAACGAGAGCCGCACCATGGAATCGCTGATTGCCAGCCCCATCAAACCCTACGAGGTGGTGCTGGGCAAGGTCTTGCCCTATTTTGTGATTGCCACGCTGGTCAGCCTGGTGGTGCTCTCGGTTGGGCACTGGGTGTTTGGCGTACCGGTACGCGGCAATCTCCTGTTATTGTTTGGCCTGATCGTGCTGTTTGTGCTGGGTTCACTGGGGGTCGGGGTTTTGATTTCCACCCTGGCCCGCACCCAAATCCAGGCGGTGTTTGGCACCTTTGCCTATATCCTGCCCACGATTTTTCTTTCGGGTTTTGTGTTCCCGGTAGATGGGATGCCCCTCTTTTTCAAGGGGTTGTCTGCGGTGATCCCGGCCCGCTATCTGATTGATGGGACGCGGGGGGTGATGCTGCGGGGGGCGGGCCTCGAGACCCTCTGGATGGATCTGGTTGCGCTAATCATTTTTAGCGTGGCCGTGCTAGGCTTGGCAAGCCTGCGCTTTGGTAAGCGGTTGGCTGGGTAAGGGGAATTGTGTTGAAGGCTAAGAATCATGCATCCGTGCAAGCAGTGGCCGCCATCGGCCAGAAAACCTATCGCCTGCTACTGCTTGCTTGCTGTACGCTCTTCCTTTCGCAGGCCACAGCACAGTCCCTCACCTTCGGCCTGTATGGGCGCTTAGGGCCCGATTACCCGACACCAACTGTAGAAACCACACTCCCGCTGGGCGAATTGGATCTAAGCGCGCGGTTTCAGCGCGATGCGTTGGGCGTGGGGTTGAACGGCGCTCTGGAGTTTAGTGCCCTGGGTCGGCTGAGCTACGGCGCACGGGTCGGCCTAGGCTTTGCAGGCTGGGGCTTACAGGCCAGTGCCAGCGGAATCTTTGGCCCGGTGGCTGCAAACCTGGAAGCCGCGTATAGCAACACCTTGCGCTCCAATTTGTGGGTGGGCGACGATGCCGAAGGCGGGTTGAAGCTGGGATTGGGTGGGCGCTACCGCCTCGACCCCCGGCAAACCCTGGGCCTGCAACTGGGTTTCAAAAACGATCTGGCCGGCATCGCCAGGGGTGCGGCTGAACTAAGCTATGCCCTGCGCCAGGGCCAGACCTACACCTTTGGCCTGGGGATAGACGACTCCCGCATCTACGGCCTGCTGGGTTGGCGGGGCGAACTCGACGAAGCGGGAACCATCCTCGAGACCGGCCTACGTGCAGGGCAACTGACCCGGCTGGAGGCAGCCTTAACAACTCCTCTAGACGAGGAACAAATCAACAATCTTAAGCTGCGCCTAACCGTGGCCTATCCCTGGGCTGCTAGCTTGGGGGTGGAGGCATACCGCTTCCGCGCCGATGCAAGCTACGATGGTGGATTTTCGCTATGGTTGCGCTACATGCTCAGTTTTGGAGGCAATGAATGAAAAAGTTGTTGGCAATTGCCGTTCTATCGCTTGGTCTGGTGGTGGCCCAGACCATCGCCGACATCACCCGCCAGGTGCAGACCAACATGGATCGCTCACCCTGGGAGGCTACCATCACCGGCAAAATTCAACTGCCCGATGGCAGCAGCCAGGATGCCGAGTTCAGGCTTCAGGTCATTCCGGGCCGGGAGCAGTTGGCTCGAGTAGAGTTCAAAAAACCCGCCGCGTTGGAAGGCAACTTTGTGGTGATCTCGGACAAGGAAGTCTGGAACTATCTGTTCCTGACCAACCAGGTGATTATTCAGCCCCGCGCCAAGGCCAGGGTGGAGGGCCTGGGTGTCAACCTGACCGATCTGGGCGACTTCAACCAGCTCGCCGAGCGGGTCACACTGCGGCTGGCAGGGGAACAAAACAACTCCTCTGGAGCGGTCTGGCGTATCACCGGAACTCCAAAAGACGCCTCGCTGGGCTTTGCCAACATGGAAATTCTGGTGCTCAAGTCCGACCCCCGCCCCATCTCCATCACCCTGCGTGACAGCAGCAACAAAGTGGTGGCCGACCTCAGCTTCAACAACTTCCGCCGGGCCAACCTTACCCCGCAAGCGCTGCGCAAGCGGCCTGCCGATGCCGAGGTATTGCGGCGCAACTGAAATTGGGGGGGTCTCGGCTACCGAGAGATTGTACATCTCGGTGCAAATCAGATGAGCTGTTGTTTCAACTCTAGTCCATTTGTGATAAATTGAGTCGTTTTAGGAGGCTGTATGCAATTCAACATACACGAAGCCAAAACCCAGTTCTCCTTACTGGTGGAAAAGGCTCTACGGGGCGAGGAGATCATCATTGCCAAACACGGCAAACCATTGCTCCGACTGACCCCAATAGAAAGTGGTCAGGGGCAACGCCCGGTAGGGCTACATTCCCAGCCTCTTGAGGCAGCAGAAATTCAAGCCGCACTCGAGCCGCTCGAGGAAAATGCTTTGGCTGACTGGTACAAATAATGCGATTGCTGCTCGATAGCCATGCACTGCTGTGGTACGACACCCAGCAGAGTTTGTTGACCGCTTCGGCTTTGGCACTTATTCGGGAACGTGGCAACGAAGTCTATGTTTCCTCAGTAAGTGCCTGGGAAATAGCCATCAAATGGAAAGTGGGAAAACTACCCTCCGCTCAACCGTTATTGGACGAGTTTCATAGCACCCTGAAGGTGTATGGGTTCATCGAGTTGGGCCTCAACAACGTCCACACCATTCGGGCGACAACCTTCGAGGCTGAGCATAAAGATCCCTTTGACCGGGCCCTGGCCGCACAGGCGCTAGTAGAGCAATTGACCTTGGTAAGCAAAGATACTTTGCTGGATCAATTTGGTGTGGCTCGAGTTTGGTGAGAGGCCCCGAGGGCAAAAGGGAAGAGGACTCGAGGCTGGCTCGAGTCCCCCTCCAGCTACCTTTACCTTTGCCAGCCTAGAACCCTCTACTCAGAGCTGTACGGGGTCGGCTCGAACATCTCTGGTCGCTCAGAGAAGCCATTCCGAAAGAACCACAATCTACCGCAGTCCGGGCACTCCAGCATTACCTTCATCCGCTTCTGCAAGCCGAAATGATCTTCCCCCGAATCGTTCCGCTCGAACCACTCTCGCTCGGAGATGACCTCCCACTGGTGGGGCGAGGGAATTCTCCCGTAGTCAATCAAGTGCCCGCATGTACACAGCATCCCGGCCACTGCTTGCCCCCCTTGACAAACACGATGTCGTTGATGTTCTGAGCGCCTAGCTCCTTGAGCCTCGTCAGCAGACCAGCTTCTGCGTACCCCATGCTCTGGACGTTCCTCAAGTCGGGAACTATGCCGCTGGCCTGGGTATCCTTCCTGAGCATAGCGTTGATGATGTTGCGGACGAAAGTTCCGGCCTCAGGCGTGTACAAGTCGTAGTCCACTCCGTTAACCACCAGATCCGAAAGCCTGCCTTGCCCCGAAGCCGGGCGAATAGTCACGTTGTTGCCCCACTGAGACAGCACAAAAGCCGCATCCATCTCGCTTTCCGTGTATCTACCAGGTTGAATTTGGAGGTTGCCGCCTGCCTTAAACTCTCGACTGATTATGGGTGGGCAAGTGACATTGTGTACGAGCCACTGGCCCTCACCCACATAGTACGTGTGGGCAGTCTCTACCGAGAGATTGTACATCGTGCGGGTCAATTACCCGCCAAGAAACTGTCAGCTCAAATTGTTCCGCAGCCAGTCCCACAAGCGCACGTCGGTAAAATCCGAGACGATCAGAAAGGCTCCGGCCTTTTTCAGGCCGTCCGACTGGTGTCCCGTGGTGAGCGCGACGGTGCGAATTCCAGCGCCTACCGCAGCCTGGATGCCCGAGGGAGAGTCTTCAAACGCTACCGCCTCATCCGCCCCAATGCCCAGTTGCTGTAGCGCGGTGCGGTAGGGCAACGGGTGGGGTTTTCCAGCGGAAAGTTCTTCCGATAGGACAACCCGGTCGAAGGCCAGGTTGAACCGCTCGAGCAGGTGCAGGGCATTGACCCTTGGCGCATTGCTGACCAATGCCACTTGCAGGTGCATCCTTCTGGCCCAATCCCACAGTTCGCGCAACCCCGGCAGCGGGGTAACCCCGCCGGCAAGTTCACGGAAGCGGGCCTCTTTTTGCTCGAGAAAAACCTCACCCTCGGCCCGAGAGAGCTGCGGTAACAACCGCTGCACGATCTCGGGGTTCAGGCCCCCGCTGATCTGGGTCTGGTAGTAGTGGTGGTCGCCCAGAATGCCATACTGGGCCAACCCCTCGAGCCAGGCCTGTTCGTGCAACCGGTCGGTATCGGCAATGGTGCCATCGAGGTCGAAGAGCAGGGCTTTCAGCTTCACATTTGCTCCTTGTCGCAGTTCTCTGTTTTTACCGAAGAACGAAAACGAGAAAGCATCCAGTTGCAGAAGCTTGTTTTTCGTGTTCCTGGCCGCAAGAAGTTGGCGCAAAAGAGTGCTACTTCCTAGGAAGACGGTGTATTTCTTTCTGAAAACCGCTTGAGCAGATAGGTCATGATCGCCATCCATCCCACCACACCCAGCATACCCAGGGCCAAACCCTCCTTGGGAACCAGGGCAAAAGCGGCGGGAACCAGGTTGCTGCCCACGGCTGCGGCATAAAACAAAGAGGCCAGCCCATAGTAGCCAATATGCAAGCCGACAAAACCGTACAGTGTAGGAAAGGTTGGAGCCACCAAAAAACCTACCAGCGGAAACAACCAGGCCAGAGACGGCACCAAGTAACACAGTGCCACCACCACCGCTCCCAGGTGCAACCACGCCAGCCGGGCCAGCGGGCGCACCGCAATAAAATCGGCCAACAGCCAGCGGCCTGCCGTAAGCGCCAACCAGTACAGCGAGAGCAACACCCCCACCCAGCGCGGGTCGTAGCCCAGGTGGCGCAAATAGAGGCCAGAGAAACTCGAGATCACCAATTCCACCGCCACATAACCCATCACCGCAGCCAACACAAATGGCAGCAGTTCAGGCCGTCGCTTTGTTTCCTGGGCGGGCGACTGCGCTCGGGGTGCGGGTGCTTTCCATAACAACCCAGCCGCCAGCAAGGCCACCCCCGCCAGCACCCCGTAGCCCAGGCGCCAGGGCAACCAGACCATGAGCAGCGGAGCCAACACCGCTCCCACGCCAAAAGCAGCGTTGATGCGGTTGAGCATGGCCATCTGGCCCTTTGGATAGAGCTCCAGGGGCAGGGCATTGCAGTGAAAGTTAGCAACTGCTACCCCCAGGCCCAGCAATAAGGCCGCCAGGAAAACCCCGCCTACCTGGGGTGCTATCGCTACCAACAACAATCCCAGACCCTCCACTGCCAATGCCAGCGAGAGCCAGGGATGGCGGATGCGCATCCGGCTGCTTAGAAAAATGCCCAGCAAAGCCCCTACAAAAAACAGGTTGAAGTACCAGGCCAGTTCACCGCTCACAGCAAACTCGGCCTGCCACTGTGGGATCACAGCCCCCACCGACGCTCCTATGGCCCCGGTCATGAACAATCCCAGGGCGCTGCCAATGGTGAGGCGCAAGCGCACCGAACCATTGTTTGTGGAATCTGTCAAGTAGGTGGCCTTTCCAAACTTCCGTGCTGCCTCGAGTTCTTGGATGGGTTATCGAATATTTTGCCTACATCTCAACCGCTTCGCCGCAATACCCGCCCAGCAGCGATGCGTTATCCAGATTGTCGGGGGTGCGTCTACCCCACCACCTCGGCAGGATGCTCGGCCAGATAGCGTTCCACCATCATGGCGGCCCGGGTACCCGCCCCCACAC
>JBBIUP010000032.1:0-23548 GCA_037440185.1 Meiothermus sp. | reverse complement strand
GGACCATTACCGGTGAGAGCCGGGTCTATACCTTCGACCTGCGCCGCGATGTCCGGTGGCACGATGGCCGCCCTTTCACCGCCGATGACGTGGTCTTCACCTATACCCAGATTGTCGCCAACCCCGAAGCCCGGGGCGGTGACCCTGGCAACTTTGCGGGCGTACAGATTGAAAAGGTGAACGATTTCCGGGTGCGTTTCACCCTGCCCAAACCGGCCCCTGCCTTCATCCACTACATGCGGTTGCCCATCATGCCCAAACACAAACTGGTGAGCTTTAGCCAGGAAGGGGGCAGGCCCCGTGCCGAAATCAACAACGCCTGGCCCACCAATGTTAATCCCGAGGAAGTGGTCGGCACCGGCCCTTTCCGCTTGCGTAGCTACACCGCTGGGCAACAGGTTACCCTGGTCAAGAACCCCAACTACTGGAAGCGCGATGCTGCCGGGACAGCCCTTCCCTACCTCGACCAACTGCAGTACCTCATCATTACCGACTCACAAGCCCGTGTGGCCCAGTTCCTGGCAGGCAACCTTGGTCAGATCAACACTACTGGAGCCGAGTTCCCCGACCTCAAACGGCGTGAAGTAGCCGGTGGACCCTTCCGGGTGGTGCAGTTCCGCGCCCTGTTTGGTTCACCCCCCAACCTTTCCTTTAATTACGGCGCTAAAAACGCCGAATTGGCTCGACTATTCAGTAACTCCGATTTCCGCCGCGCCATGCAGTTCGCAGTCAACCGTGAGCGCATCATTGAAGATGTGTACAACGGTCTGGCCGAGCGGGCCAGCTATGGCGTAGCGCCGCTTTCCGAGTGGTACTACCCCGAAGTCGCCCGGCTGCAGGGCCGCTACGACCTGAACGCCGCCAACGCCGCCCTGGATCGTCTGGGACTGCGGCGTGGGGCTGATGGTATCCGCCTACTGCCCAATGGCCGCCCCCTGGAATTCACCCTCACCTACGGCTCCAACTCCGCAGTCTTTACCGCAATCGCTACCATCCTGCAAAACGACTTCCAACGGGTGGGGGTCAAGGTCAACCTGCAGGGCATTCTGGCAGCCAACCTGCTTGCCACTGGGCGCGGACAGGACTGGGAAGCCATCCTGTTGGCGCTGGGTGACCAGCCCGACCCCGAGCTCCGCACCCCCATCTGGAAACCCGGCGGCTCGCTGTATTACTGGAACCAGGCCACCCAGCCCACCACTCCCACCGGTCAACCCCAGTTCAACAACTTCCTGCCCTGGGAACGCGAGATCTACGACCTGTGGGAACGTGCTGCCAGCACTACCAACTTCACCCAGCGCAAGGCCCTCTATGACCGCTGGCAGGCCATTGCGGCCAGGGAAGCTCAGGTCATCATGATTGCCAAGGAGTTCGCGGTGGGCGCAGTTTCCAACCGCTACGGCAACTACATCTTCAGCCTGGGCGTTATTCCCGGTTTCAACCCCGTACCGCTGATGTTCCAACGCTAAGGCTCATGCTATAGGGTGCAGGATACGCGGAGCAAATCCTCTATCTTGCACCCTGCATTGTCTGGTTACTGTTATGCTAATTTATGTATTACGCAGGCTCTTGCTGGCCATCCCGACCCTGGTGCTGATCTCCATGCTAATTTTCGTGGTGATGCAGCTTCAGCCGGGTGGGTTCTTGAGTAACTATCTAGATGATCCCCGTTTTAGCGAAGAAACCGTCAATAACATCAAACGGCAGTTTGGACTGGATCAGCCTCTTTATATCCAGTATTGGAACTGGTTAACCAACATCGTTTTTAAGGGAGACTTTGGCTTTTCTTTTCAGAGCGGCAGGCCGGTCAGTAGCATCATTTGGGAACGGGTAGGCTGGACCTTGGTTCTGGCCACCCTGACCCTGGTCATAACCTGGCTGATCGCTATTCCTTTGGGCATCGCAACCGCCTTGCGGCGGCGTGGGGTTCTGGCTACGGGCTCGAATTTCCTGGGCTATATGGGCCTGGCAACCCCCGATTTTCTGATTGCGCTACTGCTCATTTATCTGGTGTTGAGTACCGGTGGAACCAATGTTGGAGGGCTGTTCAGTCCGCAGTATATTGATGCACCCTGGAGCTGGGATCGCTTCGTGAATTTCCTGTCCCATTTGTGGATTCCCATTGTCGCCATGAGCGCTGAAGGGCTGGCGGGTCTGATGCGGCAGATGCGGGCCAATTTGCTCGACGTGTTGGGTATGGACTACGTACGCACCGCACGGGCCAAGGGGTTGGCCGAGCGGGTCGTGACCTATCGTCATGCGGTGCGAAATGCCATCAATCCGATGATTAGCCTGGCCGGGCTTTCACTCCCACAGCTCATCAGCAGCGATATTGTAGTCGCCAAATTGCTTTCGTTGCCCACCATGGGGCCGCTGCTATTGGATTCACTATTCGCCAAAGATCAGCAGGTTGCAATGGCGATTTTGATGCTTTCGGCAGTGCTGCTGGTAGTAGGAAATTTGCTGGCCGATATTGCACTGAGTCTGGCCGACCCCCGAATTCGTTATGACTGAAGGTGGATATGCTCAGGGATCGCAATAGCCCACTGCATCTAGCCTGGAGGCGTTTCCTGCGCCATCGGCCAGGAGTGTGGAGTGCCCTTGTGCTGCTGCTGCTCTACTTGATGGCCCTTTTTGCCGGTTTCGTTGCACCCTACAGTGTGGCTACCCAGCATGTGGGCTCAGGTAATCAGCCACCGCAGCGCGTTCAATTTTTCCACGAGGGGCAGTTACGCCGTCCTTTTGTCTATGCGCTTCAACGACAGCGCGACCCAGTTACATTTTTGCAAACCTATACCGAAGATAAAACCCAGCCCGTGCCCATTCGCTTTTTTGTACAAGGAGACACCTATAACTTTTACGGCCTGCGTACCAATCTCCACCTGTTTGGGGTGGAAAATGGCACCATCTTCTTGATGGGCAGTGACAAGCTGGGCCGTGACATCTTTTCCCGTACCGTGATTGGCTCGCAAATCTCACTTACGGTTGGAATTGTTGGGGTAGCGATTTCTTTCGTGATTGGGATTTTGATGGGCGGAATTTCGGGCTACTACGGCGGGCGAATTGACCTGGTGATCCAGCGAATTATCGAGGTGCTGCTGTCCATTCCTCGCCTGCCTATTCTGCTGGCACTGGCTACCATCATTCCAGCCAATTGGCCCAGCACTTATGTGTATATGGGCATTGTGGCGGTACTGGCTTTTATCGGTTGGGCCAGTTTGGCTCGAGTGGTACGGGGTCAGGTAATTGCCTTGCGCGATATCGAATACGTCACCGCTGCCAAAGCACTGGGGCAAAAGGATCTGACCATTATTACCCGCCACATTACCCCCAACATTAGCTCATATCTGATCATTGCTGCTACGCTGGCCTTACCCGGATACATCTTGGGCGAAAGTACCCTGTCGTTTTTGGGCCTGGGGGTCAAGGAGCCGATGGCCAGTTGGGGTCTCTTGCTGGCTGATGCGCAGGATTTATCGGCGCTGAGCCAGTATCCCTGGTTGCTGTGGCCCGGTGCTTTTATTGTACTGTCGGTGCTTTGCTACAACTTTGTGGGCGACGCGCTGCGCGATGCAGCCGATGTGCGGAGCGTTGACTAGGGCGGTTTCAGGAAATATCGCAGGGTATCCACATCCGAAAATTTCGCCAGGGAGGTGATTTGCGTACGGTAGCGGGATGGGATCAATGCGTGAACCGCCCTGGTTTTTCCCAGCGGCCCCTAAGGAGCCTTTATCCCCAGCGGCAAGTCAAGCTCCTGCATTGCGCTTTGGTAGATTTCCCAGGCTTCTTTAGACAATGGTGTCTCGAGCAAACGGGTCAGGATTTTTTCGTCGGTGGGTTCCAGGCGGAGCGCCTTGAGCCACGATGCGGGCTCGTTGGCACTTAACAAGCGGTGTAACAGAGCCTCACGGTAGGCCGCACGATAGCGCTCGAGTTCGGGGTGATCCATTGACTCAAAAGGCAGGGCTTCCTCTTGGGTTGGGAGCCACAAGTCCACCCATAGCTCCGGCACGATTGCCAGGCCATAGGGTTTCAAGAAATACCCCAGAGCACGGCTGGGTCGTCCGGGCTCGAGGGTGCCCAGCAGCTCCGACCAGAGCACCCTAAACTCGCCGTCGGAGACCTCGAGGGTTTCCAACAGGGCTTCTTTGCTCCAGTTACGAATCAGCAGCAGTGCCAGCAGAGTGCGGGTCTTTTCGCGCTTGAAGCGAGTTTCCTGGTAGTCCACCCGCACCCGCAGTAGACCCCGTGCACGAATCTCGACACACACGCCAGGATGGTAAGGCACATCGAGCTTTCCAGCTTCCCACAAAAGCCTGCGGCTCAGATGGGCGGGTGGGGCAAAAAGTGTGGCGTTTAGCAAAAAGGGATAGCGTCCCAGCAGCCCTCCTGTATCCGATTTCCAGAGGGTGTTTTCGGCCAAAGCCAACAAGAAAGGGTCATCCACACCAGCCAGTGCCGGTAATACAAAGAGTTGGCCCCGGCGCAAGTGCGCCTGGGCTGCCATGAGGGTCATGAAGGATTCTACCCAGGCGTCTCCCGACTCGCGGGCATACCGTACCATATCGCGGGAAGCCTTATCTTCTCCCAGTGCAGCCAGCCCACCCAGAGGCTCTACCCTAAGGCGTGAAGGGCCTCCTTGCGAAAGAGAGAGCGAGCGCCTGTAGGCCTCTCCAGCTTCCAGCCAGCGATTTTGTGCCAACAGGGCGTGGCCCAACCGTGCCTCGGCCAGTGCCACCACAAATGGGCTTCCCAGGGTTTCTCCCTCGCGCCGCCCTTTTTTTGCTGCTGCTTCAGCCGCTTTGGCATCACCTGCCACCGCCTCGAGCAGTGCGAGCAACAAAGTTCCTTCCCGGTGATTTTGCGGGGCCCGGCCCGTGGTTGCGGTTTCAAATTGGCGCAGTTCGGTCAGTGCCCGCTCCGGCTGACCACTGCGCAACCAGACCCTGGGGCCATCCAATCCAAGCGCGATCGCCTCTTCTACCCTTCCCATATTGAGTAAATTTTCGGCCCATAGCTGGGCAGCTTCTTCGGGATAACGGACTCGAGCGGTCATCAAGTAACCCTGGGCTTTGGCGGGTTCGACCGTGTCCAGGTACAAACGTGACAAACCCAACAGCGCCTGTTCGACACCTTCGTTTAGCGCTTGCCGGTAGACTTGCTCGGCTTCCGCATAGCGTCCAGCCTGCCGCAAGCCTTCGCCATGGAGAAAGCGTAGCGCTGGACGGGTGTGCAGCATGGTTTCGGGCAAGCGCTCAAGCATCGCCAGCACGGTATAGGTGAGTCCCTTAGAAAGCCACTCTTCACCCCGGCTCAGCACCAGGTCTGCAGCATGGCCCATGCGCCCTGCTTCAAGTAAATACCCCGCAGCCCGCACATCCTCACCCCGCTGCAATACAGCATCTGCAGCTCTGGAGAGCAAACTACGCACCTCACCTGGCTCCAACAAAGTCATCAGGGCCTGGCGTACCAGGGGGTGAAAGCGAATCCGCCCTCCCACCTTTTCGAGAAGCAAATCTGCAGTGTAGCGCTCGAGCAGCCCAATATCGCCCACCCAAGGAGCCTCCTCCGGCCCCAATTCACCCAAGACACTGGCCTTGGCCGCCAGTTGCTGCACACCTTCAGGCAGCACAGGCACCAGATAGGCCAGCAGCCCCGCAGGGTCAGGATGTGCGTAGAAGGCTTGTTCCGGCTTGGCGCCTCGCTGCATGGCCCGCAACAGCAACCGTAGCCCCAGGGGCCAGCCCCGTACCAGACTATGGGCCTGCTCTATCTCAAAGGCCGGTAGTTCGGGCGCAATGGCCTCGGCTAGTTGCAGTGCCTCCCCGGCATCAAAAGCCAGCTCGTTCTCTCCGAGTACCCGTCCCAGCACCTCCCAGGGCGCAGCACGCCGGGTCAAGACTGCTATTCGCAATCCCGGAACCTGGTTTAGAGTACGCAGCAAGGCTACGGCTTCACGGCTGGCAGCCCGCTGCGCTTCATCCAACACCAGTAAATGTACAGGCAACTCGCCGAGCGCTTCCAGCAAGAGCTCACCGGCACTCGCCCACGCCCCCCGCTCGAGGGCTCCCGCCACCGGCTCCAAACCCTTGCCTATCCGTGGTGCATAGGCTTCCACCAGATGCCAGCCCAACACCACCGGGTCGGAGCAATCCTCCCCCAGGGTCAGCCACACTGCGGGCCAGGTCGCCAACAAGGTAGACTTGCCATAGCCAGCCCCCGCCGCTAACACCAGCAAAGGACTTTTGGCGAAACCCTGATTCAACAACTCGTGCAACCGCAACCGATCCACCTCCCGCGCCGTTCGGGGTGGAAGCAGACGACTTTTGGAGACACGGTAGGGCATTGAGATTTAGTTTATCGCGCCTCAGCAAGACCCGGCACTGAAATCATTTCTTTCTGCACAGATCACAGTGCTCATACCGATGTCATGAGCTACTTTGCATCTGAGCGGCCCAACATCTGCGCCACTTAACAACCGCCTGGATTAGCAGCATCTCTAAAATCTACGTACCTGACCAAGAGGAATCAAAGGGCAATGTGTCCCTTGGGAAAGGACTAGATTAGAACTAGGTTCTTTCTCAGGAGGCCACTATGCACCAGGTAGTCACAGTAGATGGGAATGAGGCGGTTGCCAGGATCGCCCACAAGCTCAATGAAGTTATTGCCATCTATCCCATCACCCCTTCCTCACCTATGGGCGAGTTTGCCGACCAGTGGAGCGCCCAACGCAGTCCCAACCTATGGGGTACGGTACCCCTGGTTCAGGAAATGCAGTCTGAAGGAGGGGCTGCCGGGGCTATACACGGAGCCTTGCAAACCGGAGCCCTCACCACCACTTTCACCGCCAGCCAGGGCCTGCTGCTCATGATCCCCAACATGTATAAAATTGCGGGAGAGCTTACCAGCACGGTCTTTCACATTGCTGCCCGCTCGATAGCGGCCCAGGGGCTTTCTATCTTTGGTGACCACTCGGATGTGATGGCAACGCGGGCTACCGGCTGGGCCATGCTGTTTGCGGGTTCTGTACAAGAAGCGCAAGACTTCGCGCTGATTGCCCAGGCCAGCACCTTAGAGAGTCGTATTCCCTTTCTACATATCATGGATGGATTCCGCACCTCGCACGAGGTGATGAAGATTGAGGCGCTGGACGATAACGGCCTCCGTGCGCTGGTAAACGAAGATTTGATTCGGGCTCATCGGGCCAGGGCTCTTTCCCCCGACCACCCTGTGCTGCGCGGAACCGCCCAAAACCCGGATGTGTATTTTCAGGCTCGAGAAACTGTCAACCCCTATTACCAGAGGGTTCCAACCATCGTGCAGGACTACATGAACCGCTTTTCCGAGCGCACCGGGCGAGCCTATAAGCTGTTCGACTACTTCGGTGCACCCGATGCTGAGCGGGTAGTGGTACTAATGGGCTCGGGAGCCGAGACCGCCCAGGAAACAATCGAATACCTGCAGGCCCAGGGTGAAAAGGTTGGGCTGGTGAAGGTGCGGCTCTACCGCCCTTTCAACGTCGAAGCTTTCATTAAAGCCCTTCCGTCCAGCGTGCAGGTTATCGCTGTGCTCGATCGCACCAAAGAGCCCGGCAGTGCCGGAGAGCCGCTCTATCAGGATGTAGTCACCGCAGTGGCTGAGAGCCTCTCCGAGAACCGTCCCACCGTTATTGGAGGTCGCTATGGGCTTTCCTCGAAAGAGTTTACGCCAGCCATGCTCATCGGGCTTCTCGAGGAAATGAAAAAGTCCTCACCCAAGAACCATTTCACCCTGGGCATCCACGACGACGTGTCCCATACCAGCCTGCCCTACGATCCCAACCTGAGCATCGAACCCCCAGAGGTCAAGCGTTCGGTGTTCTGGGGGCTGGGATCGGATGGAACGGTGGGAGCCAACAAGAACACCATCAAGATTATCGGTGAGGAGACCGATTTCTTTGCCCAGGGCTATTTCGTCTACGACTCCAAGAAGTCTGGGGCTCGCACCATCAGCCACCTGCGTTTTGGCCCCAAGCCAATCCAAAGCACCTATCTAATCAACCATGCCGACTTTGTGGCCGTGCACCAGTTTGGTTTCTTCGAACGCTACAATGTACTGGAAACTGCACAGGAGGGGGCTACCCTGCTGATCAACAGCCCCTATGACCCAGCCGAGACCTGGAACCACCTGCCCTACGAAGTGCAGGCACGAATTATCGAGAAGAAGCTATCCGTATACACCATCAACGCCTATCAGGTCGCCAGGGACGTGGGACTGGGCAACCTGATGAATACGGTGATGCAGGTCTGTTTCTTCGCCCTCTCTGGGGTACTGCCGCGCGAAGAAGCCATTGGGAAAATCAAGGAGGCCATCCGCAAGACCTATGGCAAACGCGGTGAAGCAGTGGTTCGCAAGAACTTTGCAGCCGTAGATGCTGCTCTGGCCCACCTGTACCCCGTTGAAGTGCCCGCAGCCCCTACCAGCACCCTGCAAATGCCGCCGGTGGTCTCGCCCCAGGCCCCCGAATTCGTGCAGGCAGTTACAGCACCCATGCTTGCAGGCCAGGGAGATGCCCTCCCGGTGAGTGCGCTGCCCCCCGACGGCACCTATCCCACCGGCACCAGCCAGTGGGAAAAGCGCAACATAGCCCTGGAGGTGCCGGTCTGGGATCCGGCGGTCTGTATTCAGTGTGGCAAGTGTGTGCTGGTCTGCCCGCATGCTGTCATTCGAGCCAAGGTGGCCCCACCCGAAGTCTATGCATCAGCACCCGCAGGATTCCAGACTGCGGGAGCCATGTGGAAGGGCCTGGAAGGACAGCGCTATACCCTACAGGTTGCGGTAGAAGACTGTACAGGTTGCTCGCTGTGTGTAGAAGTTTGCCCGGCCAAGAACAAGAGCCAGGTCGGTCGCAAAGCTATCAATATGGAACCCCAACTCCCCCTACGGGCGCAAGGTAGCCAGCACTGGGCGTTCTTCCTGGACTTACCGGATTACCCACGTCACGACAGCCTGGGCTTTAACAATGTCAAGAATGTGCAGTTGCTACACCCCCTCTTCGAGTTCTCCGGGGCCTGTGCAGGCTGTGGCGAGACCCCCTACTTGAAGCTTTTGAGCCAGCTCTTTGGCGAACGCAGCTTGATCGCCAACGCCACCGGCTGCTCGAGTATCTACGGTGGTAACCTTCCCACCACCCCCTGGACCAAAAACCGCGAGGGGCGCGGCCCTGCCTGGAGCAACTCCCTCTTTGAAGACAATGCCGAGTTTGGCCTCGGGATGCGCCTGACCTTAGACAAGCAGAACGAATATGCTCGAGAACTGCTGGCTCAATTGCGAGAAAGGCTGGGGGCCGAACTAGTAGACGCGATACTCGGAGCCAACCAATCGGATCAGGCCGGCATAGACGCCCAGCGCGAACGGGTTGCGTTGCTAAAATCCCGCCTAGAAAGCCAGGACGATCCGCTGGCCAAGGACTTGCTGAGTCTGGCCGATGTGCTTGTACGCAAGTCGGTCTGGATTGTAGGAGGCGATGGCTGGGCCTACGACATTGGCTTTGGGGGCTTGGATCATGTCCTGGCCAGCGGGCACAACGTCAAGCTGCTGGTGCTCGACACCGAAGTGTATTCCAATACCGGTGGTCAGTCTTCCAAGGCCACCTCGCTAGGGGCGGTGGCCAAGTTTGCTTCCAGTGGTAAAGCCACCCCCAAAAAAGACCTGGGGCGCATCGCCATGAGTTATGGCTATGTCTATGTAGCCCAGGTGGCGATGGGCGCCAACGATGCCCAGACCGTGAAGGCTTTTTTGGAAGCTGAGAGTTACCCAGGCCCGGCGCTGATTATTGCCTACAGCCACTGCATCGCTCACGGCATTGATATGGCCAAGGGCCTCGAGCAGCAGAAACTGGCCGCCGAATCGGCCTATTGGCCGCTGTATCGCTACGACCCCCGCCTTAAAGCCGAGGGCAAGAATCCTTTTCAACTTGACTCAAGGCCACCCAAGATAAGTTTCAAGGACTATGCTCTTCACGAAAATCGCTACCGTATGCTGCGGCAGATCAATCCCCAGGAGGCCGAGCAGATGTTCCAGGCTGCCCAGGAGGCTATCTCGGCCCGCTGGAAGGACTACGAACTAATGGCAAGGGTTTCGGTAGGAGAAGGAGCTCCTAAACCGACCATTTCCACCGCATCACCTGCTACGGCAAGGGAGGAAGTATGAGTATGCCCGACCTGAGCACCACCTACCTGGGGATGAGGCTAGCCCATCCGCTGGTCGCCTCGGCCTCGCCACTCTCCTATACGCTGGATGGCCTTCGCAAGCTCGAGGATGCGGGTGTCGCGGCAGTGGTGATGTACTCGCTGTTCGAGGAGCAAATCGAGCAGGAAAGCCACGCCCTGCACCATTATCTGGAATATGGAACCCATAGCTATGCAGAAGCACTGGACTACTTTCCCCAGCCAGATCAGTTTAATGTAGGGCCACACGAGTATTTAGAGCTTCTTCGCAAGGCCAAAGAGGCCACAAAAATACCGATTATGGGCAGCCTGAACGGGGTGTCCTCGGGTGGCTGGATCGAGTATGCCAAATTAATGGAACAAGCCGGGGCCGACGCTTTAGAACTCAACCTTTATTACCTTCCTACCGATCCTACCCTGACCGGCCTCGAGGTGGAAGAAATGTATCTGGATGTGGTACGAGATGTAAGCCAGAGCATTACCATCCCGATTGCGGTGAAGGTGGGGCCTTACTTTAGCAACTTTACCCACGTGGCCGCTCGCTTTGTGCAGGCCGGAGCGTCGGGGTTGGTACTCTTCAACCGCTTTTACCAGCCGGATTTTGACCTGGACCATCTGGAGGTCACTCCCAACCTGGTACTGAGCCGTGCCGATGAGTTGCGACTGCCGCTGACCTGGGTCGCCATCCTGTACGGGCGTATCCAGGCCGACTTTGCCATTACCAGTGGGATACACTCGCACCTCGAGGTGCTCAAGGGCATGATGGCGGGGGCCAAGGTGGCCATGATGGCCTCGGAGTTGCTGAAAAACGGCGTAGGACGGGTTGGGGCGATTCTGCAAGACCTGCAAGCCTGGATGCAGGAGCACGAATACGAATCCATCCAGCAGATGCAGGGCAGCATGAGCCAGAAGCATGTCGCCAACCCCGACGCTTTCGAGCGGGGCAACTACATGAAGGTACTCCGCTCCTGGCGGCCCGACCCGACCAGCATGCTCATCAAGTAAAAGCCGATGCCGTAGTGTAACAAGGTTGTAACAACCCCTGGGTAGACTCACCTCAATCAAGTCTTGGGGTTCGAGATGGCATACCTACGGGGCCTAGGGGTTTACCTACCTGTTCCACGCATGACCAGCGGCGAGATTGCTGCCGCAAGTGGCCTGCCGGAGTGGGTCGTGCGAGACAAGCTGGGCATTTATCAGAAACCGCTGCCTGGCCCCGACGATCATCCAGCCCGCATGGGCGGCTGGGCTGCCGAGCAAGCCCTGGCCGAGGCTCAGATCGAAGCCTCGGTAGTAGATGTGGTGATCAGCATTACCGATGAATATAAGGATTATCCAGTCTGGACAAGCGCGCCGCTGATTGCCCAGATGGTGAATGCACACCACGCCTGGTGTTTTGACCTCAACCAAAAGTGCGCCACTTTTGTAACCGCCCTGGCCGTGGCGGAAGGCCTCTTTGCCAGCCGCCCGGAGGTGCAAACGATTCTGGTTGCCGGTGGCTATCGCAACGGCGACCTGATTGATTTTCGCGACGAGGCGGTGCGCTTTATGTACGACCTGGCAGCGGGCGGCGGCGCAGCCGTTCTATGCCGCAATGGGCCGGGCCTCAAGCTGCTGTCGAGCCAGCTCAAGACCGACCCCATGTTGGCCAATACAGTGCGGGTTCCGGTGGGGGGCACCGTTGCCCCACTCAACCACACCAACACCGACCAATACAAGCTGCGCGTGGCCGAACCAGAGTTGATGAAATCGCGGCTGGAACAGGTCTCGATACCGGGTTTTATGGAGGTCATCAATGGAGCCTTGCAACAAGCAGGCTATACCGCTGCCGATCTGGATTATCTAGCACTCTTGCACATGAAACCCTCGGCCCACAAAGCGGTGTTGGATGGTCTGGGACTTTTCGAGGAGCGTTCGATTTATCTATCGGACTATGGGCATTTGGGCCAGATAGACCCGATTCTCTCCATTCAATTGGCCAAGCAGGCCGGCCAGATTGGCCCCGGCAGCCTTCTGGCACTGGCCGCGGCAGGAGTGGGGTATCACTGGGGTGCAGCCGTTCTGCGTTGGGAAGAAGCCGAAACGGAGGGCGTATGGAGCTAAACGCCAACTGGCTGGCTCGCCTCGCCGAGTACCATCCAAACCGTCCCGCAGTTTTTTGGCGCGGGCAGTGGGTGAGCTATACCGAACTTTACCAGCGGGCCGTTCGGGCCGCCCACTCGTTGGCAGGGCTAGGAGTTCAAAAAGGAGACCGGGTAGGGGTCTTGAGTCTGAATCATATCGGCTACCTCGAGCTTTACTTCGCTGCACCACTGCTGGGGTTCATCCCTACTCTGTTCAACCACCGCTTGAGCGAAGCGGAGTTGCAGGGCCTGCTCGAATACGTCAACCCCAAAGCACTCTTCTATGGAGAAGATTTTGCTGGGCTGGCAGAAAGACTGCTCACCTCTTCGTACGCCCTGGAATCCCTGCAAACCCTTCCGGTAGCCCTGCTTCCCTCCTATCAGGCAGGGCTCGAGGACACCGCCCTGATCCTGTTCACCGGAGGCACGACCGGGCTACCCAGAGGAGCCCAGATTCCCTACCGCCAACTGCTGACCAATGCCTTCCAGACTTGCATGAGCTGGGGTCTACGACACGAGGATCGTTACATTGTCTCGACGCCCATGTTCCATGCTGCACTCAATGCGTTGTGTACCCCGATGCTCTATCTGGGAGCCAGCGTGATTATCCAGGAAAAATTCGACCCCGCCGAGTATCTCCGCTGGGTCTCAGAACATCAGGTTAGCCTATTGTTTCTGGTGCCAACCATGTATCAAATGCTGGCCCAGCACGTCGATTTTACCTCAGCCGATCTACAAAGTGTGCGCTGGGCCATCTCTGGCGGTGCCCCTTGCCCTGCTCCAGTGCGGCAGGCTTTCAAGAGCAAGCAGATTCGCTTAAAGCAGGGCTATGGTCTTACCGAGTGCGGTGTGAACTGCTTCACCCTGGATCTGGATGAAGCTGAGCAATTCCCCGAATCGGTAGGGTACCCCATGCCGCATCTGTGGGCACAGCTGGTAGATACCGAAGGAGTCGAAACTCAACAAGAAGGCGAGTTGTGGCTGGGAGGGCCGGCTGTCATGTCGGGCTACTACCGGCGACCGGGACATACCACCGAGGCTTTGGTTGAGCATAAAGGTCGAATCTGGCTACGTACCGGCGATTTGGCCCAACGAGATGAGGCTGGACGCTATTACATCGTGGGGCGGGCCAAAGAGATGTTCATTTCCGGTGGGGAGAATGTCTACCCCATCGAGATTGAGCGCGCCCTCTACGATCACCCGGCGGTGCTGGAGTGCGCTGTAGTGGGGGTTGCCGATTCCAAATGGGGTGAGGTCGGAATGGCGGCCATCGTACTGAAAAGCCCGGCCAGCGAAGAGGATTTCCGCAGCTTCCTGAAAAGCAGGTTGGCTGGGTACAAGGTTCCCAAATACTTTTTCTTCACCCCCGAACTGCCCAAAAGTGGCCCTGGCAAAATCCTCAAGGCCGAGTTGGCAGCACGTTTTAGGGGGCAGCATGCCTAGACTTGCCATCAATGGAACCGAGTTGTATTACCAGATAGACGGTTCTTCCACGTCTGGACACGCTCTGGTACTGGTTCTTGTCAATGGTATTTTTCAGCGCACCGAAGCCTGGGAGCCATTGATGCCGTACCTGCAAGGTTTCAGGGTTCTGCGCTACGACATGCGAGGGCAGGGGCGCAGTGCAGTACCCGAGGAAGCCTACAAACCTGAACTCCATGCCGATGATTTGCAAATGCTTCTGCAAACCCTGGGGATTGAAAGCTATCATCTCTTGGGGCTGTCCAATGGAGGCATCGTCGCTCAAATTCACGCCACCAGACAGCCCAGGGGCCTGCAAAGACTGATCCTGCTCTGCACCACCCCACGGCTTGATCCCCTCATCCGGGCCAAGGTCGAAAGTTGGCAGTGGGCACTGGAACACGGTGGAACCAGAGGACGCCTGCAAGTTGCCCTGCCCTGGATCTGGGGGAGAACCTTTTTGGAGAGCCATCCCGAAATCAATACACCCGCAGCGCTGGAACAGATGTTCACGGCAGCCCCTACTGTAGAGGCCCAACAAAACCTGATGGCTGGCTTCCTCACCCTGGATGATTTGCGGCCCCAACTGATCCATATTCATGTGCCCACCCTGGTACTTTCAGGTGAAGAAGACCTGCTGTTTCCCCCCTTTTACAGCCAAGAAATTGCAGATGTCATACCCAGGGCTGTACACCGTGTGCTGCCCAATGTGGGGCATGTTGCAGCCTTGGAAAACACCGCCCTTCTGATGCAAGAAATCGAATCCTTCTTGGAGGTCACGGCATGAAGTTCAAGGTAGGCGACTCAGCCAGCTATAGCCAGACCATCAACGAAGCCCACATTGCTCACTTTATTGGTGCGGTGGGGGATACCAACCCCTTACATGTGGATGCGGAGTTTGCCAGAAAAAGCCGTTTCGGCCAGCGGATCGCCCAAGGAATCCTGATTGCCGGGTTGATCTCGACAGCCATTGGAACCAGGCTTCCAGGGGTGGGTGCGGTTTACCTGGGCCAGAACCTGCGGTTTCTGCGGCCCACCTTTATTGGCGACACCATTACGGCCACCATCACCGTCAAAACCATCCGCGAGGACAAACCCGTTCTGACGCTAGACACCGTGTGTACCAACCAGCGCGGAGAGCAAGTTATCACCGGAGAAGCTACCGTTCTGTACGAGGAGGACACTTAATGCCTATTTGCTGGGTTCACCCTCTATACCCCGGCCCCTTCCCCCCATGCAGGGGGAAAAGGGTAGATAGATGTTTTGCTCTAAGGAGGATGGCATGAGAAGAGTTTTGGTGGTTCTGTTGGTTGTTTTAGGCTTGGCCAGCTTTTCGCTGGCCCAAACCACGGTGCGGGTAGGAGTGCTGTTGCCTATCTCGACAGTGGCAGGTAAGGCTGCCCTTAACGGTGTGCAGTTGGGCGTGGATCAGGTGAATGCTGGTGGAAAGGTCAAGATAGAACTGGTGGTAGTGGACGACGGAAACGCTCCTGCTGCCGCAGTTCCGGCCCTGACCAAGCTGATGACCGTGGACAGGGTAGACATCGTGATCGGGGGGCTGGCTTCAGGCGTGACCTTTGCCCTCTCCGGCCCGGTCAAGCAATACAACCCGCTGTTCTTGTGCATTGGTGCAGCCAGCAGTGTGGTCGAGCAGGCTTTTAGCGATTATGGGCGCTTTTTCCACTACCACCCCTGGGACTACCATAACGTGGCGGCTGCACTGGGCTTCTTTAAGTCGCTCTACGATGATGGTGCCCGCCGGGTGGCTATTCTCTACGAGGATGGGCCTTTTGGTTCGGCAGGCATTCAAACCTACCGCCAACAACTGCAAAACCAGGGCTACACTGTGCAAGCAGAACCCTTCAAGTCGGGCTCAGGCAGTTTCACTGCCATCCTGACGCGTTTCAGATCATTCCGCCCGGACATCCTGTACTGGATTGGTTACGACGTGGATGCCCTTCCTATCGCCGCCCAGACCCGACAAGTAGGACTGGAACCCAAACTGATTTACGGCGCTCCGCCTGCCTGGCCCTTGGGATTTGAAAAGAACAATCTCTCCAACGACATCGCAGGAATGACGGCCTGGCTGCCCTCCGTGGCCAACAACGAAAGCCGTCGCTTTGTAAACCTGTACCGCCGCAAGTTTAATGAGATTACCGATGAATACATGGCTCCGATGGGCTACGTTATTGCCCTGAGCCTGGGCCGCGCAGCCGAAGCTGCCAACTCCGCCGACAAAGATCGCATTGCGGCTGAGCTGGCCAGGGTGCAGATGGACACGCCTTTCGGCCCGCTCTCCTTCAAACCATCCGATACCGGCAGAACCAGGTTCCAGGGCTTTAACCAGAGCATCTGGCTACAGTTCCAATACCTCGAAGGGTCGCGCCGTCCGGTCTTCCCGGCCAATCGTGCTGCACGTCCGTTGCGCTTCCCTGGAAACTACTAATAAGCAGAGGGCAGAGGGCCAAGAGCGTAGAGCAGCCGTTCAGGCTTCTGGCTCTCTGCCCTCAGCTCTGTGCCCTCAGCCCAAACTATGGAACTTCTTTTACAAACCCTCATCAACGGCATCCTGGCCGCAGGCATCTACGCCCTGGTAGCCAGTGGACTGGCCCTGGCGGTAGGAGTAGTGGGTATCGTCAACTTTGCCCACGGTGAGTTCTCCATGATCGGAGCTTTCGTCTCCTACCTGCTTTTTGTGTCGGCAGGCATTGATCCGATTATCT
Organism: Meiothermus sp.; assembly: GCA_037440185.1. Classification (GTDB taxonomy): domain Bacteria; phylum Deinococcota; class Deinococci; order Deinococcales; family Thermaceae; genus Meiothermus. The sequence goes on along the minus strand of JBBIUP010000032.1, from coordinate 7,036 downwards.
CTTTAGGCCTGGCTGCTATGGTGCTTTTTCTAGTGGGCGCTATCACCTACTATGGCCTGATACGTCCAGTGCTGGCAGCTCCAGAACTCAATCAGATGCTGCTGACCTTCGGCATCTCGGTAGCACTGCAGAATATTGCCTTGCTGGTGTTTGGCGCGGACACCAGGGTGGTCTCGACCAGTTATCAAGGCTCTACCATTGCTCTGGGGAGCATTTCCTTTGGGGTTCCACCTTTCGCAGCTTTCGTGTTATCGGTGGGCTTGCTGGGCGCGCTGTACTGGTTCTTGGGCCGAACCCGGCTGGGGTTTGCAGTTCGAGCCGTGGCTCAGAATCGTTTAGCTCCAGGTTTGTTGGGTATCGAGACCCAACAGATTTATCTGCTGGCTTTTGGCCTTTCTGCTGCGTTGGCCGGAGTGGCTGGGGTGATGCTCTCAGTGATGTTGTACGCCTCGCCCACCGTGGGTTTTGCCTACACGCTCAAAGCCTTCGCCATCATCGTGATGGCGGGTTTGGGCAATTTGCGGGGGGTGGTTCCAGCGGCCATCATTCTGGCCCTGGCCGAGGCTTTTGTAAGTACCTATGTGCCAGGTGGGGGTGGCTGGGTGGAGGCGGTGTTCTTTTTGGTCATCTTTATAGCGCTGACCTGGCGTAGCTGGAGGGTACCATGAAGGCCACGAAACTTACCTCGCCAAGCCGGAGGGAACCATGATTCTGGCGGGAGTTTTGCTCTTATTGGCGCTGGTTTTGCCGGGGCTTCCCCTGGGTCAGTGGCGGGCCTTCTTGCTGGATGCGGCTCAGTTTGCTTTTCTGATCAGTGGCCTGGCGCTGGCCTGGGATCTATTGGCCCGCACCGGGCAACTCTCGCTGGCCCACGGTGCTTTTTTTGGCTTAGGGGCCTATGCTGCGGCCCTTTCAGCACCTGCCCTGGGCACCATTCCAGCGCTGCTGGTTGGAGGGGCCATTGCTGCGCTGTCCAGCCTGCTGCTGGGGCTGGCAACCTTGCGGCTGCAAGGCATGTATTTCGCCATCGCAACCCTGGCTTTTAGCGAGGTAATGCGCACCCTGGTACTCAAATCGCAGTTCACGGGTGGCTCGATTGGTTTGCCGGTACAGCCCGCTTTTGCCGGAGCGTATCCACTGGGGGGTTACTATCTGGCCGTAGCAGTTTTGATTATCTGTACAGTAGTGAGCCTGCTATTGAGCCGCAGCCGCCTGAATTATGCAATGGCCGCTACACGCCAGGGAGAAGCGGTAGCCCGTGTGTTGGGGGTCTCGGTGGTGCGGGTCAAGCTGGTTACTTTCATGATCTCGGCTTTCCTGGCGGGGTTGGCGGGAGGCGTCTATGCCATGAAGACCCTGTTCCTCTCCCCCTACGATGCTTTTGGCCTGGGCCGGGCCGTCGAAGCACTGGTAATCCCGATTTTTGGGGGACTTTATACCACCACTGGACCGCTGTTGGGCGGCTTGATTATTGTGAGCCTCGAGACCTGGCTACGTCTGCGCATCGGCGAGGGATATCTGGTGGTATATGGGGTGATTCTGGTACTGACCATCCTGTTTTTGCCCAAGGGCCTGATGAGTCTGTTTGCCCGCCGAAAAGGAGCCAGCCATGCTTAAGGTTACCGGGCTGACCAAACGATTTGGTGGGGTGGTAGCGGCCAGCGAGGTGAATCTAGAGGTTCATGGGGGCGAAATCCTGGCGGTCATCGGCCCTAATGGCGCAGGCAAAAGTACCCTTCTCAACTTGCTTTCGGGATTGACCCGCCCGGATGCGGGACGTATCGAGTTTCTGGGGCTGGAAATTACCCATAGTGTGCCAGAAGTGCGAACCTGGAAAGGGTTGGGACGAGCATTTCAAATTGTGCAACCCTTCCACGAGATGACTGTGCAGGAAAACTTGATGGTCGGAGCCCTTTACGGCAAACCTGGCACTTCCATGCAAACCGCCCAGAAGGTTGTTCGGCAGGTGATCGGGTTGACTGGATTGGCTGCCAAAGCCGATACCGAAGCAGGGGAACTGACGCTCTTGGAGGACAAACGCCTCGAGCTCGCCCGGGCCCTTTGCACCCAGCCCAAACTGCTGCTATTGGACGAAGTGATGGCCGGGCTACGCCCCGCAGAAGCCATGGAAGCGGTCGAGCTGGTCAAGCGCATTCGAGCCAGCGGGGTGACGGTGCTGTTTATTGAACACCTGATGCCAGTGGTACGGGCGCTCGCCGATCGGGTGGTGGTGATGGACTACGGCCAGGTGATTGCCGAAGGCCGGTATGACGAGGTTGCCGCGAATGTCCGGGTACGTGAAGCCTATTTGGGGAGGAGTGCGTGATAAGGGTCGCGGGCCAGACTTTGCACAAACAGGCACTGGCTATCGTCGGGAGGTCATGGTGAAACTCTCCGTTTCTGACCTTACCGCTGGCTACGGCAAAGCACAGGTGTTGTTTGGGCTTAGCCTCGAGGTGGCTCAGGGCGAATTGGTTGCTCTTCTAGGTGCCAACGGTGCGGGCAAAACCACTGCCCTACGCACCGTTTCGGGTCTACTCAAACCCTGGGCTGGCAGTCTTGCTCTGGATGAGCAGAGCTTGTTAGGTGTTTCGGCAGCAAGGCGAGCCCAGATGGGCCTGGGACATGTACCAGAAGGCCGCCAGCTATTTCCCTTGATGAGTGTGGAGGAAAACTTGCTGCTGGGAGCAGCTTTTCTGGCTTGGTCGAGCAGATCCCAACAACTGGGGCGTATCTACAGCATGTTCCCACGCCTGGCCGAGCGCCGCTGGCAGATTGCCGGAACGCTATCCGGAGGAGAGCAGCAGATGCTGGCGATTGGACGGGCCCTCATGGGCAGGCCCCGTATCCTGATGGTAGATGAGCCAAGCCTGGGGCTTTCGCCCAAGCTGGCCGAGGAAGTGCTCTCCACCCTCTCGCAGGTCAAGGCCGAAGGTGTGGGCGTGCTGCTGGTCGAACAAAACGTGGCACTGAGCCTCGAGGTAGCCGATAGAGGTTACGTAGTGGAGCATGGCAAGGTGGTGTTGAGTGGAAGTGCCAAAGAGCTATCCAGCGACGAAGGTGTGCAAAAGGCCTACCTGGCGCTGTAAGCATGCAGGATAGCACAATTTTGGCTAAAATAAACGGCTAACAGCAATGGACTTCTGTCCTCGAGATGCTTGACAGCAGCCATGGCTTGGTTTGCGCTGTACTGAGCAAAAACCTCAGTAAGCAGAAATCGATGAGCCTTCGAAAATCGGTGCTCGAGATGTTTTTTGTCCTTTAGCCTCGGTAAGATAGAACCATGCAACTACAAGGTAAAACTGCCCTTATCACCGGTGCTGGAAGCGGCATTGGCAAAGCCATCGCTGAAGTATTTGCCAGAGAAGGGGCCAGAGTGATCCTAAATGACCTCTCCCCCACTGCTGGTGAGGTCGCCAAAGCCGTGGGGGGTGTCTTTCTTCAGGCCGATCTTTCCGGTCAGAACTCCGTAAAAGAACTGGTCCAGAAGGCACTTGAACAAGGCCCCATCGACATCCTGGTCAACAATGCCGGTCTCCAGCGCATCAACCCTGTAGATGAATATCCCGAAGAAACTTGGAACATGATGTTGCAGGTGCTCCTCACCGCTCCCTTCCAACTCATCAAGTACACCTTGCCCGGCATGAAAGCCAAAAAGTGGGGTCGCATCCTCAACATATCCTCACTACACGGGCTGGTAGCCAGTCCCTACAAATCGGCCTATATCTCGGCCAAGCACGGGCTGATGGGGCTGACCAAAACGGTTGCACTGGAGGTGGCGGAGCATGGAATTACTTGCAACGCAATCTGTCCAGCCTATGTCAAGACCGGCATCGTGGAGGCCCAGATTGCCGATCAAGCCCGCACACTGCACATCACTGAAGCCGAGGTAATCGAGAAGGTGATGCTGGCTCCTGCGGCCATCAAGCGCTTGATTGAACCGGAGGAGGTAGCAGAATATGCACTTTTTTTGGCCTCCAACAAGGCTGGAGCCATCACTGGTTCAGCACAGGTGATAGATTTGGGCTGGACAGCGCGGTAATTCAGCGCTTGTACACCCGTCGTTCGGCCTCGATGGCCTGCAACACTTCCTGGATGTCTTTGGTCAAGGCACGCACCTCATCCAGATCGCTGGTGGATTTAAGTTGGGTTTTGAGCTTGTCCAGACGCATTTCGTAGTACACCTCGCGCACCCTGGCCATCGCAACGGTCAGGTGGGCTTCCAGGTTCATGCGCTCAAAGCTGGGGCTTTTCATCAGCACATCTATCAGCCGAGCCCCCTCACCGCGCTGCTCAAAAAGTTTAAGGATGCGGTTTTTACCCTGTTCGGAACGGGCCGCTTGCATGAAGTCGGCCAACAGGCTGCCCTCGGGAGGCCAGGTATGGTCTTCGACATAAAGCGACCACTGCACAAACTCTTCCTCGGGCACCGAGTACAACAGGGCAACCACATCCAGCTCGCGCAACAGGCGCTTTTCGGTGAGGTCGGGGCGGTTCAGCCCGATGCTGGCCGCCCTATCGGGCCGTGGTGAGCCTCCTGGTGCACGGGCTTCAGACCGTCCACGGCGGGGCTCCTGGCTGCGGGCCAGATAATCTTCTAGCACACGCGGCGAAAGCTCCAGCGCGCCAATCACCTTGGCTTTCAATTTCTCCACCACCCGGTCAAAGGGCTCGCCCGAGATAAGGCGGGGCCGCAGGGCCTCGAGGACTCTTTGCTTGTGCTCAGGGCGACGCAAATCCAACCCTTGGCAAGCCACCTCAAAGCGATATTCCACCTCGGGCAGCGCAGCCATCAGGGCAGCGTCGAAGTGATCTTTGCCCTCTTGCACCAGCAACAAATCGCCGGGGTCTTTGCCCCCCTCGAGCAACACCGCATACACCAGAAAGCTGCGGGCAATGTCCAGGTTTAAGCTTTGCAGGGTGGCTTTACGCCCAGCCTCATCGGCATCGAAGGAGAGATACAGCTCAGCAGCCTCGGCCCGCTTCAAGAGGTGGGCCTGCTCGGCAGAAAGTGAAGAACCCAACACCGCCACGGCTTCAGTAAAGCCCATTTGATGCAGCGCAATCGCATCAAAAAGACCCTCCACCACCACCGCCCGTTGCCGCTCGCGGATGGTTTGGCGGGCCTGGGGGTAGCCATAGAGCAACAGGCTTTTCTTGAACAGGGCGGTCTCGGGAGAGTTGAGATACTTAGGATTATCATCCTTGGCCAGGGCACGAGCGGTAAAAGCCACGATGCGGCCCAGGGGATCCAGGATGGGGAAGGTCACGCGGTGGCGGAAGCGGTCAAAATAGCGCCCATCGCGCTCCACCAGCACCCCTGCTTCCAATCCCTCTTGCGGGCTGATCCCATGACCGTGGAGGTATTTGATCAGGCCATCCCAGCTTTGCGGCGCATAGCCCAGGCCAAACTGTTCGATGGATCCCTGGGTCAGGCCCCGTTGTTGCAGGTATTGCAGCACTTCGCCCCCCAGGTGGGTGTGGAAATAAGCCTGGGCTAGCTCCAGGATTTGCAGGGCCTCTTTGCGAGCCGAGGTTCGGCCCCTGTACTGCGGCAACTCGACGCCGGTTTCCTGAGCGAGGCGCTCGAGGGCTTCGCGAAACTCGATGCCTTCAATCTTTTGTAAGAACGCGAAGATATCGCCACCATTTTTGCAGCCAAAGCAGTAGCACAATCCTTTGGCCTCGTTGACCTGAAACGAAGGGGTTTTTTCCTGGTGAAAAGGGCACAGACCCTTCCAGGTGCCCTTGCCACTGGGTTTGAGTGCCACATAACGCCCCACCAGCTCCTGAATGGGCATTCGGGAGCGAATTAGTTCGATGGCCTGGGCGCTTTGGGCATCCATAGGGGAAACAAAATTATCAGACCTTCGGCCCGACAAAGTTAGGCTTCATTCTATAGCGCTTTGGCAAGGGGGTAGCCAAAACTAAAGGTTGAACCGAGGCTAACTTTAGAGCGGTTCTCGGAAAGAGCCCAGCAATCACTGAAAGCCAAAAAGTCGCACTGGACTCGTATTTTTGCTGCTGTGATCAGCGGCAAAAATAGCGAAAATCGCGATAGTTCATAAGAATCCCAGTATTCGTTCTACAAACCGCTTTTGTGCTGGGTCAACCGATATTTTTCTGGACTATCTGAAGGCTTATCCGCCAAGAAATCGTCTTGTGTACGCCCTGATCGCACTTCCCGCATTTACGCCCTCCTCGTCGAGAAAGCCGTATATAGCCCGGTAGCATCTACTTCCGTTATGCGGTTCCAGGTGCACAACCATCTTGGCGACGCTGCGCTTGAAGTCCCTGAAGCTCATTCCTTTTGCTCAGAACGCAATTCCGATGCGGGTGCTGGCTTCCGGGCAAACCACCGGGCCCAGATGCCCAGGATGCCGTGCCCCCGGAAATGGTGGGCAGTGAGGTTGGGCTTTTCCCTTTGCACAGCCCGGAGCAAAAGAGCTTTCCAGAGCTGGGCCAGGGGGGTCTTGGCCTCGAACTCCAGGAGGCCAGAAGGCTCGCGGCCCTCCTCCAACAAGAGCTGCGCACGCAAAAGGCGAGAATATCCGTGCTGTACTTCAAAACCGTGCCCAGCCGTTTGGCTCAGCAGATGGTGTGAGAGGGCCAGGGCTTTTTTTGGGTTTTGTGCCTGCAGGGCCAGCCCAAGCACGGTCAGTGCATAGAAATAGAAGCTGGGGCTGTGGCTACGTCGTGCCAGAAGCACGGCATTGCGCAGATGGGTAGCCCCATCTTGTTCCTGATACCACTTCCGAAGCCCCAAGGCCAGTGCACAAACAGCCTCTACTTCGGGGTTATCAATACCCTCCAGCCCACGAACCAGTCTTTGCAGCATGCGCCCGTTTTGTTTTCCGGGAGACAGGGCATAGGCCAGAGCCAGCTGCGCCAGCAGACTCGGGGAAGGGGCCCGGGCCACTGCCGATTCACCAAACGAGATGGCATCGTCGAGTTGGCCCGACTCGATCAGGAAGCGCAGGCGAACACTGCTCACCCGTTCGATGACCCAGGCCGGGGCGCCCTCGAGCAACAACAG
>JBBIUP010000031.1:0-23672 GCA_037440185.1 Meiothermus sp. | reverse complement strand
TCCATTTGGGCCTATGACGGCTCGCCCAAACCCACCGCCGCCCCTGCCGTGGCCGTACCCATCCCCACTCCCATCCCCTCAGCCCCTGCCTCGCAGGGGGATGCAACCGTTCCACCCGTTGCCCCCGCCCCAAAAACCCTTGGTTCTACCCAGCGCATCATCTCGGCGTTGCTCAAGGTTTCAGCGCTCATTACTGCAGTAGTCACGGTAGGCTATCTGGTCGTCAATATGGGCACTACCGGAGATATTTGGGTTCCTCTGGGTATCATCGCCATTGGCCTATCACTCTCGCTGATCCAGTGGCGATTGTCCGAGCCCTACTGAAAACTGTGATAAAGCGTTCTCTGTCGCGGTTTGTTGGTATTAACCCACCAAAGGGAATTGCGCCAGGTGGGCATGGCCGATTCCGCGGGTTTTACCCATCTACCCTGGCGTAACTTAATCCCTCCACAAACCGCTCCAAACCTCAGAGATTCGACTTCCTTCATAAGTAGAATTTCTGCCGCCCAGGACATGTTTTCGTTGGCTGCGCCGCGGTTTCGCCGTCGTGTAAAGGCCAAAACAGTTTTGACTGAAAGCCCATTGTTGATGAAATCTGTGCTCATTAGGTTTGAAAATCGGACTTTGCAGGATGTGTATTGCCTTCATGCCAGGGTCGCTGATATCTGATGGTAAATAACCAAATTGCTGCGTCAGGAGCATTATCGGCAGTACTCAGCAACCATTTGCATAACAGATGCAAAGTCCCTTGCTATAGAACGGTCTATACCTGATGCAGTGTGGGAAATTTTCGCTCAACGAGCGTATTTTTTGGGCTGGTTGTCAAATAACCTCACATGGATTGTTTTTGTACCTAAATTTAAGCTTTGTGGAACGTTGGCTGAGCGTGGCCTATATTGCAGTTGTTCTGGGGCTTGGATTGGCAAGTTTGTGGCCCCAATTGACGGTTCAATTGGCCCCAACCCAGGTAAAAACGCCCGTTGCGCAGGGCTTGATGGCGCCGTCGGGTGCGGCTTCACCCGTTCTACAACCCGGCCCAATTACGCCTGAGGTAGTCAGGGTCAACCTCAACACTGCCAGCCAAGCTGAGATTGAAAGCCTGCCCGGAATTGGCCCTGCATTGGCCCAGCGCATTATTGAAGGCCGTCCCTATCGCTCGCTCGAGGAGCTAGATAGGGTCAAGGGGATTGGCCCCAGGTTGCTGGAGCGTCTGCGGCCTTTGGTCTCCCTATGATCCCCTATGGCCTGGGCCTGGGTGCTTTGCTGGGAGCCCTGACCCAGCTTACACCCTTGGCTTTTCTGGGCTTACTGGCCGGCCTTTGGCTTCCCCAGCGCGCCCGTTGGTTGGGTTTGGCAGCCTACCTCCTGGTTGTGCTCCATCTGGGACTAGCCAAAGACCCCTGGACTTCGCAAATAGGTCAATGGGTGCGGCTGGAAGGAACCTTGCGGGAAGGCTTCTTGCACACTGCGCAAGGCCGTGTCTATGTGCGTTATTTCCCCCGTTTACAAGAGGGGACATACGTCCTGGAGGGTCATTTACTGCGACCTCAGGGCAAGCGTAACCCCGGTGGTTTTGATCAGCAGACCTGGCTGCGCGGCCTAGGGGTGACGGCTGTACTGCAGGCTCGACAGGTAGTGCGGTTTCAACCCCCTACCGGTGATGCTCGGCAGTGGTTTCGACAGCAGTTGGTAGCCGGGCTTTCGCCTTCTGCAGCGGCTCTGGCGGTAGCTATGACCCTGGGGGAGCGACGCGATCTGGGCGAGACCTATGGTGAGTTTCAACGGGCAGGATTGGCCCATGCGCTGGCGCTTTCGGGGCTCAACGTGGCGATTCTGGCTGGATTCTTTGTGTTGCTACTGTACCGGCTGGGACACTGGCGCTACCTGGTCACGCTGGGAATCTTGGCCCTGTATTTGTTGCTAGTAGGGCCCCAGCCCTCGCTGGTGCGGGCGGTCATCATGGGTGGGTTGGTATTGCTGGGGTTGTTTTTGGGCAAGGGCAAGGTAGCAGTATTCCCCGCCCTTTCGCTCGCGCTTTTTATGCACCTGCTGTTGGAGCCCTATGCCCTCTTCAGCCTCTCGGCCCAGCTTTCTTATCTGGCGGTGCTGGGAATGGCCCTGGTTTTGCCCAAAATACCCAAACTCGAGGGTTGGAAAAACTGGCTCTGGGTCTCGGTGAGCGTTACTTTTGCGGCGCAACTTTTTATCCTTCCGCTGTTGCTCCACCACTTCCATCAACTGCCCCTGGTCTCCCCGATCTCCAACCTGTTGGTACTGCCCATTTTAAATCTGTTGGTTCCACTGGGCTTCGTGAAGCTGTTGTTAGGCGGGGTTTTGGCTTGGCCGGTGGAGTGGCTCAGCCAGCTCACACTGGGATTGGTGGGTTGGCTCTCGAGCGGGCCGCAACTGCGCTGGGGCGAGATAAGTGCGATTGGTTTTGCTCTGTATTTTCTGGGGATTTTGCCCCTTCTAGTCGCGCTTTATCGGCGCATACGTTGGTTACCCGCTGGAGTGCTTTCTGCCACCGCTGTTCTGGCTTCGCTGCTGCCGCAAACGGTTCAAAGGGCTGAACTCTGGCAACTCGATGTAGGGCAGGGCGACGCCACGCTGGTGCGGCTACCGGGAAGGGTGGAGATTCTGGTGGATGGAGGCCGCGATTGGGCTTACCCCAGACTGGAAAGCGCATTGCGAGCCCTAGGGGTGGACGATATTGACCTGGTAATCGCGACCCACCCCGACGCTGACCACATTCAGGCGCTACCACCGGTCATGCAGAATTTCCCGGTCAGGACGCTGGTAACTGGTCCACGGATGCGGGGGGACGAGCTGGATGATGCCTTGCACCGTGCTGCCCGCCGGCAAAAGGTGCGGGTGGTACTGGCGCGTGTTGGCACTGAGCTGGAAATTGCGGGCGCCAAGCTGCGCTTCCTGGGGCCGCTGGGTAGCGAAACCGAGGACAACGACCGTAGCCTGGTGTTTGTGCTGGAGTATGGAGGGTGCAAAGCCCTGTTCACCGGCGACGCGCCTATCTCCGCCGAAGTTCTTTGGAGGGCGGAAAAAGTGGACATCCTCAAGGTTGGACACCACGGCTCGGACACCAGCACCGGTTCGCAATTGCTACAAGGTTTTCAGCCCCGTATGGCTTTGATCGGGGTGGGCAACAACCCTTACGGACACCCTACACAATCTGTGCTCGAGCGGTTGAGCCAGCACGGCGTAGAGATCCGCCGAACCGATCTGGAGGGTGCGATTCGAGTTGTACTTCGGTAGTTCAGGCTTCGTAGCCTATCGCTTGCAAGATGGCATTGAGCTCTTCTTCAGAGTGGTAACTGATTTCGATCTTGCCCCTTTTGAGCTGGGTAAAGCGTACTTTGGTGCCAAGCTGGCGTGAAAGGCTGCGGGCGATGTCAGCATAGGCCTCTTCTCCCCTGGAACGAGCGGTAGAAGCGGCGGGTTTGTCTTTGAGTTTTTCGGTCTCACGAACATTGAGTTGCTTGGCAAGCACCTCCGAAAGGCCCCAATTGCGTCGGGCTTCGGGCAGCATCAGGAGGGCTCTGGCATGCCCTGCACTGATCTTGTTTTCTTCCAGGGCCCGCATGATCTCGGGGCCTAGATGCAGCAGTCGTAGGGCGTTGGTGACGGTCACCCGGGCCTTTCCGACTGCTTGTGCAACTTCTTCCTGGGTCATGCCCATGTCTACCAGTCGTTTATAACCCTCGGCTTCTTCGACAGGGTTGAGGTCTTCCCGCTGGAGGTTTTCGATCAGGGCGATCTCGAGGGCCTCACGCTCGCCGATGTCTTTGATGACCACCGGCACTTCGCGCAAGCCGGCCATCTGGGAGGCTTTAAAACGCCGCTCGCCCGCCACCAGTTCATACATGTCGCCTTTGGGACGCACCAGAAGCGGTTGCAACAACCCTTTTTCCTTGATTGAGGCAGCCAATTCGTCGAGTGCCACCGGATCAAAGATGCGGCGCGGCTGACCCGGATTGGGTTTGATGAGGGCCAGGGGGAGTTTGGTCAGGGACGCGGGGGTTTTGGGCAGCAGGGCTTCCAACCCTTTCCCAAGACCGCTAGGCTTCTTTGACACGGCGCATCACCTCCTCAGCTAAGCGACGATAGGCATGGGCCCCACTGCTGGTGGGGGCATACTGCCCAATGTCCTGGCCATAGCTAGGCGCCTCAGCCAGCCGAACATTACGGGGAATTACTGTCCAGAAGACCTTTTCCCCTAGATTGCTACGGATATTGGCCTCCACCTGCTGCGAGAGCAGGGTGCGAGGGTCGTACATGGTAATTAGCACCCCCAACAGCCGCAAGGCTGGGTTGAGGCTGGTACGTACCTGGTCAATCGTCTCCATCAGCCCGGCGATGCCTTCCAGTGCGTAGTATTCAGCTTGTACCGGCACGATCAACCCTTCCGAGGCCGACAGCACGTTGAGGGTGATGGGGCCAAGGCTCGGTGGGGCATCGAGCAGGATTACGTCGTAGCTGGACTCGAGCGGGCCTAAAACCTCGGCCAGCCGAGTGGGGGTTTCAATCAACTCGGCAGAAGCACCGACCAGATCGGGGCTCGAGGGCAGCAAGTCCAGCCCTTTGACCACGCTTAGAATGGCTGCCCGTGGGTCGCTCGAGCCCACCAGGGCCGTATATATGCTCTCTTCCTGGGCGGTCTGCCCCATCCCGGAGGTGGCGTTGACCTGGGGGTCGAGGTCTACCAGTAACACCCTTTGCCCCGCCTTGGCAAGGTAGGCCGAAAGGTTAACCGCGGTGGTGGTCTTCCCCACGCCCCCTTTTTGGTTCACAATCCCAATACGCTTCACGTTCTCCCTAGGATAACGGATTTTTGGACGGCACCCCCGCCTTGCGTGGATATTCCCTGGGGGTGGGGGCAATTTTTTCGATAATGACGAGGTTTCGGCTGTCCTTAATTACTGGCAGCTCGAGTCGAATGACCTCCATCAGACCGCCCCCCAATTTCTTTATGGCACTTTGAGCGGGCTCGATCTCGGTTTCCACCCCTGCGGCCTTTTGCACCAACACAAATCCCCCAACTCTGACCAGAGGCAGGGTCAGCTCAGCCACCACCTGTAAAGTAGCCACCGCCCGGGTCACTGCCGCACTATATGTTTCACGTTTTACAATTTCGTGGGAAAGCTCTTCTGAACGGCCCCAGATTGCGTTGGCGTTCTCGAGTCTCAGGGTTTGAATGGTTGAATCCACAAAGTCTACCTTCTTTTTGGTGGCATCCAGCAGGTCAAACCGAATCTTGGGACAAACCAAAGCCAGTGGCAACCCAGGGAAGCCAGCCCCGGTTCCTACGTCAATAACCGACATTCCATCCTGGAAACCCGCAAAGGTCAGGCAGGTGAGGGAATCCACAAAGTGTTTAAGCACAATCCCTTCTTCGTCCCGAATGGCCGTGAGGTTGATGGTCTCATTCGCGGTGGTTAGCAATTCAAAGAACCGGGTAAACTGGGGAAGATGCGGCTGGAGGTTCAAGCCGATTTCTCGAGCTGCTTGCAGTAAAAGCTGTTTTCCAGTCTCAGTCATTCGCATAGCCAAATTTCAAAAACAACCCATTCTCAAGGGGTTTTTAGCATTGTAAAACGTGAAACATAGATGGGTGTGGGTCGAAGGTCAAACAACGAACCCAAATCGAGTCCTTTAGCTGGTGGGGGCGAACCCTGGGTTTGAGTGTAGGGTGTTACACGGGCACCTTGGTCAGATACACCAACAGGGCGGTGGTGTCCGAGTCTCGAATCCCTGGAACCCTCGAGGCGTCCGCCACCGATCGCGGGCGAACCCGGCTGAGTTTCTCCACAGCTTCCTTCGAGAGACTGTGCACTCTAGCGTAATCTATGTACTCGGGCAACCGGTAGGACTCGAGTTCCTTCAGCTTTTCCCATAGCTTGGCCTGTCGGTCTATATAGCCTGCGTACCTGGCCCGCACCTCAACCTGATAAGCCTCTTCCTTGCTCAGGCTCCGTTCGGGTCGCCCAACCCGCTGCAAAACCTCGGCATAGCTGACTTCGGGGCGGCGGAGAAGCTGTAAAGCCGATACCCCCTCCGCACGGGTTTTTTGCAGTCGGTGAAGTTCGTCCTGAACCCGTGCATACTTGGCTTGTGTGGCCTTCAAATCATCGGCCGAGCGCAACCCCCACTGGACAGCCAGCGCAACCAGCCGCTCATCGGCATTATCCGAGCGGCACAGCAGGCGCAACTCCACCCTCGAGGTCATCATCCGGTAGGGTTCATCTACGCCACGGTGCACCAGATCATCCACCATCACCCCGATATAACCGGATTCACGCGGTAAATATACTTCTGCCAGGCCCATCGCATACCGGGCTGCGTTCAATCCTGCCAACAGACCCTGGGCGGCGGCCTCCTCATACCCCGAGGTTCCGTTAAGTTGACCCGCCGTAAACAACCCCGCTAGCTTACGGGATTGCAAACCAGACGTGAGTTCCAAGGGGTTTACTGCATCGTATTCCACGGCATAGGCATAGCGTTGGATAACAGCCTTTTCAAAACCCGGCAAGGTTTGCACCATGCGAACCTGCAACTCGGGGGGCAGGGAAGAGCTGAAGCCCTGCAAATATAGCTCGGTGGTGTGCAGGCCATCGGGCTCGACAAATAGTAAATGCGTGTCCTTATCGGCAAAGCGCACTACTTTGTCCTCGATGGAGGGGCAGTAACGTGGCCCCACGCCCTCGATGCCGCCACCGTAGAGGGGGGAGAGGTGCAGATTTTCCTGTATGAGCTGATGGGTGGCCTTGGTAGTGCGGGTTTGCCAGGTAGGCCGAGCTGTAGCGTGGGGGCCGGGGGTACCTGCAAAGGTCTCGGCTGGATCATCGGCGGGCACGACTTCCAGTTGGGCATAGTCCACCGAATCGGCCTGGATGCGGGGCGGTGTGCCGGTTTTGAAGCGCAGCAAGTCATGTCCCACAGCCCGCAAACTCTCCGAGAGGAAGCGGGCGGGCGGTTCGCCTTGCCGACCCGCCGCCCTGGACTGCTGCCCATACCAGACCACCCCCTGCAAGAAGGTGCCGCTGGCCACGACTACCGACTGGGCGGCGATTTTCCGCCCATCCACCGTCTCCACCCCGCGCAACTCATCCCGCTCCAGCCAAAGGGCTGCCACCTCGGCCCGAACATTTTCGATGTTGGGGTGAATCAGCAATACCTGCTGGGCTTCCAGGGCATAGCCATCCCGATCCACCTGCACCCGCAAACTCTGCACTGCAGGGCCTTTGGAGCGGTTGAGCACCCTGGTATGAATTGCAGTGGCATCGGCTAGTTTGCCCATCAGGCCGCCCAGTGCCTCAATTTCGGCAACCAACTGGCTCTTGCCGGGGCCGCCCACCGCCGGATTGCAGGGCATGAGCCCAATCCGCTCCGGGTTGGAGGTGACCAACCCCACGCTTGCCCCCAGTCGGGCTGCTGCCCAAGCGGCCTCAATGCCGGCATGTCCGCCACCCACCACAATCACGTCATAGACCTTCATTCGCCCAACTCCTGGCCTCGCATTCTAGCAGAGGGTTCACCCATCAAAAAAGCGCTCGTGCCCACCGAGCCTCGATAGAGGCCACCAGACCGGCTTTCAAGCCCAAAAAAACCAAATTAGCCTTCCTGGAGGAGGTTTCGGGCCAAAAAAACGTGTTTTCATACACCTGTACAGGGATTATCCACAGGGCATTTCCAGCCTGTGGATAACTCAGTAGAATATACAAACTTGTCTATTCAGGAGGATTGGCCTTGACCCAAAATACTGTCTGGCAAAACGTGCTCGAGTACGTGCGCCAAAGCATCACTGAGGTGGAGTACCACACCTGGTTCGAGAAGATTCAGCCGTTGGGGGTAGTGAATGGTTCGCTCGAGTTGGGCGTGCCCACCACTTTTTTCAAGGGTTGGATCCAGGATCATTACGCCGAACTCCTCACCGAGGCCCTGACCCGCCTGGGAGCCCAAACCCCCCGCTTCGAGCTCAAGGTGGTGCCAGGTAAGCCTGTGCAAGAAGATATTTTTGCTGCTTCTACTCAACCCAAACCGCAGGAGTTGCGCTCCCGGCTCAACCCCAAATACATCTTCGAGAACTTCGTGGTCGGGCAGAACAACAACCTAGCCCACGCAGCAGCGGTAGCGGTAGCGGAGTCACCCGGCAATGCTTACAACCCGCTGTTTATCTACGGCGGCGTGGGATTGGGCAAGACCCACCTGATGCATGCGGTGGGGCACTCGGTAGCCCAGCGTTTCCCCGACAAAAAAATCGAATACGTCTCTACCGAAACCTTTACCAATGAACTCATCAATGCCATCCGGGAAGACCGTATGACCGAGTTTCGCGACCGCTACCGCTCGGTGGATCTTCTGCTGGTAGACGATATCCAGTTTATTGCTGGCAAGGAACGCACTCAGGAGGAGTTCTTCCATACCTTCAACGCCCTCTATGAGGCCCGCAAGCAGATCATCCTATCCTCCGACCGCCCCCCCAAAGACATCCTCACCCTCGAAGCCCGCTTGCGCAGCCGCTTCGAGTGGGGTCTGATTACCGATATCCAGTCGCCCGACCTCGAGACCCGTGTAGCCATCCTCAAGATGAACTCGGAGTACCGCAACATGCGCATCCCCGAGGAGGTGCTGGAATATATCGCCAAACAGATCACTTCCAACATCCGCGAACTCGAGGGAGCCTTGATGCGGGTGATAGCCTATGCCTCACTCAATGGGGTGCAACTCAGCAAGCCGGTAGCGGTTAAAGCCCTCTCCGATGTGTTTGCCGCCACCGAGACCCATCTCACCCCAGAAGAAATCCTCAAAGCCGTGGCCGATCATTACAGCCTCAAGCTGGAGGAGCTTCGTGGCGCAGGCCGCCGCAAGGAGGTGGTGATTCCCCGCCAGATAGCTATGTACCTGATCCGTGAAATGACCCACGCCTCCCTACCCGAGATCGGTCAGTTTTTTGATGGGCGCGACCACACCACCGTGCTCTATGCCATCCAAAAAATTCAGGAGAGTATTGACAGTGAAACAACCCTCCAACAGGCCCTCAAGGGCATCAAGGAACGGCTGCGCTAGGCCTCAACCCCCTTTGTGGATAATTCAGCAATTCAGCTTCTTATACACCCTGCCCATCGAACCTTAACAACCCCGTCCGCAATTGCATTTTTTAGTAATTGAATAACATAATTGAGGGGCTTAAAACTGTGGATAAATTAATTTCACCTGTGGATAACCCTGTGGATAATATGTGGATAACCCTGTGGATAGACCTGTGGATAAATGCGTTCATGACGTGCCTGTGGATAAACCCCTATTCCATCCACAGCTTATCCACAGCTTATTCACAATTATTTATACCCTTTATCCACAGGCTGAATTCGATACCGATGCGGGTTTAAGAGCCCTTATCCACATATCCACAGCCCCTATTACTACTATTACTAATTCTTAAAATTTTTAAAAAGAAGTAGGAATTTAAATTCAAGAGCCCGTTTTTAACCACCCGGATCCTCTCAAAAGCAACCCCTTTAAAGACCCAATCCCAAGGAGCCATATGCACAACGTAGAGCAAATTTTGGAGAACGGCATCCTACAACTCAGCTTCAACCGCCTCGAGCGCAAGAACGCCATCACGGTAGAGATGTATGGTGCACTGGCCAAAGCCCTAGACAAGGCTAACAGCGATCCGGCGGTGCGGGTGGTGCTGATGGCAGGGCAGCCGGGTATCTTCACTAGTGGCAACGACATCAAAGACTTCCTGGAAACCCCCCCTACAGGCATCCAGAGCCCCGTATTTCGCTTTCTGGATGCCCTGAGCCATCTGGAGAAGCCCCTAGTGGCTGCGGTGGACGGTTTGGCGGTTGGAGTGGGAACCACCCTGTTGCTGCACTGCGACCTGGTGTACGCCACCCCCGAGGCCCGCTTCCAACTGCCCTTCGTCAACCTTGGGCTGGTGCCCGAGGCAGCCTCGAGCCTCTTGTTGCCCCAAATCGCAGGCTACCAGCGGGCTGCCGAGATGCTGCTGCTCGGAGAGGTGTTTTCTGCCGAACAAGCCCTGGCGGCTGGGTTGGTCAACGCCATCATCCCGAGCCATCAACTCCTCGAACACGCCCTGGGTGTAGCCCGCAAGCTCGTCGAGAAGCCCGCCCAGGCTTTGCGCCTGACCAAACACCTGCTCAAACAGCCCTACCTGAGCCAGATCGAACAGGCTATGCAGGCTGAAGGAGAACTGTTTATTCGCCAACTAAATTCGCCCGAAACCCAGGAAGCCTTCGCCGCATTCATCGAAAAGCGCAAACCCGATTTCAGCAAGCTGGGTTGACTGTTAGAATATTTAGGCTGACCGGGGCAGCGCTTCGCGCCCAGCGCCCCGACCAATTGCCCAACACGGAGGCCAGTGTGGAAGTTCGCATCCCCAAACGTACCCTTGCCGAAGGACTCTCAATCCTCGAGCGGATCATTCCCAGCCGCAGCTCCAACCCCATCCTGACCTACCTGCCCATCGAACTGTCCGACACCGGCCTGACCCTACGTGGTACCAACGGTGAGGTGGACATTGAAGTTCAGCTGCCCGCCGAAATCCAGGGCTCGGGCCAGGTGCTGGTGCCGGCCCAGACCTTCTCACAAATCGTGCGCAGTGCGCCCGGCGAACTGGTTGAACTAATTTTTGGTCAGGGGTCGGAGGGGGCTAAAAGTACTGGCGCAAGCGCTACTGGCGCAAGCGCTACGGGAGAGCGCCTCGAGCTGCACTCGGGGGCCTTCAATACTCAACTCTCTACCACCAGCCCGGATGGCTACCCAGAGCTTTCCTTCGGTAACCCTGGCACCGAAAAGATCGCGGCTTCTCGTCTGGCACAGGCCATCACCCGCGTGCGCTACGCTGCCAGTACCGAGGAGTACCGGGCCATCTTCCGGGGGGTACAACTTGAGATGTCCCCCAATGGCCTGCGTTCGGTGGCTTCCGATGGCTTCCGGCTGGCTCGCTACGACCTTCCCCTGCAACTGCAAACCCGCAAGCTGGTCATCCCGGCCCGCAGCGCCGACGAGATCGTGCGGGTCTTCAAGGATGCTGGGGGCGAGGTGGCTTTCGCGGTTGGTGAGGGTACCCTGACCCTGGTGGGCGAGGCCGTGCGCATGGCGGTCAAGCTGATGGAGGGTGAATTTCCCGATTATGCGCGGGTGATTCCCCAGAGTTTCGTGTTGGAAGCCACCCTGACCGCCGAGGCCCTGCGGGAGAGCCTCAAGCGGGTGGCGGTGCTTTCGGATCGCAACAACCACCGGGTCAACCTGCTGTTCAACGATGGTAAACTCGACATTGACGCCGAGGGGGATTACGGGCGGGGTAGGGAAGAACTGAGCATTGATTCTTCAGGTGAATCCCAACTGATGGTGGCCTACAATGCCCAATACTTGATTGACGCGCTGGCCCCCATCGAGGGTGCGGTGCGGATCAAGCTGTCCGGCCCCACCAGCCCCAGCGTGGTGCAAGCAGTGGAGGATACCGGCTACCTGGCAGTGGTGGTTCCCCTGCGGGTCTGAACCCCATCCAATCTTTTAGCACTGCTCAAAGTAGGTACCGATGGCCCGGCGAAAAGCGGTCTGAAACAGCCTTTGGTTGCCTGCGTTTGTCATGTGAAGGCCCTTGACCTTAGGTGTAAACTTGTAGACGGCTTGTTGGGGTATAGAAGCGTTTCCAGCAAGGAGGTATTTTTCGATGACCACAATCGTTGAAGTCAAAGGACGCGAGGTACTCGACTCACGCGGCAATCCCACCGTAGAAGCCGAGGTCGTGCTCGAGTCGGGTGCCCGTGGACGGGCCATGGTGCCCTCTGGTGCCTCTACTGGGGCCCACGAAGCAGTTGAACTGCGGGATGGCGGCCCCCGCTTTGGCGGCAAAGGGGTGTTGCGGGCTGTAGCGGCCGTCAACGAACGCATTGCTGACGAAGTGATCGGACTGGACGCCCTCAACCAAGAAGCGCTGGACAAGATCATGTTGGAACTGGATGGCACGGTCAATAAGGCCAACCTGGGAGCCAATGCTATTCTGGCGGTCTCACTGGCCACCGCCCACGCGGCTGCCGCTGCGCTGGGCTTGCCGCTGTACCGCTACCTGGGTGGCGTGCAGGGTGTGACCCTGCCGGTGCCCCTCATGAATGTGATCAACGGTGGCAAGCACGGCGACAACAATGTGGACTTCCAGGAGTTTATGCTGGTGCCTGGCGGCCTGCCCACCTTCTCGGAGGCCCTGCGGGCGGGGGTCGAAACCTTCCACGCCCTAAAATCGGTCTTAAAGGGCAAGGGCTACAACACCAATGTCGGAGACGAAGGCGGGTTTGCCCCCGACCTAAAATCGAACGTGGAGGCGGTGGAGGTGCTTCTCACGGCCATTGAGAAAGCAGGGTACAAGGTAGGCAACGACATCGCACTGGCGCTCGATCCCGCCACCACCGAACTTTACAAGGATGGCAAGTACCATCTGGAAGCCGAAAACAAAGCCCTCTCGGGCGAAGAAATGGCGGCTTATTGGGAGAACTGGATCAACCAGTACCCCATTGTCTCGATCGAGGACGGCCTAGCCGAGGACGACTGGGACACCTGGAAATACTTCACGCAGCGGGTGGGCCACAAGTGCCAGTTGGTGGGCGATGACCTCTTTGTGACCAACCCGGCTCGCCTCAAACAGGGCATTGACCTGGGCGTGGGCAACTCGATCCTGGTCAAGGTCAATCAGATCGGGACGCTCTCCGAGACGCTGGAGGCCTGCCGCCTGGCCCACCGCTTTGGCTATACCACCATCATGTCGCATCGCTCGGGCGAAACAGAAGACAACACCATTGCCGACATTGCAGTCGCCATCAATGCTGGGCAGATCAAGACCGGCTCGGCCAGCCGTTCGGATCGCCTGGCCAAGTACAATCAGCTTTTACGCATCGAGGAGGAACTGGGCGCGGGAGCCAAATTCCTGGGCTTCGAAGCCTTCAACAAGTGATGTCGCAAGTTGCAGGTCTCAGGTTAAATCCTGACTACCGACTTGCGACCTGAGACCCGAGACAAAAACTATGGGACTTCAAAAACGAACCAAAATCGTAGCCACTCTGGGGCCTGCCTCACGCTCCCCCGAGGTGATCCGGGCCTTGATCGAAGCTGGGGTAGATGTTTTTCGCCTCAATTTCTCCCACGGAATGCCCGATGACCACCGCCAGTCGGTGCACATGATCCGTGAAGCATCAGCCGAACTAGGCCGCACGGTGGCAATCCTGCAAGACCTACAAGGCCCCAAGATTCGCTGCGGGCGCTTCCGCGAAGGGGCAGTGGAACTTCAGCCAGGGCAAAAGTTCACCATCACCTCCGAGCCCATCGAGGGGGATGAAACGCGGGTCTCGACCACCTATCGGGGTTTGCCCAACGATGTTGAACCGGGGCAGAAGTTGCTCCTGGATGACGGGAATATTCGTCTGCGGGTAGAGGAGGTTCGCCTCAACGATATTCACACCATGGTGGTTATTGGAGGGCGGCTGTCCAACAACAAAGGCATTAATATTCCGGGTGCCGATCTCTCGATCCCGGCCTTGACCGACAAAGATATCGAAGACCTGACCCTGGGTGCTGAGCTCGAGGTGGACTGGGTTGCCATCAGCTTTGTGCGCAGCCGCGATGACCTGCTGTTGGCCCGCCACTACCTGGCCCGCCACAACTCCCGCGCCCGGCTGATGGCCAAGATCGAGAAGCCCAGTGCGGTGGTTCGCTTCGATGAAATCCTGGAGGAGGCCGATGGCATTATGGTAGCCCGGGGCGATTTGGGGGTGGAGATGCCCTTGGAGGAGGTGCCCGCTGTGCAGAAGCGCATTATCCTCAAAGCCGTGCAGGCTGGCAAGGCGGTCATTACAGCTACACAGATGCTGGAATCCATGATCAAAAACCCCAGCCCCACCCGCGCCGAGGCATCCGATGTGGCCAACGCGATTTTCGACGGTACCGATGCCATCATGCTCTCGGCAGAAACCGCCACCGGCCAGTACCCGGTGGAAGCGGTCTCGTTTATGAGCCGGGTGGCCAAAACCATCGAAGCCACCCAGGAATACAAAGACCGCTTGAACGTATTGCGCCCACCGGCCAATCGCACCGTGCAAGATGCCATTGCCCGAGCGGTAGACGATGTGGTGGAGTCCACTGGCGTCAAAGCGGTGGTAGTGTTTACGGCTACAGGAGATGCGGCCCGCCGGGTGGCCCGCACCCGCCCACCGGTGCCCATCCTGGCCCTCACGCCCAATCGCTTTATCTGCAACCAACTGGCACTGGTTTCGGATGTGTTGCCCCTATTAGCCCCAGACCCCAAGGACACCGATGACATGGTGCAAATTGCCGTGGCTAAGGCCAGGGAAACGGGGCTGGCGGAAGCGGGCGAGTATGTGGTGATTGCAGCAGGGGTGCCGTTTGGGGTGCGTGGCACTACCAACATGATCCGGGTGGAGCGGGTCAGCTGAAGCGCCCCATGTTGCTGAAAACTAAAAATCAAATGTTGAGGTTAGAAGGTACAAGCCTTATGCACCGAGTTCAAAATGGAATTTTCGAGCTGTAGAGCTTTAGCCAAGCCGCGTAAGTTTTAGCGACTGGGGGGTTCCCTGAGGCCCTCGAAGGGAACGGCAAAGTAGCAACAGCACCAAGCAGGAGTTGGTTTCGAGAACCTCAACCAACATCCGCATAACTCTAAAAAGGGATGTATGCTAGACCTTCAGAAAATCACGATGGTGCTGCTGTTTTGCAGCGGCATCGTGTGGGGCCAGGGAGCCAATGTGAAACGTCCCGACGCACCGCCGTTAGCAACACCAGGCAACTTTGTAGTTGGGGTCAAGACCCTGCAATTCACCGATACCAGTCGCCAGAACCGAGTCATCACCGCCGAGGTTTGGTATCCCACAGCAGGAGCCCAGCAGAGCCTCACCTACGAAAGCGTGGTGGGACAGACCCCTGTCAAGATTGCCGGACGTGCTAATCGGGATGCTGTGCCCGCGAATGGCAAGTTCCCGCTCGTCGTGGCCTCGCATGGACAACCCGGAACCCGTTTTCAGTTTGCATATCTGAATGAGCATCTGGCCAGCCGGGGCTTCGTGGTGGCCTCGCTCGACCACCCCGGCTCGACCTACCAGACCCTGACCCAGCAGAACTACATCAGCAGCATTGTGGACAGGCCGCTGGATATTCTGTTTGCTATTGGCGAGGTGGCTAAACAGATTCCGAGTGCGGATGCCAACAACATGGGGCTGCTGGGCTACAGCTACGGCGGTTACAGTGTGATCAATGCGGCGGGCGCAGGGCTGGACAGCGCGGCCCTGGGCGAATACTGCCGGGCCAACAACAACGAAGGGCCGTGCTTTGCTCTGCCGTTCTTTGCTCAGTTAGAGTCGGTGCGCGGCCTCACAATCGCCAAGCCCGATCCCCGCATCAAAGCCGTGTTTACCATGGCTCCCTACGGACAACCCTGGATTGGGGCCCGGTCGCTGGCGAACTTCAAGCTTCCTTTATTTGTAGCGGTGGGCGAGGCCGACGACGTAGCGACATACGGTCGCGACGCTTTGGAATACTTCCGCAAGGCGGGCTCGCAAAACAAGTACCTCCTGACCCTGACGGCCGCACAGCACAACCCCTTTGTAGAGTGCCCCGCCGAAGTGCGGGGCAGGGAAGAAGACTACTGGCGTTGCTGGGAGCCGGTATGGGACCAGGAGCGCTCCCACGACCTGGCAAGGCACTTTGCGGCGGTCTTCTTTGGGCGCTTCTTGCAGAACAATACCCAGGCGGGCAGCTTCCTGAACGTCAACTTACCGGGGTTCAAACCACGCACTACGGTCGGGGTGAAGCTAGAGACCCGGTAGCTTTCGTTGGCGGCGCAGGCTGAGGTATTGGCTGGCTAGAGACAAAGCCACCACTTCTTTCTCTGCCAACCCCAAACCCTCCCGCAAGATGAGCTGGTCGGCCAGATTTTGCGCCTGTTCTATCTGGCCTTTTTTCATAAGACGATCAAGCACATCGGCAAGAGCCTCCAGCTTTTCTATGTCAGCATCGAGTTTGGGCAACACCATTTTTTCGGCTTCCCCCGGCTCGATCTTGAGCATCCCGCCGCCCATCGCGTGGCCTTCGATCTCCGCGCTCAATCGCGTGAGCGAGGTGTGCCACAAAGCCGCGATTGCTCTGGCACTCCAACCCCTGGGTGTACGGGCAGTAGCCTGCCCCAAAGGGAAGCTACGCCCCATCCCGAAGGCGGGAGGGAACTTAAGGCGTAGGATATGCAGACTGTTGGGTGCAACAACCTTAGCTTGGTTGGCGACGAGTCGGGGTGTTTCGCTGCTCATGTAGGTGAGGAAGGCATCGGGCTGGTAGACGTGGGGGACGGTGTACCAGGGTTTTCGTGCCCGGCACTTGTAAGCCTCGTGAACACCCACCGCTTCGCCATGCTGAAGATATTGCTTCACCCCCACGGGTAAAACGGCTTCGGGGGAGATGTGCAGCAAATACCCAGCTTCGCCTTTTTGCACCGCCACCCTCCAATCAGACTGGGTAAATCGCAAACCCCTCAAGGCCCGCCCACGCCGCACTGCGGGTTTGAGGAACGCTGGCGGGATATTCCATTGCTCCACTTGCTCCGGGCTCAGGTGAAAGAAAAGGTTGTTGCCGGTCACGTAGCCAATGCCTATGTCGGCGATTTCGCCCAGATGGAAAGTTTGTGGAGAGTCGCGCAAGCCCTGATAGAGTTCGCGGGCCGTGTGGGGAATCCAGTACTCGAGCAAACGTTCCCGGCCTGAGGTAAGTGCGGGGGTATCGAGGATCTGAGCGCTGGGGTGTGGACGATCCCCTTCGGGACGAAGCGCGCTCCATGCACCAGATGGACGATCCCCTTCGGGACAGCGGCTATGCCGCCGTGCACCAGATGGAGGATGCAAAGCCGCTAAATCGGCTGCACTGTGTAAATCCAGCAATTCAAACACAGCGTTAGGTTCAGCCTCTGACCTTCGACCTTCGGCCAGCAGCAGCAGTGTGTCCTGGCTCAAGTGGGGAAACAGTTTTTTGTGGAAGGTCAGCAGGGTGACGCGCCCGAAAGACCTTGCCAGGTATTCCAGCACGGGCCGGGCATAGGCAGCATGGCCCAACTCGGCAGGGATCACCAAGCCTAGCCGCCCGCCCAAATTGAGTAGCGCCGTAGAGTGCACCACAAAGGCCGCCCATGAACTGGAGAGCTTGCCCAGGGTTGCGCCCTGCTCGGCGGCTCGCTGGATGGCTTTATCTCGCTCTGCGCCAGTGAAGCGCTGGTAGCGGATGAAGGGGGGGTTGCCCACCAGCGCATTCAAGCGCAGGCGCTGAGGTTCAACATCGAAAAAATTACTGTGGATCAGGTTCTTTTGGCTGAGCGAGAAGTGGGCCTCCAATGCCGCACCCGTGCGCCCATGAACTTCTTCGTCCAACTCCACCCCGAAGATTTGTTGACCGGGGTCGCCACCGAGCTGCTGTATGTACTCACTGGCTGCTGCCAAAAACACACCTCCGCCAAACGAAGGATCGGCCAGCGTGTCGTGGGGAGAGCGCAAAGCCCAGCGCACCAGGAACTGAGCAACTGCGGCATCGGTGTAGTAGGCACCGAAGGCTTTGGCGGCCTTCCCGGTGGGGCTTTGCGGTAAATGATCTAATACCAACTCTGCGCGTGGGCGGCTCATATAGCACCGCCCACTTGCCGCGCCAGTTGGGTTCCGGTTATACCGGAATCGCGCAAGCGACTATGCCCGGGGCGCGTCCGAGGGTCTCTTTCATTGCTTTTTGGGTCAGTCATAAGCAGAATCGGTATAACTTCATTGCTCAGATGCTAACGGATAGGCAAGTGTACCTGAAAGCGGGTATCGCCGGGCCTGGAGTCCACGCGGGTGCTGCCCTGGTGTTTGTGGACGTAGGGCTCGAGCCAGGCTATGAGTTGATCCTCATATTTGCGGCGTAAATCCTGCGCGATGGCCCCCAGTACCTGGGCATCGTCATCAATGGTCATCAGGATGGGTTTGGCCATAATGCCCTATTTTGCTCCCAGAGGTGCCCTAAATGTAAGTGCAGCCCCTCACAAGAAGACAGGCCCCGCTCGAAGCCGAAAAAACAGCGGTTTCTCGAGGGGGATTGGGCGGCAAGTCATCCACAACGGGCTCTGGGTAATTGATTCTAGTATGTGATATATTACATTTCACTGGAGAGCAGATGCCGGATTTTCCCCAAGAACTCTTGAATCAAGCCCATGGGCGCATGGAGCGATATCTGCGGGAAATCGAGACCCGCCGGGTGTTTCCTTCTGGGCAAGACCTGAGCCTGCTGGCACATCTTCGCTGCGCCAGCCAGACCCCTTAAAGAGGTGAAGCGTGCCTATACCCGAATCTACCCCGACCCTCGAGCGCCCCATCCTGCGCGAGTCGGTCTACCAACAACTGCGCGACTGGATCGTGCAGGGGAAGCTGGAACCGGGCGAACAACTGCGCGACCAGGAACTGGCCGAGCGCCTGGGCATCAGCCGCACCCCTGTGCGCGAGGCCCTGCGCCGCCTAGAGGATGAAGGGCTGGTCGAGACGGCCAAAAACCGCTGGACGCGGGTCAGGCCAGTGGATCTGAAAGAAGCCGAGCAGATTTATCCGATTCGGGCGGTGCTGGATGGACTGGCCCTGCGGCTGGCTTTTCCGCTGCTGGACAAAGCCAGCTTGAGTACCATGCGCAAAGCCAATGGGTGGCTCCGGGCTGCTCTCAAAAATGCCGACAATCCTGCAGCGGTAGAAGCCGACTCGGCTTTTCACGATGAATATGTTCGCCACTGCGGCAATCCCGAACTGATAGAGATTATCCGTGGTCTACGGGTGAAACACTACCGCCTCGAGCTGACCTACTTCGGCAGCCCCACGCTGGGGCTGGTCTCGGTTCAGGAGCACGCCGGCATCCTCGAGGCTATAGTTGCCAGCGATGTTGAAGCCGCGCAGCAACGCCTGTACCGCCACTTCCACAACGCCCTGGCCCGCTTGAAAGGATAGTCCTGTGGCTAAGACGACCCAGACAACCGAGGTGGTACAACTGCTGGCCCAACTGGTCGCCATCAACTCGGTGAACCCCAGTTTGGTGCCAGGCGCGGCGGGCGAAGGTGAAATTGCAAAGTTTATTGAAGGTTGGTTGCACGGCAAAGGCTTTGTAACCCACTGGTTGGAAACCACTCCGGGCCGCCCCAGTGTGGTGGGCGTTGCCAAAGGCACCGGTGGAGGCAAAAGCCTGCTCTTCAACGGGCATATGGATACGGTTGGGGTCACCGGGATGGAGGCACCCTTCGCCCCGCGTATCGAAGGCAACCGCATGTACGGGCGCGGAGCTTACGACATGAAGGGGGGCGTGGCCGCGATGTTGATTGCAGCCGCCACGTCTAAGGAACTGAACTTGCGCGGCGACGTGATGGTGGCCTGTGTGTCCGGCGAAGAGTGTGCCAGCCTGGGCAGCTTTGAACTGGCCCGACACTTTGGGGCCGATGCCGACATCGTGACCGAGCCCAGCTCGCAGAATGCAGTGGTTACCCAGAAGGGTTTTGTCTGGCTTGAGGTAGAAACCCACGGCAAAGCCGCTCACGGCTCGCGCCCCGACCTGGATGTGGATGCCATCGTCAGGATGGGCAAGGTGTTGGTGGAGTTGGAAAAGCTCGACCTGGAAAGGGTAGAACGGTACATGGATATTTACCTGCAAACCGCCCTGGAGTTTTGCCAATGAACGAACTCAGACCCTTGCTCAACAACCTGGCCCAGGTGGTGCGCTGGCCCACCAAGCCCAAAGAAAAGACCCTGGTGATTGAATATCTGGCCTGTAAGTTTCAGACCAACCAACGTTACAGCGAGGCCCAGGTAGGTGAGATTCTGCGCAACTGGCACACCTTTGAAGACTGGGCCTTGCTGCGCCGCGAGCTGGTGGATCGGGGTTTCCTGACCCGCGAACCCAATGGCTCGAGCTATGTGCGCACCACGCTTGGGGTCTCGGACATTCCCCATCGGCTGAAGCTTGAAAACATCCAGCAGGCGGCCCAGGTCATTGATCCGGTTTTTCTAAACACGCCCCAATTCCCCGCCGAAAGTTTGAGCGAGGTGCTGGGGGTCGAACTTGTGGTCAAGGTCGAAACCCTCAATCCCATTCGTTCTTTCAAGGGACGGGGGGCCGACTATTTCTTTGTACGCAACCCCAACCCGCTCGAGGTGATCTGCGCCTCGGCGGGCAACTTTGGCCAGGGGATGGCCTATGCGGCCCGTAAGCGTGGCATCCAGCAAACGGTTTTTGCCTCATTCAACGCCAATCCGCTCAAGATTGCCCGGATGCAGACCCTGGGTGCAACCGTGCGGCTGGCGGGGGAGGACTTCGATGCCGCCAAGCTGGCCGCCAAGGAGTATGCTGCCGGGCACGGCCTGCTCTTTGTCGAGGACAGCCGCAATGTGGAATTCTCCGAAGGCGCGGCTACGATGGGCCTGGAATTGTTGCGTTACCCCAAACCCTTCGATACCCTGCTGATTTCCCTGGGCAACGGCGCGATGATTGCCGGTATCGCCCGCTGGGTCAAGGCCCAGGCTCCGAGGGTACAGGTGGTAGGGGTGAGCGCTGCCGGAGCGCCGGCGATGGAACAATCCTGGCGCAGCGGAACCCCGGTGCAGACCCCTTCTATCACCACCATTGCCGATGGCATCGGGGTGCGGACTCCGGTGCCCGAAGCCCTGCAAGACTTGAAGGGCCTGGTGGACGAGGTGTTGCTGGTCCAAGACCCCACCATCCTGCAAGCCATGCGGCTGGTGCACCAGCATCTGGGGCTGGTGTTGGAGCCATCCGGCGCAGTCGGTGTCGCGGCCCTGCTGGCCCACCCCCAGTTCAAAGGACAACGGGTGGCCACCATCCTGTGCGGGGGCAACCTGACCGAGGAGCAGATGAAAGCATGGCTGTAAATGCCGTTCCTCCCACGCCCCAGGCAGCTTTCTGGCGGGGGGTGCTGGTATCGCTGCCCATTGCGGTGGGTATCGTGCCCTTTGGCCTGGTCACCGGCATAGCGGGGGTGAAGGCTGGGTTGAGCGCGGTGGAAGTGACGGTAATGTCGGTGTTGGTGTTTGCTGGGGCGGCCCAGTTGGTGGCCCTGCAACTGATCGGGGCGGGGGCCTCCATCTTCTTCGTATGGCTGGCCACCCTGGTGGTAAACCTGCGGTACATCATGTACAGCAGCGCCCTGGCCAAGCCCTTAGAAGTGCTGTCCTCGCGTATGAAATTGCTGGCCGCTTTCTTGATGGTGGATCAGAATTTCGCCCTGGCGCTGAACCAGTATGGGGTGCTGGGCCCGCGCATGACCCCCTGGTTTTACATGGGTATCGGCTTGGTGTTATGGCTGGGCTGGGTGGTCTGTACCTACATCGGTGCGCTGCTGGGGGCGCGTCTACCCGAAGCCTGGTCGCTGGATTTTGCGGTGCCGCTGTGTTTTCTGGTGTTGCTGGTTCCGGCGGTGCAAAGCCGGCCCAGCCTGTTTGCCGCTCTGGTGGGTGGGCTGGTCTCTACTGCCCTGATCGGCTTGCCCTACCGCTCGGGGTTGTTTATCGGGGCCATCGCGGGCATATGGGCAGGGGTGTGGTTGGAAAATAGGGCCACAGGATCGGGGGACAAACCATGAGCGATCTGGAACTCTGGATCACCCTGCTGGGCATGACCCTGATTGCCTTTGCGCTGCGTTACCTTCCCCTGGCGATGCTGGAACGCTTCAGCCTCCCGCCCAACCTACAACAGGCCCTGCGCTACGTGCCCGCCGCAACCCTGGCTGGGCTGGTCTTCCCCGCTTTGCTCACCGCTGATGGGCAGTGGGCCATCGGGCTGGACAATGAGCGCTTGCTGGCCGGAATCATCGCGGCCGTGGTGGCCTGGCGCTTCAAGAACATCCTGCTTACGCTGGTGGTGGGAATGGGGGCGCTGTGGTTGCTGCAATGGATGGGGGTTTGAGGTGCGGCTGGCGACCCTAGCCCCCATCCTTTTTGTGTTGCTGTGGAGCACTGGCTTTGTGGGGGCCAAGTTTGGCCTGCCCTACGCCGAGCCCTTCACCTTTTTGTGGGTGCGGATGGTAATGGTGGTGGGGTTGCTCCTGGGTCTGGCCTGGTTGCTGCGCTCGCCCTGGCCTAAGGGCTGGGCCTTGAACCTGCATATAGGCGTTTCGGGGCTGCTGTTGCACGCGGGCTATCTAGGCGGGGTGTTCTTCGCCATCTCGAGGGGAATGCCTGCCGGACTATCGGCCCTGATTGTGGGTTTGCAGCCCATCCTGACCGCAATCCTGGCCCAGTCTCTGCTGCGCGAGCGGGTGAACGCAGTGCAGTGGGCCGGGCTTTTGCTGGGCTTTGTGGGGGTGGGGCTGGTGGTAGGCGAGAAGGCCCAGAGCGCTCGAATCCTGCACATCGAGTCCTCGGCTTTTGTGGCGATAGGGCTGGCCCTGCTCTGCACCACCTTTGGCACGCTCTACCAGAAGCGCTTTGCCTCGCAGATGCCGCTGGTGGGTGGGACGGTGGTGCAATACGTGGCCGCTTCTGCGGGGTTATTTGTCCTGGCACTGCTGTTTCGCGAGACCATGCAGATCCAGTGGACGCCGCAGTTCGCCTTTGCGCTGGGCTGGCTGATCGTGGTGCTCTCGATAGGGGCCATTCTGCTCTTGATGTACCTAATTCGCCACAACTCGGCCAGCAGTGTAGCGAGCCTGTTCTATCTGGTGCCACCTGCTACGGCGCTGGAAGCCTACTTTTTGTTTGGTGAGCAGTTGGGGCTGCTGGCCCTGCTGGGGATGGGACTGGCGGCGGTGGGGGTGGCGATGGTGGTGCGGCGGTGAGGCGCTCCCTATCGCGGTTCCCTCTATTTTTTGCCGCTGGGAGCAGCGGCAAAAAATAAGCCCGGAACAGCACTTCTCCTCTTGGGGATTGCGGTATTCTTTCTGAAAACCGCTCTAAGTACGTAACAAAGGAGGCAGGTTCATGGTACATAATCCCCCGACACTTCGCGGCCCGTGCTCGGAAGCGATAGACGGGATACGCTTTTTTCGCCGACCGAAGGGAGGGGTGTACAGGAGGAATTGGCCCGAACACTGTAGAATCTCAAAGGAAAGTGTGGAGGCTAATTCCGTATCAGTTCTTCCTTGTAATCGATGATGTACATTAGCCGATTGCCTTCCTGCACCCGCTTGAGAAAGGCCGCAGTGCTCGAGTGAAACCCCGAAACCGGAACCAAATCACGCCGGAGGTTGGGCGTTTGAATACCAAATATCGTACTAGATTTTGTAATTTACGCTTCGCGCCTGACCAGGGTTTGCAGGATTTGCAGTACCACCGCTCCGACCGTGCTCCTGGGGGCCTTGAGCAGAACGGGCTCGAGCGTCGCCAGCCCTTCGGCCAACATCTGCTCGGCCACGGTCTGCGCATAGGCCACCGCGCCCGATTGCAACAGGTGTTGATGCAACCAACGTACCTCGACCGCGGATTTTTGTTCCCGAGGAATTCGCAGCAAATTCTCAGC
Source organism: Meiothermus sp. (assembly GCA_037440185.1). Classification (GTDB taxonomy): domain Bacteria; phylum Deinococcota; class Deinococci; order Deinococcales; family Thermaceae; genus Meiothermus. Next base: position 113 of record JBBIUP010000031.1, on the reverse strand, counting down.
CCGCGTGCGTTCGCCCACACCGGCTTTTTGCAGGAAGCGTAGCAGGATCAGGGTACGTTTTCCCTCCCACAAATCACCCGCAATTTCCTTACCATACTTGGCAGGGTCGCCCT
>JBBIUP010000030.1:0-24200 GCA_037440185.1 Meiothermus sp. | reverse complement strand
AAAAGTACAGCCCCGTTTCGAGGTACTCACTTTTTTAACTACTAACCTTTTCAAGCTATAAAGCTGTCAGCCCTCCATCTTCACAAACACTCCACCAGGAAGTTTCAAATGCTGCGTAGCCTCAAAACCCTTTTCTGCCTGGTCGCCTTGATGGGGTGGGCTTTGGCCCAGACCATCTGTGTGCCTCCTGTGGTGGGTACGCCCAGTCGCCCGGTCACCGGCTACACCGCAGCAAGCCTCGAGCCCTATGACCGGGTGATGAACCGGCTGATGGAGCGCTACCAGATTCCTGGCGGTGCGCTTGCGGTGGCCAAGGATGGGCGGCTGGTACTCTCGAGGGGCTATGGCTGGGCCGATCTGCGGGCCAAAGAACCCGTGCAACCAGACTCACTTTTTCGGCTGGCCAGCCTCACCAAGCCCATCACCGCCGTGGCGGTGTTGCACCTGGGCGAGAGCCTGGTGTTTCAGGGCGTCTACCCCGACCTGAACACCTTCCTGAGCGAAAAAGCCTTCAACTTTGTCAACATCAAACCCTATGGCGGGCAGATCACCGACCCCCGCCTGAAGAACATCACCCTGCGCGATCTCTTGCAGCATTCGGGCGGTTGGAACCGCAACTGGGCCGGCGACCCCATGTTCCGCCCGACGCTGGGCGACATCGCCAGGGCCATGCGGCGCTCCGAGAACCTCTCGAGCCAGGAACTCATCGGCTTCATGATGGGCCGCCGCCTGAGCTTTGCCCCCGGCACACGCTCGGCCTACTCCAACCTGGGCTATGCCGTGCTGGGACGGGTGGTTGAAAAAATAAGCGGCCAGAGCTATGAAGCCTATGTGCGCGAAATGCTGCGACAGATGGGTATTTATAGCCTGCGGTCAGGCAAAACCCGCCTGCAAGACCGCCTGCCAGGCGAGGTGCGCTACTACGATTTTCCAGGGGCTCCCCTAACCAAATCGGTAGTGGATGGTACCCTGGTCAATCGGCCCTATGGTGAGTTCTACCTCGAGGCCCACGATGCCAATGGGGGTTTGGTGGCCGCCGCGCCCGACCTGGCGCGCCTGGTGGTGGTACTGGAGGGCTTGCGCAGCCTGGCCGCTCCCCTCTCCCGCGAAGCCCTGGAAGAGATGTTCCGCCGCCCCAGGCTCGCGCAGTACGCCCAGACCCCGCACTACTACGCCCTGGGTTGGGGGGTGCGGGTGCCCCAGCCCCGGCCCGCTACCCCTGACAATCTGGCGGGGGCCGCTGGTCAGGGCAGCAGCGAGACCGGCAACCCTCAAGAGAAGCAGCCCCTGGTGCTGACCCTGCCATTCGATCAGCTCGAGTGGAGCCACGACGGGGCCTTTGCCGGAAGCCGCACGCTGCTCTTGCGTTTGCCGGGCCGCGTGGTGGTGGTTGCCCTCTTCAACAGCCGCCCCTGGAACGACTGGAGCTTTATCGCCGAGCTCAAGCGGGGGCTCGAGAACGCTACCCAGGCCATCCAGCGCTGGCCCGACTACGACTGCTTCCAGTAGAGCGCTCCTCACCAGAACAGCTTCATCCAAGGCGATAGACTAACCTTATGCATCGCTGGTTTTTTGCCTTCTTCGCCCTGTGTTCCCTGGCATTGGCCCAGAGCACCCACACCGTCCAATCCGGCGAAACCCTCTTCCGCATCGCCAAGCAATACCACACCACCGTTGAGGCCTTGCAGGTACTCAACAACATCAGCGACCCCACCCAAATTCGCGTCGGGCAGGTACTCCGGCTGAGTGGGCAGCCCAGCCAGCTGGAGCGCATCTCCCTCACTAATTTGCCCACCCCTTTCACCGCTATCGAACTACCCCTCCGGCTCACCCAGGGGCAGACCTTTCGGGTGCGGGTGAATGCGGGGGGACTGCCCGTACAGGTACGCTTTCTAGGCACTAGCTACCAGGCCAGTGGAGGCAGTTTGCTGCTGGCGGTGCCCAGGTTGCATGAACCAGGGGCCTACCGGATGGACTTCCGGGCTGGAGAGGCGCTTCACACCGTTTTGCTGCGGGTGGTGGCAGTAGAGAAGGGCCGCCAGGCCCTCACCTTGCCCCCAGATCGCCTGAACCTGCTACAGCAAGACCGGGTGATTGCCGAACGCAACCAATTGCTCAAAGTCTGCGCGGCAGGCCCCCCGCAGCAGGTCTGGCAAGCAGCCTGGAAACGCCCGGTAAACAGCAACCGCATTACCACCATCTTTGGCATTCGCCGCAGCTACAACGGTGGCCCTTTCCGCAGCTACCACGAAGGGCTGGACTATGGTGCTCCTACCGGAACCCCGGTCTATGCTCCAGCACCAGGGGTGGTGGGGCTGGCTGAGCCCTTGTTTGTGCGGGGCAATGCGGTGGTCTTGCAGCACGGTCTGGGCGTGTGCAGCGGCTACTGGCATCTGTCCAAGGTCACGGTAGAAACGGGTCAACGGGTCAGTGCGGGCGATCTGATTGGCTACGTGGGCAGTACCGGGCTCTCCACCGGCCCTCACCTGCACTTCGAGATTCGGGTGCATGGTGTACCCACCGACCCCATGCCCTGGTATTTCAGAACCCCCTAGGGTTTTGGGTGGTGGGCCTGATACCCTGCTCGGTAGCCAGAAACTGCACTGGAATATCCCAGGGGTCGTGGGGCAGTTCGGGCAGCACCAGGGCTTCCGGCACCAGACCCAGGGTCAGGGTCTGCGGGCGCAGTCGCGCCAGAAAGCGGTCATAGAAGCCCTGCCCATAGCCCAGACGATGGCCCCTGGGGTCGAAGGCCAGCCCTGGCACCAGGACAACCTCCAGCAGGCCTGGCTCCACCCTGGGGGCGTCTGCGACTGGCTCCCAGAAGCCATATCTATGCTTCGTCAGCTTGCAGGGCAGGGGGTGGACTTCCAACTGGTAGGTGCGGGCACGGGGCAGGTAATAGGTGGCTGGGTAGAGGCTTTGCAACCCAGCAGGGTCTAGCTCGGAGCCAAAAGCACTGTAGAACAAAATATGCTGTACCCGCCGCTCAGACAAGAAGTGGGTCAGGTGCTGGTTTACCTGGACTGATAGCTGGGAAACCGGCAGTTTGCCCCGTACTTCCTTGGCCCAGCGCCGCAGTTCTGCTTTGGTCATGGATTCCAGTATCCCATCCAGAAGGGCTGATAGCCGATAGCGGTTGGTCAAAGGCCAGGCGTTGTGGCCGACCGTGAACGCTGTGACCTATTCCGTTGACAGTCTGAGCCTGCTTCTGTCAATATAGTTGACTATTGAGGGAAGTGACCCCTCAAGACAAATCCCCATCTTGTCTAACAGGAGTCAGCCATGCCCAGGTACGTTTACCAGAACCTCGAGACCGGCGAACACTACGAGTTCGAACAGCGCTTTCACGACCCCGCCTACACCCACCACCCCGAGACAGGCGCCCCCATCAAACGCCTGATCTTTGCTCCGGCGGTGGTGTTCAAGGGTTCGGGTTGGTACATCAACGATTCCAAGTCGCAAAACAAAACCAACCCCTCCCCAAAGTCCGAATCTAAAAGCCAGGGTTCCCAAGACTTGGGCGGTGCCGCTGCCGATTAAGCTGCACTCTAAATTTATCAAAACTGTGCACAAGATCTATCGCTGAAATAGCGTTGGTAGTACAGTACCCACCTGTATTCCGGCTTGATATTAGCGACAAACATACCGTGCAGTTATTTAGAACGGTTTCCACAAGCTCATATCGCAAAGCTACCAGCTGCGCAAAAGCTTGTGGCTTTTTCTTTACCGCTCTGCTCCTTTCGCAGGAGGCGTTTCATCCGTGATACTGGTAGCGTATCGTTGAGGGGGTGAGGTGTGTATGTTTCTACTCTTGGGAATCGTTGTGGCCATCCTGGGCATTTTTTTACTAGCGCAGCCTGGCGCCCGTCGGGCTTTGGGGGTACCGCTATTGCTGGCCGGACTGGCGATTGCGGCTATCTCGCAGAGCTTTGTGGTGGTTCCGGCAGGTAATGTGGGGGTGGTATTCAATGTGTTTGGCGGTGTACAACCCACACCGCTGGGAGAAGGTTTTCGTATTGTAATTCCCGGCATTCAAAGCGTGATTCTGTACGATGCTCGCTTGAAAGAAGTAACCCTGGCCACTGGTCCCGCTCCTTCTGGGGCTACCACGCCTGGTGAGGATGCCATCAATGCCCGCAGCAAAGAGGGCTTGGATATAGGTGTAGATGTGACCGTGCAATACCGCATTAAACGCGATGAAGCCGCCCAACTTCACCGCAACCTGGGGCCCAACTACCTCGAGACCCTCATTACCCCACAAATCCGCAGCAAGGTGCGCGACGCAGTGGGTTTATTCAACGCTGCCGAGCTCATCAGCACGCAAAGAACCCAGCTCGAGGCCGCCGTTACCAAGGAACTGCGCGAAGACCTAGACGCACAACACATCGATCTGATCTCGGTGCTGTTGCGCCGGATTGATATTCCGCAATCGGTCGCCAAGGTCATCGAGGAAAAGCAAACTGCCGAGCAGCAGGTGCAGGTCGAGGTCAACCGCCGCCAACAAGCTGAAATTGCTGCCCAGCGGGTAGTGGTGCAGGCCAAAGGTGAGCGTGATGCCGCTGTTTTGCGGGCCGAGGGCGAAGCCCAGGCCATCCGCCTGCGCGGCGAAGCCCTGCGGCAAAGCCCACAGGTTGTCCAGCTCACCGTGGCCGAGAAACTAGCTCCCAATATCCAGACCATTATGGTGCCCACCACTGGCAACTTCCTGCTCGACCTGCGCAGCTTGCAGCAGGCCCAGCCCGCTCAGCCTGCACGATGAGTGCCCGACCTCCGCGCTTATACCAGTTCTGCTTGTAGCTGACCCCAAAAGCCACTTGAGAGACCCTCGGACGCGCCTCAGGCAGGGTCGCTTACGCAATTCTGGTGCGAAGCACTAGCACAGCCGGAACCTAACCGGCGCGGCAAGTGAGAGGTGCGTTTAGCGCCACTCACGCGCAGAGTTGGTATTACGCACCCAAGCGTGGGCCGCGCACGGCCCACGGGTGCTTGGGATCGAGTTTCCTAGCGGCAAAAAAACGAGTTCTGTACAGTTTTTGACTTTCGGGGATGGCTGGGTTCTTTCCGAGAACCGCTCCAGTACTGCCAAAACTGCTGTACTGGGTATTCGTGGGAACCGCTCTTCATAATCCTTGAGCCTCTCACCAACTTGACTACCGTGTTCTGCACAGTACAGTGGCCTCCCGGAGAGGAGGCCATGTCTGTGAAGAGTGCGATAGCGCGGTCTTCAGAAAGGATGGTGCACACTCCGTGTTTGGGTGGATGGTCTGTTGTTGAGTAACTATCCATCTCAATCGAAGGGGGCGGAGATATTTCTCAAGTGTTTGAGGATTATTTTGTGAGGCCAGCACGACTTTTACGGACTGCTCTCGAGCAGTTTTACACTCACCATCGCGCCTGGCCCCACCTGGTTCTGGGCAAACCAGCCCCGGTTTACTTCCAACACTTGCCGGTAGACCACCCCTGGTTCGTAGCTACGGCAGTTCTTGCCCTGGGGAGGCGCGGGGCAGGGTTCGATATCCAGAATGGTCAGAATTTTTCCCCGGCTATCCAAAAAAGCCACCGACACCGCCGCCTTGAATCCCAGGCCTGTCCAGCTATCGTCACGGGCCTGGGGGAAACGGTACAGGATGCCCTGGTTGGCTTTCAGATTTTGGCGCGGAAAGGTTTCGAATTGCCGAGGGTTGCCGATCTTGTAGATCGGCAGTTCGAGCGAGCCTTTAAGGGTGGTGAAGGTAGCGATATTCCTGGGAGCCAGCCATGTGCGTTGTTGCGACGAGCGCATATTCAGGGTCTGTCCCGCCAAAAAATAGCCCGTGGTGGACAGCGCTATCGCCAGGGCAATTAGCCCCAGGCCATAGCCACGAATACGTCCAAAGCTGCTCATGGGTTGCGCACAACTTCAATCTCGAACAAGAAAGGCCAGAGTTTTCCAGTCACAAACAATCGGTTGTTTTGGGCATCGTAGGCAATGCCGTTGAGCACTGCGTCAGGGTCGGGATTGCGGGCCCGGGTCAGCAGGGTCAGCCCAGTCAGATCGAGCCAGGCTTCCACGTTGCCGCTCTGGGGGTGGATGATGGCTATGCGGTTGGTCTGCCAGACATTGGCCCAGATGCGGCCCTGGATGTACTCGAGCTCGTTTAGCCGTTGCACCGGCTGCCCTGCCGCCCGCACCGTGAGGGTACGCTCGGGCCGCAGGGTGCGGGGGTTGAGGAAGAACAACTGGGCCGAGCCATCCGACATGATCAGGCGCTGGCCGTCGTGGGTTAGGCCCCAGCCCTCGGTCTGGTAGGTGAAGCGCCCTACTGGATTGAAGTTCAGGTCGTAGATAAAACCTTCCTGGTTTTGCCAGGTAAGCTGGTAAAAGCGGTTTTGAAATAGGGTGATGCCTTCACCGAAGTATTTCTGGGCCAGCGGCCTTTGTTGCAGCACCCGCCCGGTCTTGAGTTCAACCTTGCGGATGCTGGACTGGCCAAAGAGGCCAGTACCTTCATACAAAAAGCCATCGTGATAGATCAGCCCCTGGGTAAAGGCCGTGGGGTCGTGGGGGTAGGTATTGACAACGCGGAAACCCCAGACCGGCACCTGGGGCTGGGCCAGGGCCATCCCCAGCAGGGCCAAGAGTGCGAAGAAAGCTCGAGCCACGCCTCATACCTTACCGTAAGCCCACAAAGATGAATGAGACCGGGGTCAAAGCTCGCATCATACCAGCAGGTGCCGCAGGTGTTCGCGCAACTGGATTTGCAGTTCCTCGGGTGTCCGGGTTGCATCCAGCACCACAAAGCGCTCGGGTTCGGCGGCGGCCAGCTCGAGGTAACCCTGCCGCACCCGTCGATGAAATTCAAGTGGCTCGCGTTCCAGCCGATCCGGGTTCTCGAACCGCCGCAAACCCACCTCGGGCGGCAGATCGAACAGAAAAGTCCTGTGGGGCTTCACACCCTGGATGGCCCCCTGAGCCACTGCCCGCAACCAGCCCAAGTCCAGTCCCCGCCCATAGCCCTGGTAGGCCAGGGAGGAGTCCAGCCAGCGGTCGCACAGCACCACCTGGCCTTGCTGCAGGGCTGGCCGGATCAGGGTTTGCATATGCTCGGCGCGGTCGGCGGAGTAGAGCAGGTACTCGGCCTCGGCGCACATGTGATCCTGATGTAACAAAAGCCCGCGGATGGCCTGCCCCAGCCTGGTGCCGCCCGGTTCGCGGGTCTGGGTGACTGGATAGCCTTGCTCCAGCAACCAGGCCCCTAGGCGTCTTGCCTGGGTGGATTTGCCAGCTCCCTCCGGGCCTTCAAAGGTCAGGAAGAGGCCGTTCACTGTTGCTCCGGGTTGTTGATACTGAAGATGTTGGAACAAAGATTTTTCATACTTACAACCCCGTGGGGTGCTCGAGAAACACCCACGGCAGGCCGAATTCTTCTTCCAGCCGCGCTGCCAGAGCCTTCACCCCAAACGTTTCGCTGTCGTAGTGGCCGGCATACATCACATTGATGCCCAGTTCAAAGGGCTCGTGATAGTGGGCGTGCGAGGGCTCCCCGGTAATGTAGAGATCGCAGCCCAGGGCTTTGGCCAGTCCCGCATCGCCCGCCCCTCCACCCGAGACCACACCTACCCGACGCACTTCGTTCAATCCTGCTGCATGTACCAGCGGTTGCATTCCAGTCATCTGCCCGATCTGGTCTTCCACCTGGGCCACGCTTTGCGGTTGACTAAAACGTCCAATATAGCCGATATTGCCATACTTGGGATGGGGAAAGGGCTCCAGATCCAAGAGCCCCAGCTCGCGGGCAATTACCGCATTGTTGCCTACTTCTGGATGGGCATCCAGCGGGAGATGGGCCGTGTAGAGGTTGATTCCCGCCGAAAAAAGTTTTTCCAGCCGCTTCTTCTGGTAGCCCACAATCGGGAATTGCTGCCCCCAAAAGAGCCCGTGATGGGTAATCAGAAAATCCGCCTGGGCCAGGGCGGCCTTGTCGAAGATCACCTGGGCTGCGTCTACCGAGACCCCAATTCGATGTACCTCGACCCTGCCCTCCACCTGCAACCCATTGAGCGAGGGGTCTTTGAAGTCACGGATTTTGAGGTACTCGTCCAGCCAGCGAACCAGGTCATCGCGCCGCATGGCTCTAGTCTAACGGTTCTGCCGCCTTGGATTTTTGCTCTTCCAGGGCCTTGCCCACTTCGTCTACCTCGTTCCAAGGGATGGCCTCGAGGCCCCGCTCGAGCGTCCGCTCGTGGCCCTTGCCGCTAAAGAGCAGGGTGTCGCCTGGCTGGGCTTCCCGGATGGCGTAGCGGATGGCCTCGCGCCGGTCGGGGATGAGCACATGCCGGCGGGGATCACGGTGGGCCTGAGCCATGCTGTGCAGGATGGCCTCCAGCGACTCGGTGCGGTGGTCTTCCTCGGTAAAAATGGCAAAATCGGCCAATTGAGCCGCAACCTGGCCGATGCCCACGCGTCGGCTGGGATCCTGATTCCCGGCGGCCCCAATCACCACCACCAGGCGGTGCTGGGTGGTGGGGCGCAGGGTCTTGAGGGCAGCCTCGAGGCTGATCCCGGTGTGGGCAAAGTCCACCACCACCCGAAAGGGCTCGCTCTGCACGAGTTGCATCCGGCCCGGCACGCCGGGAAAACCAGCCAGACCGGCCTGGAGCTGCTCCACCGAGAGGCCCATCTGGGCAGCGGCGGCCAGGGCGGCCAGGGCGTTCTCGGCATTAAAGCGGCCCACCATCGGGAGCCGTACGGTAAACCGACCGATGGGCGAGACCACCTCGAACTCGAGGCCCGTACGGCTCTCCACCAGGTTGTGGGCTTGCCAGTCCCCCTCCTGGCCGTAGCTCCAGGTCTGGGAGCGGCCCAGCAGGGCTTTTGTCCACGGGTTGTCGCTGTTCACGATGGCAAAGCTCGAGCGCTCCAATAGCTTCTTTTTCTCGGCAAAGTAGTTCTCCATGCTGCCGTGCAGGTCGAGGTGATCTTCGTAGAGGTTGGTAAACACCCCCACCTGATATTCCAGTCCCCGCACCCGCTCCAGCGCCAGCGCGTGGCTGCTCACCTCGAGCACGGCCTGCTGGCAGCCTGCGGTCACAAAACGGTGCAGCATCTCCTGTACCTGCGGCGCTTCGGGGGTGGTGAAGTGGCCGGGCAAGAAAAGCTCTTCTTGACCAATTTTGATACCCACTGTGGAGAGCCTTCCCACCGGCGGGCGGGTCGCTTGCAGCAGGTAATGAACCAGCACCGTGACGGTGGTTTTGCCCTTGGAGCCGGTGATACCGATCAACTGCAGTTTTTGTGCTGGATACTCCCAAAAAGCTGCCGACAGATCAGCCAGGGCGGCCCTCGAGTCCCCCACCCGCAGGTAGGGAACGCGCAAGTCCAGGTCGCGCATACCCACGATGGACGCAGCCCCATTTTCAATCGCCTGGGGAATGTAGTCGTGCCCGTCAAAGGGTGTCCGGCTGGGCAATGGAACCCCAGGAATAGCGACAAACACAAAACCGGGCTGAACCAGGCGCGAATCGTGCGTCACACCTGTGACCGGGATGGCCGGTGCGGCTTGGCCAAAGATGGAAAACAGCTGATCCAGTGTAGGCATCGAGACTAGTTTATAGGGCGGTTTTCAATTATTCGCATGGCTGGTGGCTTGGGAAACCGCCTCTGCGTCGCCTTGCGATCCCAGGAGCCCGCCGTAACCGCCCTAAGCTACCCGCAAGCTGTTGGCTGTTTACCATTCGCTATTTCTCCAACTGCTCCACTGCTCCGCCTGCCCTAACCCACTGCGTAAAGCCGCCCTCTATATGGCAGACGGGTTCCAGGCCCATCATCTGCACCGTCTGGGCGGCCAGGGCCGAGCGCCAGCCCCCCGCACAGTAGAAAACCCACTTCTTGCCCGAGGCAAAGATGGGTTTGTGGTAGGGGCTTTCGGGGTCTACCCAGAACTCCAGCATTCCCCGTGGGGCATGGAAGGCACCGGGAATTTTGCCTTCGCGTTTTAGTTCGCGGATGTCCCGCAGATCTACGAACACATAGTCGGGGTGGCCCAGGTAGCCTTTGGCCTCTTCTACCGAGATGGTCTCGATTTCGGCCAAGGCTCGCTCGAGCAGGGTTTTGTAGCCTACCTTTATACCCATGCTTTCAGTTTACTCATTTGGGGTTGCTAGATTGGAATCGCCATGCGTGCTCTAGTTTTATTGCTTCCGCTCATCCTCTCGGCCTGCGTGGTGGGCGTCAGGCCCGAACCCACTCCCCCGCCAGTGGTGCGGCCTGCGCCTGCACCCCAACCTTCGGGGTTTGTGCTCAATGCGCGGCTGGGTCTACCGGCTTATCCGGGCAGTGCAGCCCTCAAACGCGAAGAGCGGGGGGGCTCGAGCGAGGCCGACTTCGAGACCCGCGACTCCCTCGATCAGGTCTACGCTTTCTTCCACAACTGGCTGGTAAACCGGGGCTGGGTACGAATCGGGCTCGAGTACAAAGGCCCTGCGACCAAAGTCGAGGCCGTATACCAGCGGGGCACCGAACGCTTCAAGCTCGAGCTTGACCAGCAGGGCCGGAGTGGGCGCTACAAGCTCGAGATAGATTTTTGAGCTTGGGCAATCTCACCACGGCTTGGTCAAATAAGGCACCAGGCTTATCAGGGGTTCGGCATAGCTCATGCCCACCAAATTGCCCCAGTAACGCCTTAACGCCCGCCGTGCCTCGACCCCTCCAGCATGCACGGTCTCGGAAACCTTTTCGCCCTCAAACTGACTTTTGTAGGCTCGTACCGAGGCCTCCCACACCTCAATGTAGTCTGATATATCCACCACGAGGGTGGGCGTGGCAGGATAGTTGCCAGGGTAAAGCAGTAACCGCTCTACCTTATGCGGTTTGCCTTCTACTGCGGCCTTACGCAGGCCGGCAAAATGTACCGCCGCCGCACACAACCGGCTGGCCGCCAGATGGTCGGGGTGACGATCCGATTCGTACGGAGCTACCACCACCCTGGGCTGCAACTCTCGAATAACATTAGATAACGCCTGTCGTTGCATCTCCACATCGGCAAGGGCTCCATCGGGCAAGCCCAGGTTGCCACGGTAGTCCAGCCCCAGGATTTTAGAAGCTTCTGTAGCCTCCTGGACACGTATTTCAATCGTTCCTTTGGAACCCATCTCGCCTCTGGTCAAGTCGAGGATGCCGGTGCTTTTCTGCTCGGCCTTAGCCCGCGCCAACAAGCCCCCACAGCCCAATTCCGCATCATCGGGGTGAGGGGCAATCACCAATAAGTCCAGGCTCATAGCTTCAGGGTTATATCATGGGAACAAAGTTAAAGAGTTGAGGTAAATTGTTTATCAACTCGAGAACCCACGCATTGCTGCAAGGTCTCGTGAGTAATTAGGGGGATCAATATGGTAATTACATCTTTGGAAGATTTGGACGGAATGACAGACGTGATGGGTCTATTGGACGAGGGGCAGCGGCTGCAAAACCGCCTGGGGGAGTTGGGAGGGGTCTTGCGCCAGGTAGCCAGCCAACTCGACAAAGGGAGCCCTCCTTCCCCTGGCATGGCTGCCAGCGTGATTGAAGTCTCAAAGGCCTTTGAAGGCTGGCACGAGCGGGCCCAACGCATTCTGGGAGGCACCTCTGTCGAGCCCGTATTGCCCAAGGTATTGGAAGCCCTCGAGGCACACCGCAAGGCCCTGGAAGAGGCTGCTTTACGCCAGAAAGCCATGAACGTGCTGGAGCAGATCAGCAGCCTGGTCTACCGGGGCAGCGACGAATTTCTCCCCCTCTCTACCGTCCAATTCGACGCACTGGGCATGATCCGCAAGTTCAAGGATATGACCGGCCTCAACGATGTCATCCTCTCCCTGGCAGGCGGCAACCACTCCTACAATCTGTTGCTGAAGCTGGTAATGGACAAGGAAATGAGCAACGACGAGTGGATGAGCGTCTACGAAAAGGTAGGTACAGAAGTGGGTCAAGACCTCGCAGTGGCGGCGGTCCGTGGGCGGGTTTATCTGCCCGAGCAGTGAAATGGGCGGTAAGCCGAAAGCCGAAGTTTATCGTGGTTTTCCCAATAACTCCGCCCTCCAGCGGAGTTATTCGAGCGGCCTAGATTATCTTCTTTAAGGCGAACATGGCCGCTTGTTCGTAAAAACCCAGGCCGTCACTGTAACCCTGAGGCACAACCGAAGAGGAAGCCGTTCAGATCAGCCATCAACCTGGTGGGCTTCCTCAGTGCCTGGACAGTGCTATGCACCATGATGGTTTCACTATCACTTACCCTGACAACAGGGGGGGGTAGCTACTCCTTCGCTCTGCGATCCAGCGCCCTGGCGTGGGCTTCCAATCCTTCCTCGCGGGCCATGCGCGCACCCAACACCGACAGTTTGCTGGCTGCTTCCTGGGTCAGCCCCACCACCGGAATCACCTTAAGGAAGTCGCGCAGTGACAGGCCACCCCCGAAGCGGGCCGTGCTCGAGGTCGGCATCACGTGGCTGGGGCCAGCAATGTAGTCGCCCAATGCCTCGCAGGAATGCTCCCCCAGGAAAACGCCCCCAGCATTGCGCACCCTCCCCAGCGCAGCCAGGGGGTCGTGGATGGAAAGGCAAAGGTGCTCGGGCGCATAGAGGTTGGCGAGTTCCAAGGCTTGTTCTAGATGCGCAACGAGCACTAGACCGCTCCGCTGCAGGGCTTGACGGGCAATATCGGCCCTGGGCAAGTCGGTCAGTTGATGTTCTAGCTCCTCCCCCACCCGCTCGAGCAGTTCTCGGTAGGACGAAAGCAGCCAGGCTTCCGAGTCGGGGCCATGCTCAGCCTGGGCCAACAGGTCGGCAGCCAGCAGCTTGGGGTCGGCAGACGCATCAGCCACAATCAAAGTTTCGGTGGGCCCTGGCAAGCCCTCCATCCCCACCACCCCGTAGACCTCGCGCTTAGCCAGTACCACATAGCGATTGCCGGGCCCCATGATTTTGTCCACCCGGGGCACCAGTTCCGTTCCATAGGCCATCGCGGCTACCGCTTGCGCGCCCCCCATGCCAAACAAGCGGTCGGCACCTGCTACCCAGGCGGCAGCCAGAATCCCTGGATGCACCCTGGGGGGCGAAGCCACCACAATCTCGCCCACCCCGGCGACCTTGGCCGGAACCACGGTCATCAAGACGGTAGAAAGCAGCGGGGCCGAACCCCCCGGCACATACACCCCCACCCGATCCAGCGGGCGCACCAGTTGGCCCAACAGGCCATCCGGCCCGGCGTCCAGAAAGCCCCCCAGTGGCTCACGCCGATAAAAGGCCTCTATGCGCTCTTTGGCAGTCTCGAGGGCATCCCGCAAGCTGGCTTCCAGGCTCTGGTAGGCATCCCGCCAGACCCGCTTGGGAATCTCCTCCACCGGATGCCCGTCTATTTCCTGGCTAATGCGGTGCAGGGCTGCATCGCCTTCCTGCTCGATCTGATGCAGAATATGCCGCACTGTTTCCAATGCATTGCCATATTCCACCGTCACCCGGCGGGCCTTGAAATAGTCACCAATTTGCTCTGGGGTTTTGATCATAAACTCGATCCTTTGGCAGATTACCTTGGTGGGGGTCGAACCAGACTGGCTATAAACAGCACCGGCAACAACTGTAACGAAAGTAGCCGCAAATCTAGGATGAAGCCACCAGACACTGTAGAAACAAAATATCTTCAGTTATATCGTCTGCGACGACGACGGCGACGGTTGGAAGTATCCCCTTCGCGTTCTTTGGGGGGTTCACCGGAAACCACCCTGGGTTTGTTGGGCTCGGTGGCCACAATGCGTGGGCGGCCCGAATCGCGCTGGGGGTTGGGGCGCTGGGCGGGCTCGAGGCCACGTTCTAAAGACTGCAAGCGCTGCCCTGCCTCCAGGCGCTGTACCTGGATCAGCTCCGCCTCGAAGACGTGCTCGCCCACCTTCTGGGTCAGCCGCACTGGATAGCCTTCCTCATCGAAATAGAGCAGGCTGAGCCCTGGGCGCAAGCGGTAGACCCGCGCATTGCGCTCGGCTTTCTCGCCTGAAGATATAACCTCCACACTTTGATCGGGCAGGCGTTCGGCGTAGGCCCGCCCCCCCACCAGGGTAAACTTCTCTACCCCGCCCACTTCTAGTTTTAGCTCCCCCACTGCCCAAATCAGCGAGAGTGGGTCGTACATCTGGGCCAGGTAGGGAATCGCGAAGTCGTCCTTGCCCTGGCTCACCGTCACCAGCCCATCTTCGCGGGAAAACTCCACCTCCATTACCCGCGCCCCACCCCCTTCCACCCGTTCGCGGTACCGACGGGGCAGGCCCTGGGGGTCTACCTCGCTCTCCCAGCGCTGTCGGGTTTTGGGTAGGGGCAATTCAACATTGGCTTCCAGGGTCAGGCGCAGCCCATCCCGACGCGGCTCTATGGTCAGGCGCTGTTCGCCTGCCGGATGCCCGGCGTATTTGAGGCTGTAGCGAAGCGATTGTGGAACCGCCGTGTCCATACCCATACATCCTACCAGTGGGCAGGTAAGGGCTTCGTGAGTCGGATCCTGCAAACAAGCCTTAGGGCGTAGGAGGTGTTGTCCGTTACCACAAAAAGTTTGCAAAGCTCCCACGCTCTGCTTCAGGCCCTATTTCAGGATCCCGGCCAGTAGCCGATGAAAGTGGTGCACTCCCTGTTCCCGCACCACGCTAAAGCGGCCCCGGTCGTAGAAGCGCGACTTCACCCCCTTCTGCACGGCCTCCACCACCACTTCGTCTTCCCGCTCCACCCGGTCGAGGGCGGCCCCAGCACCTGCGTCCAGTTTGCTAGAGTCCCACACATAGGGCAGAAACGAGACCTTGGTGAGTTCAGGCCCCAGCGGGCGCACCACGTTGACCGAGAGGCCCCAGGGGTAGAAGTTCAGCATCAGGTTGGGAAAGACCCAGTAGTAGTAGGCAGCAATGCGCTTGCCAAAGTCGGGGGAGTCCTTGGGTAGATCGAAGCAGGGCTCGCCCGAGGCCGCGATGCCCAGTTGCAGGTTGCACCAGTCGTAGACCTCGGTGGTATAGCTGCCGTAATCAATCGCGCTACTCAGCGAGGCGTGGATGAAAGGAATATGGAAGCCCTCCAGGTAGTTGTCGCAATAGAGCACCCAGTTAGCCCGCACCAGGTAGTCACGGGCGCGGGAGGGCTCGAAGTAAAACCGCCGAAAGGGCATCCAACCCACCCGCTCCTGGACAGGGCGCAACACCTCTTGCAGCGAAACCAGCGGGTTCAGGTTGGCAAACAGAAACTTCCCCTCTCCCCAGGTCTCGAAGGCCACCTTGGGCAGGTCGTCCTTGGGGCCAGGAAAACCCTGCACCCCCTCGAACTCCGGCATGGCCTGGAAGCAACCATCCAGCCCAAAACGCCGCCCGTGGTAGCGGCAGCGCAGGTAGCGGGCGTTATCGCCGCTCTCGGCTACCAGCATGCCCCGGTGGGTACAGACGTTGGAGAGCAGGTGCAGGTGGTCGTCGTGGTCGCGGGTTGCCACTAGCGGCTCGTCCAGGCAACCTTCCAGCAAGGTAACGGGCTTGACGGTGCCGGGGGCCTTGAGGTCGTCGGTGTCGCCCGCCCACTGCCAGCTGCGGGCCAGTACCTGCTCCTTGACCGCTTCGTAGATCTGGGGGTCTTGGTAGAAGCTCGCAGGCAGGGTGGAAGCCTGGGCGATGTCGGGGTGAACCTCGAGTTTATTCATGGGAATTCCTCTGTCATAGGTCGCAGGTCGTAGGCCAAAACCAAAAAAAGCACAGTCGAAGGTTGACTGTACCGCGTCTGCAAAAGGTCTATTTGCCTGCCGCAATGATGGCCCTGGCAAAGCGCAGTTGTTTGGTTTGAATATCAGGCCAGGAACGCATTGCCCAATTATAAAAGCAAAGCCCCCCGCGCCTCCAACGGGGGGACAGAGTGTGGGGACGATCCCCTATCGGGACGGGCCTCCCGCCGCCGGAGGCGGCGGCGTACACCAAGGGGACTGTAGGCGCGTCTTATCTACCCCACTCCAGCTTGACAATCATCTCTGCGCCACGGGGGGCTACTTTAACCTCGAGTTTATCGTTGCCCCGGCGGTACTCGGCCTGGTAGGATAGGTTCTTCTTACCGCCCTTGGACTTGAAGTTCACCTTGATCCAGCCCTTGGACAAGAGGTCACGGTGGTAGTAGCTGAAAATCTGCTCCACATCGCCACCGCGATAGGCCACGCTATACTCGGTGTCCTCGCGGTCTTCCCACACCACTGCGTAGCCAGGCAGGGGGGTGATGAAGAAGATGGGCGGCCTGGGCGCAACCACGGGCGGCCCTGGATTGCTGGCAAAGCGGGGTTGCACGTTGTAGCGCACCACATCGCTCACCCAATCCCGATCGGGCAACGGTGTGACCACAATCGAGAGCGCCCTGGCCAGGTTGCTGGCCCCCTGCACCCGCATCTGTCCACTGCGAATATCAGCAATCTGCGAGAGCGAAAGCGGTTGGCGGCTGGCCACAGCCAGTACCTGATCTACCCCCGCTGGCCCGCTGATGGTGAACTCATAGCGAGCCCCCATCTCGGGAAACACCCGGGTCTCACCCGCCCGCAGATAGTTATTCGGGTTGAAGGCGTTGGGCAGAATCAGGTCAATCTGTCCATCAGCGTTGATGTTGAACAAGTAGACATAGGCGCTCTGGTTGACGCGGGTGTAAATCTTGATTTTGTCACCAAAGAAGTAGGTCGAGTTGCCCAACCCCGAGGGGTCGCGATCTACCCAGGTCTGCACCTCGAGGTCGGTGGGAACCGGGTTGACGATAATTCCTTGGGGGCTCAGTACCGGAGCCGCGTAGACCATCAGGCCCAACAGTCCGGTGATGCTTGCAACGATCCGTCGCTTCATCTCGTTCCTCCTAACCCAAGGGTAGGAAAGAAGCAGCCTGCTGCTATGAAGCCAACGTCAGCAAAACTTAACCTTGGCGTTGAGCGATTCTTTAGCTGCTGATCGGCTTAATCTGGAATTTAACTTTGTAACAATCCTATATGTTCACGCCCCGTCCAGTGCCAATCGCTGCGGGCGTTGAAGTAGAGATAAAATCGGCCATCGGCAGGATGGCATCGCACATCCAGGGCATAAACATGGCTTCGCATCCAACCTGTACTGGGTTTTAGAAAATCCTGTAGATAAAGGTTATACACGGGTCTACAACTATCGTAATACACACCCCAAAGAAATATCCGGGCTACAAAACCCGGATTTGCGGTTGGTGGGCGACGAGGGACTCGAACCCCCGACTTTATCCTTGTAAGGGATACACTCTACCAGCTGAGTTAGTCGCCCGATTGGTGACCCCAAGGGGATTTGAACCCCTGTTACCGCCGTGAGAGGGCGGCGTCCTGGGCCACTAGACGATGGGGCCGCAGCAAAGTCTATTTTCAGATCTGTGGGGTTTGCCCACCAACGAGACCGTTCATAAGGGTAGCACAGGCCCGCCGGTTCGTAAAGCCAAACCCCCGGATTTCGCGGGGGCTTGGGCCAGGGTGGTGGACCGCACAGGACTTGAACCTGTGACCAACCGATTAAAAGTCGGTTGCTCTACCAACTGAGCTAGCGGTCCGTTTTTTTACGCTTGCCAAGCACTCACTCCCAACAAGCCTTAGAGATTATAGGCAAACCATCCAAAGATGTCTATAGCAGAGCGCTCTGTGAAAAAGCAATGGGTCGGCGGAAACCACCGACCCATTGACCTTGCTTTTACTGTGGGAACCGCTCTAGAACATCACCAGATATAGAAGATCGTTACGATGAACAGCCAGACCGCGTCCACCAGGTGCCAATACATCGAGGAACCTTCCAGAGTCCCCTGCTCGTGGCTGTCTATCTTGCCGGCCAGACCCTGGGCATAGGCCAGCGCTAGGCCGGTACCGCCAATCAACACGTGGGCACCGTGCAGGCCCACAATAATCACAAAGGCTGCCACCCACAGTTGCTCCTGGTAGCTGTGGTGGCTAAAGAGCACCGCAAACTCGTAAACCTGGAACAAGAAGAACACCGCGCCTAGGATGATGCTGATCAGGAGGCCAAACTTGAAGGGTGAAAACTTGTTGGTACGCAGATCGTGGTGGGCATAGTGGACGGTAAACGAGCTCGCCACCAGGAAGAAGGTGTTGAGCAAGGCCAGCCACAAGGCCGGACGGTGTTCCTCGGGCGGCACCGCAGCTCCGGTGAGGCGCAGGTAGAAGTAGCCCGCAATCAGGATGCCGAAGAGGGCAATTTCCGAGACGATAAACCAGGCCATCCCGATCCAGGCATTCGACTTGCCCGTGACGGTGTGGTGCACCACGGGGTGGTCATACTCCTTGCGCAAAGCCCATTTGAACAGGCTATAGAAGAACACCACCAAGCCCACCGCCAACCAACCACCCCAGCCCGCCACCCCACCCACTGGAGCGTTGCCCAGATCGGGGGCCAGCGAGACCCCTATACCCGCAATGAGCAAACCAACTGCGGTCATGAAGGGCCAGATCGTAGAGGCTGGTAGATGAATAGTGGCAGGGTCTACCGGGGTAGGCTTCAGACCTTCTTTTTCCCAGTCGTAGAGTGGGCGTTCCGACTTGAAAACGGTGGGAAACTGCACGGCAAAGTTGTAGGAAGGGGGTGGAGAGGAAGTGGCCCACTCGAGGGTGTAGCCACCCCAGGGGTTGTCGGGGGCCTTGATGTTCTGACGGAAGCTCTGGATCACTGCAATCATCCAGGCGATGCCACCCAGAGCCAGAATCACTGTGCCCACAGTGGAAGCAAAGTTTAGGGTATTCCAGAGGTAGAGGCCGTCAGGGTAGGTGTAGTAGCGGCGGGGCATCCCCAGGAAACCCAGCACATACTGGGGCATAAAGGTGATCAGGTAGCCCACTAAAAAGAGCCAGAAGTGTGTCTTGCCCCAAAACTCAGGGTACATGCGGCCGGTAATCTTGGGCCACCAGTAGTAGAGTCCCGCGAAGGCCAGGAAGCCCGATCCCGCCATCAAAACGTTGTGGAAATGGGCCACCACGAAGTAGCTGTCCTGCACCTGGTAGTCAAAGGGCGCCACCGCCAGCATGACCCCGGTGATCCCCCCCAGCAGGAAGTTGAACATGAAGCCCATCACAAAAAGCATCGGGGTCTTGAAATCCAGTTGGCCACCCCACAGGGTTCCCAGCAGGTTAAATATCTTCACACCCGTTGGCACCGCCACCAGCACGGTAAAGAACACGAACACCAGTTGGAATAGCAGGCTTTCGCCCACCGTAAACATGTGGTGCGCCCAGACCAAAAAGCCCACCACCGCAATGCCCACCAGAGCAAAGACCATAAAGCGGTAGCCAAACACCGGCTTGCGTGAGAAGGTAGAGGCAATTTCAGCGGCGATGCCCAGATAGGGCAGCAGCATGATGTACACCGCCGGGTGCGAGTAAAACCAGAAGAACTGCTGGAACAACACCGGGTCGCCCCCGATGGCCGGATCGAAGAGCGTCAGGCCCAGCTTGCGGGAGAGCAGCACGGTCAGGCTGGCTGCGGTAATGCCGGCAAGGGCAAACAAGGAGAGCATGGAGGTAGCGAAGATACCCCACACGAAGATGGGTATCTTCCACAGGCCCATCCCCTTGGTTCGCAGGTTGTAAACCGTAGCGGCAAAGTTGGCCGAACCCAACAGGCTCGACAAGCCCAGCAGCAGCACCCCCATCATAAAGAAGTCGGTGCCAAGACCGGTGGTGCGCGAGAAGGGGTAGTAGAAAGTCCAACCCACATCTGGAGCCCCACCGAAAAAGAGCGACGTGTAAATCAGCACGGCCGAGAACACAAACAGCCAGGCTGCAAAGGCGTTGATGCGCGGCAGGGCCACGTCTCGCTCACCCAACATCAGCGGCAGTATGAAGTTCCCGAAACCCGCCAACCCTGCTGGGATGATGAAGAAAAAGAGCATGGTTGCGCCGTGCAGGGTGAGCATCTGGTTGTAGGCTTCTCCCACCAGAAACTGCTGCTCGGGGCCTGCGAGCTGCCAGCGAATCACCACAGCCATCAGGCCGGAAAGTCCAAAGGCCACAAACGAAGTGACCAGGTAGATCATCCCGATCTTTTTGTGGTCGCTGGTGGTCAGCAAGTCCCAGACCGACGCCCAGAAACCCATACGGGAAGCGCTTTGTGGAGTTGCTACTGCCATATCTACTCAAACCTCCCGTTAGTATTTCTCCAGCTTGCTGAAGTCGAGGCCATCCACCTTGTGACTCATCAGATAGGCCGCAATAGCCTTTATATCGCCATCGGAAAGGTTGGGGTAGGCCGGCATTTTGACGCCTGGCTTCATGCCGGGGGAGTTTTTGATCCAGGGCTCGAGGTACTCGGGCACATTGGGCCACATCCCCGCACCCACTGTGGTACGGTTGCCAAAGAAGGTCAGGTCAGGGTTGTTGATAAGCCCCTGTGACACCCCCTGGATGGTGTGACAGGCAGCACACTGCTGTTTGTAAAGCTCTTCCCCTCGTACCAGAGTTGGATCGGTGGGTGCAGAAGCCTGGAAAGCTTTAGCACCTTCAATCCAACGGTTGAACTCCTCCTGCGGCACCACCTTGACCCTAAAGCGCATGTTGGCGTGGGAGGCTCCACAAAGCTCCACGCACTGCCCATAGTAGGTACCCACCTTCTCTGGTGTGACCGAGATACGGGTGATCACCCCCGGAATGGCATCCTGGGTACCGACCATGCTGGTAATGCGGAAGGAGTGGATCACATCGTAGTTTTCCTTGGTACCGCTGGTAATCTCGAAGAGAACCGGCTTGCCCACTGGGAGGATGACTTCGTTGGAGTTGCGAACCCCCTGCTCTTTATAGGTGAAGTCCCACCAGAACTGCCAGCCCCGCACCTCAACCACCATGGCACCCGGTGTAGGGCGATCCAGTTTGAACATGCTCTGGGCCGTCAGGCCAAAGATAATCAGCACGATCAGGGTGGGGATCACCGTCCAAGCCACCTCGAGGCGATCGTTGCCGTGGGTTTGCTCGGGCTCTGCGGTCTCCTTGCCGGTGCGGCGAAACTTAATGGTTACATAAACCAGCGCCGCCGTCACCACCACGAACACCAGGGCCGCAAAACCCATTACCCAGGCCAACAACCCCCGCACTTCCCGGTTGAACGCCGAAGCATCCCGATCCAGGATGTTGAGGGTGTGTCCTCCGGCCTGACCTGGCTCGGCAGCCAGCACCAGACCCAGCATAAGCAGGACTAAAAAACCTATACTTCGTTGCAGCATTCCTACATCCTCCCTTGGTTGTTTGGGTTATTCTAACGTATATTTTTTGGAAACAGTCCAGGATTGCTTTGTTCTTGGGTGAAGTATACCCCAACCCTGTGAGGTATTGTATCTACATCCACAGGGCACGGTCTATGGCCATCGCGACAAAAAGTAATGCCAGGTATAACATGGAGTATTTGTACAGCGAAAGGGTCCAACTACGCTCCAGAGTCTGGTACAAACGCAGACTGCGCATCAGTAGTAAGCCATTGAGCAGCAGCGCTACCACCAAATAAAACCAACGCAACTCACCCATCAGCACTGGAATAAGGGCAATTACAGCTGTCAGGATGGCATAAAGGCAAATCTGATAGGCCGTTTCACGTTCGCCGCGCACCACGGGAAGCATGGGAATACCCGCCGCTGCATAGTCGTCTTTGATCATGAGCGAGAGCGCCCAGAAATGCACGGGCGTCCAGAAGAAAATAATCAAGAACAAATACCAGGCGAAGAGGCTCACATCCCCCGTAACGGCAGCCCAGCCCACCAAGGGTGGGAAAGCCCCAGCAGCCCCACCAATCACGATATTGCTCCAGAAGCGGCGCTTCAAATATAGGGTATAGATCAGCACATACCAGCCCAGTCCCGCCACAGCCATCAGCGCAGCCGTCAGGTTGGCTCCCCACCACAGCAACGCAAAGGACAAAACCATCAGGACAGTGGCAAAAATGGCTGCATCGCGGGTGCTGATCTTGTCGGTGACGGTAGGGCGCTTAGCGGTGCGCTTCATGCGGCCATCAATGTCGCGGTCAATGACCATGTTGAAGGCATTGGCCGAGCCTGCTGCCATGTAGCCTCCCACCAACACCACCACAAACAAGCCCAGACCGGGCCAGCCCCCCGCAGCAATGAACATGGCCATCAGGGTAGTGAAGAGCAGCAAGCTGATGACCCGGGGCTTGGTTAACCAGAAATAATCGCGCCAGGTTGCGCGTTCGGGATTGGCAACTGAAACCACCATATCAGTCTATCTTGTTTCGGCAACAGGAACTGCTGTCGCCCCTGTACGATACCCCAGGCTCAGGGCCGAGACCGTGAGCAGCAACCAGGTAACCCAAACCACATCGGAGAGCAGGAGATGGGGCAACTGGGTGTAGAGCGGGGCCCCCTGTTGCACATTAAAGTAGCCCATCCCAAGTTGCAAGATAACTACCACCCCAGCCATTCGGGAAAACAGTCTGGTGTGGTTGCTGGGCCGGAGTGTCGCTACCAGATTGGCAATCAAAACCACATAAACACTCACCATCACCGCAATAAAAGGATGGTATATGCGAAGCTGCACCAGAAAATGCTCACCAGGCGTGAGCGCTCGACCCACCGCTTCAGCTGTGCTGCGCACCGGGAACAAGGTATCGCCCAACGAAGTCAGGGCTCCCGAGGCAGCCACCACCAGGATACCCACAAAACCCAAACCCAGGGCCCAACCCACCAGTCCCTGCCCCTTCCAGACCGGGCGGTGCGCTGGATGGTTCGACCACCAGGCCGTCAGGGCCAGCGAGCCGATCAAGAAAAGGGTATTGATGAGATGGATAGGGGCGATAATGGCCCTGGCAATGCTGGCATCCTCCCCTACCAGCCGAAACAGCACCAATCCCGCCCCGACTAGACTCTCGGTAATCATGAAGAACATCGAGAGGCCCGCACCCAGCCGTGCCAAATGCCCCTTGGGGAAGATCCGGCGCGACCAGACCAGCAGCCCAATGGTCAGGAGCAGCGAGAGGCCACTGGTGACACGGTGGAAAAACTCGATGAAGGTCTCGAGGCCCTGAAAAACTGGCAACACCTCGCCATTACAGGTAGGCCAGTGCGCCCCACAGCCATCCCCGGAACCAGTAGCCTGTACCACATCGCCCCACAGAATGACCATCAGGGTAAAGATCACCACGCCCCAGGCGTAAAGGGTAAAACGTCGGTTTGTCATAAGAAAGAGTCCCCCGCTGGGGTATGAGCCCTATTCTGCCAGAACCACTCCAGATACTCCATAAGGACATTTGTCCCAAACAAGAAAGGAGCAGAGGATGTAAGGGAGATAATGAATTGTAGAGCTTGGGAATTACAATGGCTACCACAAAAGGCACTTGGGTTTACGCGACTGCAGGGCAATCGAGCAGCGCTTTTCAAAGCCCCCAGCCGTGGGGTTCATTTGAGAACCGCCTTAATGCCCATGCATAGGCATAGCACTGGGGTCAAAGGGCAGTGGTTGTCCTCCTCGCTCCTGCAGCCAACGTTCCATCGAACGAATCTCGCCCGTCTGGCTCTTGCCCATAGCTTCAATCAATCGGCGCGGAAGACCCTCGGTTTTTACTTCAGCCAAGCCCTGTTCGATCATGGGCAAGGCCCCCTGGTGGTGCCGAATCATCAATTGTAAGAAACGCGTTTCGGCAGCACGGCCCTGCACAGCCAGCAGTTCGGCTATTTCTTGCGCGGAGGCCATGCCCATCGCGACAGCGGCCTGGGGGCTAGGACGTTCAAAGCCAATGGTCAGTTGCCGCCACAGCGGCAGCCAGCCACGCATCTGTGCGATCTGAGCCTGCTGGGTCTGGGCCACATCCTGGGCAAAATAGCGCAGGTTTTCGTCGGCAGCTCGATGCTCTAAAATACCGGCCAGCTCTACCGCCTGGGCATGGTGGGGGATCATCTGTAGGGCAAAGCGGCCCTCGGGGGTGAGGGGCTGGGCCAGCAGGAGGCCAACCACGATCAGGGTCAGTCCCAAGAAGCCCCACAACAGCGAACGGCGCAAGGGAAAAGCAGACAGATGTGCTTGCATAAGGCTAAATTCTAAGCTGTGCAATAATGAGTATAGCAAACCCAGTAGATCCATCTTCCAGGGCCTAGTACCCCGGTGCATGTCTGGCTGGTAACTATGACAAACATACCGTGGAGGCACTTAGTGCTCTGGTAACTTAATTTCTGAGATGGATTTAGCCCCTCTAATGTCC
>JBBIUP010000029.1:0-24202 GCA_037440185.1 Meiothermus sp. | reverse complement strand
GCGAGGGACGTGAACTTTGGCTGGGGGGGGTTCGAATCGAGAGTGAACGCGGGGCAATAGCCCATTCGGATGGAGATGTAATCTTACATGCTCTATCCGATGCTTTGCTATCGGCTTTTGCACTGGGTGATATTGGCAGTTTTTTCCCCGACCATGACCCCAAGTGGAAGGGCCTTGAAAGCCGAGTGATTCTTGAGGTGGTGCTGCAAAAAGTCCGTGACAACGGCTATCGCTTGGGTCAGGTTTCGGTGGTGGTGGTGCTGGATCGGCCCAAGTTGGGGCCACACCGCATGTTCATCCAGCAAAACCTGTCCCTCCTGACCGGATTGCCGGAAAACCGGGTGGGCCTGACCTTCAAGACCTCCGAAGGCCTAGCACCCGATCATGCTCAATGTAGGGCCATGGTCTACCTCGAGCCCATACCAGAGCCACTTCCACAACGCACCCCCTGAGGCACAGTCCAAGACCTCCAACACACGACCCAATTGTGACTCGAGAATAGTGACCTGTGACCATCCAATAGGCTTTTCCAAAGCAGCCCTACCTACCTTTCCTGAGCCCTTATATGCAGCACTGGCAATTTCTCGACCTCCTGTCCTGGGCTGGTATCCTGGCTTTTGCAGTTTCGGGTGCGCTGGTGGCGGTGCAAAAACGCTTTGATCTAGTCGGCATCATC
Organism: Meiothermus sp.; assembly: GCA_037440185.1. Classification (GTDB taxonomy): domain Bacteria; phylum Deinococcota; class Deinococci; order Deinococcales; family Thermaceae; genus Meiothermus. The sequence goes on along the minus strand of JBBIUP010000029.1, from coordinate 23,526 downwards.
GTACTGACCGGCGTGACCGCCATTGGTGGTGGGGCGATTCGGGATGTGCTGGTGGGCACCCTACCCCCACAATCGCTACGCAACGAGACGATACTGTGGGTGGTGTTTCTGGTGGCGCTGGGGGTGTGGCGGTTTTATCGCCGAATGGGAAGACTCGAGCGCCCCATCTACTATTTCGACACCCTTGGGCTGGGGTTGTTTGCTGCCCTGGGAGCCGAGCGTGCGCTGGCTTTTGGACTGGGATTCTGGGGCTGTGTGTTTGTGGGCACGGTCTCGGGGGTGGGCGGGGGCGTTCTGCGCGACGTGCTGGCAGGGGAAATTCCTGGAATCTTCTACCGCAACCGCGACCTCTACGCCTCGGCGGCTACCGCTGGGGCTGCAGTGGTTTTTCTGATCTATACCTTTATTCCTGTCTATTCAGCCCTGGCCATTGTGCTGGGGGCGCTGGTGACGATGGGCCTACGGCTCTCGAGTCGCTGGCTGGGTTTGCGTCTCCCAACCCCCAGAGCGTGAGAGCGGCCTCGATGCCGCCAAAGGCTTCCTGTTCCCCAGGCCGCAAGGCGATGGAGCGACGGTTTTCAAAAGGCCCCCTGGCCCTGTGTGCTGTGCTCTTCACATCTTTGCCAGGCCCTGAGCCTCGAGTGGTAGATTGGGCTGATGCGTTTGCTGCTGAGTATTGCACTGTGCTGGATCTCCCTGGCCTGGGGGCAGGTAAATTCCGTGGTCGTACCTAAAGGTTCCGACCTGGCCAAAGCAGTGGCCGACGCTCCAGCAGGGTCGGTGTTGCGGCTTGAGGCCGGAGAATACCGTTTGTCGAGGGGCCTGGAGATTGGCAAGCCCCTCACATTGCAAGGCGAGGGGCGGGACAAAACCCGTATTCGCTCCGACGCAGCCAATTTTGTACTTTCCATCCATGTGCGGGGCCGCTTCAGTGCTAGCGGCATCAGCTTCGAGCACCTGGGTTCACGGATAGCCAATGTGGTGGTGGTGGGTGCTGGCGAGGCTGTATTCGAGAAATGCCGCTTCCAGGGGGGTAAGCTCGACCTGGAATCGGGTCAGGGGGGTGATGGAATCTGGATACGGGGCAATGCCAGAGCCATCCTGCGCAGCAACGAGTTTTTGGGCAATGAACTGCACGGCGTAGACGTGAGTGAGGAAGCCCAGGTTTTGCTACAAGGCAACCTGGTTCGGGGCAACCGCGATGCCGGGGTGGCCTTCTACGATGAGGCCAGGGGCGAGGTACGTGGTAATACCATCGAGGGCAACAATGCCCATGGCATTTATGTCTCGGGGCAGGCCAGGCCCTTAATTGAAGGCAACACCCTACGGCTCAATCGGCTCTGGGGACTGTATGTCGAATCCACCGCCAACCCCACCCTGCGCAACAACACCTTTTCTGGCAACCGTCGTGGAACCTCACAGTTTTTAGGTCAGCCCTTCACCCCTAACCCCAAACCAGGAGCCGACCTGACCTCTATTCTGGCCAGGGCCCCCGAGGGCAGCACCATTACCCTGGCGGCAGGCGAATATGCCCTGCCCAGGGGCCTGGAAGTAGCCAACAGCGTCACGCTGGTGGGGCAGGGGCGCGAACAAACCCGCCTGGTTTCCTCCGCTGGCGGATTCGTGCTGCGCTATGCGGGACGGGGTAAGTTGAGTGTGCAAAACCTTTCTATTGTATACCGAGGACAGGCTGCCTCGGATGTGGTACAGGTGCGGCGCGGGGAACTCGAGCTTCTAAATAGCACCGTGCGCGGGGGACGTACCAGCCGTCAGGAGGCAGGGCTGGGCGTGGGCATTTTTGTCTCCGGCAACGCCAGGCTAACCATGCGGGGCGGGCAGGTCAGCCAAACCCAGTTGCGCGGCATCGAAGCGGCCGGAGACTCGCAGCTCGTGCTCGAGCGTGTCATCATCGAGACCAACGACAGCGCGGGGCTTTCACTGTATGGACAAAGCCGAGGAATCCTCAGCGAGGTCACCCTGCGAGCCAACAAGAGTCATGGCCTGGAAGCCGATGAGAACGCCCAGGTGACCGCTGAAAATCTGAACCTTCGAGAAAACCAGGGCACCGGCTTGCTGCTCTCGGGGCAGGCCGAAGTGGGGATGAGTAATAGTTTGTTGGAGGCCAACGGCGAAGGTGGTTTGCTGGCATTAGGGCAGGCTAAAGTGAGCCTGCAAAGCAACCAGATTCGGGGAAACCGGGGGGCAGGACTGGTTTTTCGCAGCCGAACCAGCGGAACCCTCAAGGGCAACACAGTAGAAGGACAGAGCCTCCAGGGCATCGTGCTGCTGGGTGAGAGCAACCTGCTCATAGAGGGCAATACCGTGCGGGAGAATGGGCGGGGTGGCCTGGTCTATCTCGAGCGTTCGGCTGGTGAGGCCCGCCAGAATCTGCTGGAGAAGAATTCCCCCTCCGGCATTGTGCTGAGTCAATCAGCTCAACCAGTGTTAAGCAAAAACCGCCTTTTCGATCACCCCGAGTATGGCCTCTTCTATAGTGAAGAGGCTGCTGGAAGCGCCAACGGCAATACCATCGAGAAGAGCGGCATCTACGGAATTGCCCTAACCGGACGGAGCAAACCTGCGCTGGAGAATAACACCGTGCAGGGCAGCGGTATGGCTGGTCTGGCCTATCTAGAGCAGTCGTCGGGCATTGCCAAGGCCAATACCCTCGAGGCCAACCAGACCCACGGCATTCTGGTAGATCACCGGGCCACCCCCCTGCTCGAGGCCAATCAAGTCCTGCGCAACCTTCTTTGCGGCATTGTTGTTCGTAGCCTGAGCGAGGTGGTGGTGCAGGGCAATACCCTGGTTGAGAACGGCTTGCATGGCCTCGAGGTGCAGGATAAGGCCAGGGTTCGACTGGAAGGCAACCAGATCACCGCCAACAAAGGTGCTGCGGTACGTATTGCCCGTTTCGCCCAGGTCGAGGTGGGGCAAAACACCCTCTCTGGTAATGCAGCCGACGTGCAACGAGACCCGTGAAAATATAGATCGTTCACCATGGAGACACCTGATACCGGCTAAGGTGATTCCGTACGATTGACCTACCGCCTTTGTTACGTAAGTAATCCCCTTAAGCCGGTATTATTTGTGGGAACCGCTGGGATCATCAAATAGTACACCAATGCACTTATTTGCCTATATGTGACCACAACCAGAAGCCAATAAAACCCATACCCAGGAGTAAAAACCCAATCGGCAACAGGAAGGAAAAATCGCGGTGCAACTTCCTCGGTTCTTCAGGCAAGGTGGGGTTGTTGGCTTTGAAGGCCCGCCTGATTGCACTGGCATCGGCCTCGTTGAACATGGGCTTGCCTGAACGCCAGTCTTTGGCGGTTTTCCAGTCGTCGCGGGCCTGGGGGGGTACATCGGGGATGGTCTGAACAGGGGCCAATGTGACGGTGGGGGGTGCTGTGGGCCGCTGATCGAGTCTCAGCTCGAGGGCGTCGGCCAGACTTTGCAGCTCGAGGCTGTGTGGAGCCAGCCGCAAGGCATGCATGAGGGCATATTGGGCTTTATCCAGTTCGCCCAATTCCACCAGTGCTTTGATGTGCAACAAGAGCAGTGGTTGATTATCAGGGTCTTCGACCAGACCTTCTTTAGCACTGCTGGCAGCCTGTTTATGGTCACCTAGCAGCAAGAAAGCCTCGGCCCTGACCCGCCAGTAGTCCGGCCAGCCCAGATCAATCCAGGAGACCCGGTCCAGTACCCGCAAAGCCAGTAAAGGCTCTCCGTTGGAAATGTGTTGAAGCGCACGCTCAATTCCAGTGGCAGCATCCAGTTGGGTCATGATTAACAGTTAAGTCCTCTCCCTGTCCCTACCTTAACAAGGTCTGATGGGAAGTCTGGTGATTTCTAAACGCCGGGCAGACTGCGCCAGTTAACGATGCGGGCCGTGACCAAGATACGCTTCCCCTCACAACCCCCTGAGCGTGAGAAATGTACCCACAGACCTTGATCGGCCATCAAAACATGGAGTTGGGCGGTGTCCGCCGACCCTAGCATTGCACTCGAGCTTGTTCAGGGGTGCCAGACGGGCGTGTACACTGAACTCTCGAGAAACCTCGAGCAGGAAGGTCATCATAGCAACAGGGCAAACGTCCTGTTGCCGCCACAAACCCCAAATGCTAGGCTCTAGCCTGACCATGTATATGATATGGTTGGGATAATTCTAAGGAGGTTGCTGCTGTGTGTCTTGCCATTCCCGGTAAGATCGTTCAATTCCAAGATGAGTTCCACCACTTCGCCACGGTCGAGGTCTCGGGGGTGCGCCGCCAGGTTAATATGGATCTGCTTTCCCAGGAGTCCCTCGAGCCAGGCGACTGGGTGCTCATCCATGTGGGTTTTGCCATGAGCAAAATTAGCGAGCAGGAGGCCCAGGATCAGCTCAAGTTCATGACCATGTTGGGCGAAGCCGAGGCCGCCCTCGAAGAGCTGGAAGGCTACCAGTTTGCTGACGAAACCTCCGAACCCCAGGAGCGAAGTTCTCATGCCGAAAACTGACCTGTCGCTTTACAGTAGTTGCACCCTGGATCAAGACGGCTGCACCACCTGTGGCGACGTAGCGGTTCCGGTGCGGGTCGTCGAGCTAATAGGCAGCGACGCGCTGGTCGAAGACCGCGTGGGTCAGCGAGCCACGGTGGCCATTGATTTTTTCCCTGAAGCAAAAGCAGGTGACGCGCTCCTGGTTCACATGGGCGTGGCAATCTCACGCCTGGAGGAACCGGCATGAAATATGTAGATGAGTTCCGCGACCCCAAGCTTATCGAGCGGGCTGCAGACGAAATCAAGCGACTGGCCAACCCCAGCCGCCAATACCGCATCATGGAGGTCTGTGGAGGTCACACCCACTCCATTTACCGCTTCGGCTTGCAAGATTTGCTGCCGGAGAATATGGAACTCATCCACGGCCCCGGCTGCCCAGTGTGCGTACTGCCGATGGGCCGGGTGGACGACGGTCTCAAACTGGCCCAAGACCCGGGCGTGATCCTTACTGCCTTTGGGGACATGATGCGGGTACCGGGCCAGATGGGGACGCCCTTGGAGATGAAGGCCAGAGGTGCGGACATCCGCATGGTCTACTCGCCCCTGGATGCGCTCAAGCTGGCAGAAAAGAATCCCGAACGCCAGGTGATCTTTTTTGCCATTGGCTTCGAAACCACCGCACCTTCCACGGCCCTTACGCTAATGCGAGCGAAGAAGATGGGGATAGAGAACTTCACCGTGTTCTGCAACCATGTCACCATCGTTCCGGCTATGCGGGCCATTCTGGACTCGCCAGATATGCGACTGGATGGCTTTATTGGCCCCGGGCATGTTTCTACCGTGATCGGTTGTCGGCCCTACGAGTTCGTAGCAAAGGAGTTCGGCAAGCCGGTGGTCACCTCGGGCTTCGAGCCACTCGACCTGCTACAAAGCATGGTGATGTTGCTCCGCCAGATGAACGAAGGCCGGGCTGAAGTGGAGAATCAGTACGAGCGGGTGGTGCCCTGGGAGGGCAACCGTGCTGCACTCGCGGCGATGGCCCAGGTTTTCGAGCTGCGACCCTACTTCGAGTGGCGTGGGCTGGGCTTCATCTCGCAGTCGGCGCTCAAGCTGCGCCCGGAGTACGCCCAGTGGGACACCGAGGCCCGCTTCACGGTTGAAGGAGTGCGGGTCACCGACCCCAAAGCTGCCCAGTGTGGTGAGGTACTGAAGGGAGTACTCAAACCGCAGCAGTGCAAACTTTTCGGCAAGGAATGCACCCCTGAACGGCCTGTGGGAGCCTTGATGGTTTCTTCGGAAGGGGCCTGCGCTGCCTACTACAACTACGTCCATCGTGCCGAGGCAGTGTCGGGGGATTGAGAACCCTCACCCCAACTCTATCCCAGGTAGAGAGGGAGTCTGATCCAACAAAAAACGTATGACCAAACCTTCGATTGTCCGCTTCAAAGATGCCCAGATCGAACTCGCACACGGCGCGGGCGGCAAGGCCAGCCGCCGACTGGTGGAAGGACTCATTGCACCCATCCTGGGCAACCCCAGCCTGGATGATGCGGCCCAGCTCAACTTGAACGGTTCATCGTTGGCCTTTACTGCCGATAGCTTTGTGGTCAAGCCGTTGCGTTTTCCGGGCGGTTCAATTGGAGAACTGGCGGTCAACGGCACGGTCAACGATCTGGCCGTCTCGGGGGCGAAGCCGATAGCGCTTCTCTCGACGCTGATTCTGGAGGCCGGCCTCTCGGCCCAGGTATTACAAGAAGAACTCGAGGCCATCCAGCAAGCCGCCCAGATAGCTGGTGTGCAAGTGGTGGGTGGGGACACCAAGGTGGTGGAGCACGGCAAGGCCGACGGGCTCTATATCAGCACCAGCGGGATCGGCTTGGTGGATTCGCGGGTGAACCTTGCTGCTTCATCAGTACGACCTGGGGATCAGGTGCTGCTCTCAGGAGCCATTGGCGATCATGGGATCACCATCTTGTTGGCCAGGGGAGAACTCGACCTCGAGGCTGACCTCAAGTCCGACACCCGCTCGGTCTGGCCGTTTGTAGAGGCGTTGATTGGGATGGCGGCCCCTGGCCTGCGCTGGATGCGCGACCCTACGCGGGGCGGCGTGGCCACCTCGCTGAACGAGCTGGCCAGGGATGCCAGGCTGGCCATCAAGCTTTACGAGGATCAGATTCCAATCCGTGACGAAGTGCGTGGAGCTTGTGAGATTCTGGGTCTCGACCCGCTGCACATTGCCAACGAAGGTCAGTTCATTGCGATCATCGCGCCCGAGTACGCCGAAACTGCGCTGGAGGCGCTGCGGGCGGTATCAGGGGGTGCCGAAGCAAGGCTGGTGGGGGAAGTGGGGGAAAGCCCTGCCGGGGTGGTTTATAGCCAGACCGGCTATGGCTCGAGCCGCATCGTGGATATGCTGGTAGGTGACCCGCTGCCGAGGATTTGCTGAAGGGCAACGACAGAAGTTGAAAAGGTAAAAAGTACGATCAAGAAACCGAGCTTTTCACCTTAACCTTTTCAACTTTTCACCTACGATTTTATGACCGATACCCTCTCCCCAAAAATCGAGGCAGCCTTGCTCGAGCGAAATGCCACGGCCAAGACCTTTTTCGACCAGGAAGCCAGCCGTCTGGCTGAAGTTTGCCGCCAGATGTCTGGGCGGTTTTTGGCGGGGGGACGGCTGCTGGCCCTGGGACAAAAAGCCTACGCTACCGATGCACAGCACGTCTCGGTAGAGTTCGTGCATCCCGTAATTGTGGGCAAGCGGGCGCTACCTGCGCTCGACCTCTCGATGGCGTTTGGGAGTTGGCTCGAGGCCCTGGCTAAGCCTGAGGACATGGTGATGGGCTTCGCACCGATAGAGGGCGATGTGTTGGTTGCGGCAGCGCTAAAATCGGCTCGAGCCAGAGGTGCTTTCACCTTTGCGCTTACCGGTAACGATGGCGATTATGCAGTAGAAGTACCTTCGCCTCACCCCTTTATTCACCAAGAAATTGTCGAGATGCTTTACCACGTCCTCTGGGAGACCGTGCACGTGTTTTTCGAGCACCGCGAGAGCAACTACCAGCTTGGCGAGACCGCGTTTCTGTACCCATTTTTGAGTGGGGAGAAGCAGGACACTGGGGCCGTGGTTGCCAAGGTCGCCGACTCGATTCGGATGAAGGTAGACGAAGATGCCAAGCTGCGCTTGGCCATGACCGAGCAGAGCGGAGTGATTGCTGGCGCGGCAGAGGCCGTAGTGCAGCGCCTACAGCAAGGCGGCAAACTGATTCTCTTCGGCAACGGCGGCTCGGCTACGGATGCGAACGACCTCGCGCTGGACTGTGTGGAACCGCCCTTGGGCTGGAAAGCCGTTCCTGCTGTATCGCTGGCGCTCGAGCCAGCCAATATTTCCGCCATTGCCAATGATGTCGGAACCGAGGTCGTTTTTTTGCGCCAGCTAATTGCGCAAGCTCGCTCAGAGGACGTTGCCTTCGCTTTTTCTACAAGCGGTGGCTCCAAGAACATCATCATGGCTTTACAAGAAGCCCGCAAACGGGGAATGCTCACCATCGCGCTGCTGGGCTACGACGGCGGGGAAGTGATTCGTCAAAATCTAGCCGACATGACAATAGTTGTTCGTTCCGAACACATTCCCCGGATCCAGGAGGTGCAGGCCTCGGTGTATCACATTATCCGTGAGTTGCTGGGGGAGCTATGGCGTTAGAGCTTTTCGGTACCAAGAGCTGCCAGTTCACCGCCGAACTGCGGGAAGATTTGGAGTGGCGCGGTGTGGAATTTGTCGAGTATGACGTAGAGACGGATGCCAAAGCCTTACAGCGGATGCTGAGTCTTACCAATGGCGGGCGAACCGTGCCGGTGCTGGCCGAGGATGGACAAATCAAACAAATCGGCTGGCAGGGAAGAGGCTGCGTAGTGGGTTACGGGTAGCTGTAAAATACAGTTGTGCCCTGGAACCCCGAGCAGTACAACAAGTTTCAAGCCGAGCGCTCGGCCCCTTTCTTCGATCTGCTGGCCCTGGTGGAAGCACGCCCTAAACTGAAGGTGGTGGATTTGGGCTGCGGAACAGGGGAACTGACCCGTCAACTGGCTGACTATTTGCCCGGCTCCGACGTGCTAGGGTTGGATCGCTCGAGGGAGATGTTGTCCAAATCAGCAGCATTTACCCGACCAGGTTTGCGCTTCGAGCAGGGTGATATAGAAGAATTGCAGGGCCAATGGGATTTGATCTTCTCCAATGCTGCCTTGCAATGGCTAGATGACCATGCGGGCCTGATGCCCACTTTCTGGAATTGTCTCAACCCCGGCGGGCAACTGGTAGTGCAGATGCCTGCCAACCACGATCACCCCTCGCACCTGCTAGCACGACAACTGGCCGAGGCTGAGCCCTTCCGGGCCTTCTTCCCTGAGGGTGGGCGTAAGCCCTCGGTGTTACCTGTCGAGGATTACGCACAGATGCTCTTTGATTTGGGCGGAACCCAGATGACTGTGTTTCTAAGGGTCTATCCGCATGTATTGCACGATGCAGGTGCTATTGTCGAGTGGGTCAAGGGAACGCTGCTGGTGCCATATCTCGAGCGATTGCCGGCAGAATACAAGTCTCGATTTCTCGATATCTATACGGAGCAGTTGAGCGAGCAATTACCCCAAAAACCGGTTTTCTATGGCTTCAAACGGGTTCTGTTCGCCGCAACCAGGCCGTGACTCTTTGATCTGAATAGCCTTCAACAAGGCCCTTAATCGGCAAACAGGGCGGTCGAGAGGTATTTCATGCCAGAGTCGCAGGCAATCGTTACCACCCGTTTGCCGGGACCAAGCTCGCGGGCCACTTGAAGGGCAGCCCAGATCATGCCGCAGGCACTCATCCCCACAAAAAGCCCTTCCTCGCGGGCCAGCGGCTTAGCGAGTGGGAAGGCATCTTCCTCCAAAACCTGGATCACCCGATCCAGCATCTTCAAATCCAAATTGGCGGGGATAAAGCCTGGCCCCATGCCCTGGAACTGGTGTGAACCCATCTGGCCGCCCGAAAGCACGTTGCTGCGGTGTGGTTCACAGGCGATAATTTGCACCCCGGGCAGCCGTTCGCGCAGATACTTCCCCACGCCCATAATCGTCCCACCCGTGCCCGACCCATATACAAAGGCATCCAGCCGGCCTTCCATCTGCTCGAAAATCTCGGGGCCGGTGGTTTCGTAGTGGGCTCTAGGGTTGGCGGGGTTGTCAAACTGGTTGGGCATAAAGGCCCCTCGCTCGGCCACGATGCGATGGGCCTCCTCAATCGCGGCCAACATGCGCCGGCTGGGGTCGGTCAGCACCAGTTCGGCCCCATACGCCCCCAGGATTCGCTTGCGTTCCTCGGACATCTGCGCCGGCATGGTCAGAATTAGCTTGTAGCCACGGCTGGCTGCCACCATGGCCAGACCGATGCCGGTATTGCCACTGGTGGGCTCTACAATCACCTGCCCAGAACCCGGCTTTAGGATACCGCGCTCCTCAGCATCCTTGATCAGATACCAGGCGGTGCGGTCTTTGATGGAGCCACCGGGGTTGTTGCCCTCGAGCTTTACCCAGACCTCGGCCATGCCAGGCTCTGCGTGCTTAAGTTGAACGACCGGAGTTTTGCCAATAACCTGCTCGATAAACATACCTAAAGCATAGGACATTGCCCTGGCTGGTATTGGCATCGGTTTACGATTGTTTCAACCGGATGTCTTATACTCGACTGTCTCGCGGAAACGCGGTATGGTTTCTGTGAATGGAGAGGAGTCTCTATGACCGCAAGCAAAGGCCAGGTTGTGACCATACGTTATACGTTGCACGTCGAAGATGAGCTAATTGATCAAGGAGAGCTAGATTATCTGCACGGGCATCGCAATATTGTGATGGGGCTGGAAGAAGCGCTGGAAGGCAAAGCTGCCGGTGAACGGGTGATGGTTTCGGTATCACCCGAAAAAGGTTATGGCCCCTACGATCCTGAAGGCGTGCAAGTCGTTGAACGAGATGCTTTCCCGGTGGATGCTGAGCTGGCCGAGGGGGCGATGTTCTATGCGGAAGATCCCCAGGGCAACCCCATGCCCTTCACGGTTTTGAATGTAGATGGCAAAGATGTGACCATTGACTTCAACCATGCCCTGGCGGGCGAGACTCTGAATTTTGATGTCACCCTGACCGCAGTCCGGCCAGCAACAGCGGAGGAACTCGAGCACGGTCACGCCCACGGCGTACATGGGCATAACCATTAGCTCAAAGCCAAAAGCGCAGAGGGCAGGGGGCCATTGTGGCTCTCTGCCCCTGGTTCTCTGCTAGAATTTTCCCATGCGACAATTCGCTACCAGCCAGCCCAGTCGGGTTGAAGACGACCTTGTGGTTAGTCTGTACCACAAATCTAAGCGCAATTTCTGGAATCCTCAGGACATAGACTTCACCCAAGACAGACACGACTGGACTGCATTAAGCCAGGCCCAGCAGAAAGTGTTGCTGCACCTTTCCGCGCTGTTTGTGGGTGGAGAGGAGGCGGTTACGCTGGATCTGGCCCCCTATCTGCTCCACGTGAGCCAGCAGGGTCGTTATGAAGATGCGCTCTATGTGGCGACCTGGACATTCGAGGAAGCCAAACACGCCGAGTTCTTCGACCGCTTTCACCGCGACGTGGTGGGCGGAACCCCAGAACTGGCCCTGCTGCATGTGGAATCCTGGCAGCAAATTTTCTACCAGGCGCTGCCCCAGGCCATGGGTGCGCTCCAGACCGATTCCTCTCCTATCACGGAAGTTCGGGCGCTGGGCACCTATAACCTGATTGTGGAAGGGGTACTGGCCGAAACGGGTTATCGAGCCTATAAGGAGGTACTGGAGAAGGAGAACCTGATGCCGGGTTTGCGCAAGGGACTGGGTCATGTGCAGGCCGACGAGGGTCGCCATATAGCCTTTGGCTTGCATAACTTGAGCAAACTATTGCATCATCACCCGCAAACCAAAGAGGTGCTGGAAGATGTGATGGCCGAGCTGATTCCGGCTGCGGTAGGAGTTGTACACGAGGTTTTCGCTGCACACCACCCTATGCCCTTTGACATTACCGAAGAGGATTTTGTGGACTATGCCCTACGACAGATTCAACACCGCACCGAGGTTTTGCGGCGACCATTCTCGGCCCACTGAACCGAACGAGGCCTTTGTGCAGACCCCTATTTTCTGGCTAGATGCCAGGTCATCGCGGTCGGTTTAGGCGGAAAGCCCCCCCAGAACGGGCTGGCCTTTGGGGAGTCTAAAAGCCAGGTATTCATCTTGCACACGAAACAAAACCAGCAGATATTCGGAAACCTGCAAGCGCATAAACAAGGGCAGGGTATAGCGTGCCTCGCCCCGTTCAATGCGGGTGTTGCCCAGCGTATAGGCCATGAAGAAGTCTTGGTCGCTTTGCATCAGGTTGGGTGTATAGAAAAGCGTCAGATCGGCCTGGTCTTTATCGGCTCTCGCCAGGGCCTCCCAGACCAGTTCCTGGGCTTGGCCGGTGGTCAGGTATTCTCCCTGCACCAGGCCCAGGCGTCCGTAAAAGGCAGCGGGAAACTCCTTGAACTCGTAGAAAAACCCGCCTGGGCTATGCCACCAGCGAACGATTTCGTTTTCGCCAGGGCTTCCCTGGGCGCTCTCGAGGGCGTATTCACGGGCCAGCGCAAGGGGCCCGAGATCCGGAAACTCACCTGATTCCATACCCTCGAGGAGCAGTCGTTGGGGGTCTATTTCGATACAGAGACTCATATTATTCGTTTGGGTAGAATTCCCCGGTGCGGGCGCCTAGGTTCGTGTTGTTCTTTGTTGGCTTGTCTCCTATGTGCAAGGCAGTGATGCCTCCAGTGAAAAGCTGGTGGCGGGCGCTAAAGCCAGCCAGACCCATCATAGTAGCAAGGGTTGGGGGGTCTGGGAAGCGCTCCACCGATTCCGGGAGATAGCGATAGGCCGAGGCACTGCCGGAGACCAGCCCCCCGATCATGGGCAGGATACGGGTGAAGTAGAAGCGGTACAGCACACCTAGGCCACTTTTGGGGGGTGGGGGAAACTCCAAAATGCACAGTCTTCCGCCCGGTGCAATCACCCGATGCAACTCGGCCAGGGCTTTGTTGTAGTCGGCGAAGTTGCGGAAACCAAAAGCAATTGTCACAGCATCGAAGTGGTGGTCGGAGAAGGGCAGCTTGAGGGCGTCGGCCTCGACAAAAGGAATGACAAGCCCAGCTTTTTGAGCTTTTTGTCGGGCCAGCTCGAGCATTGGGGGGGCAAAATCGCCGCCAATCACCTCCGCCTGGGGCGCAACCTTCTTCAGCAGTAGGGCAATGTCGCCGGTGCCGGTTGCTAGGTCGAGAATGCGCCCCGGGTTTTTTGCCAGAGCGGCCTTTACAGCAGCCACACGCCAACTACGATCCACCCCTGCGGAAAGCACCCGGTTGAGCAGGTCGTAGCGCGGAGCGATCTCGGAAAACATTTTTTGAATGGCCTGGGCTCTGGCCTCTGTGGCGTCTTGCACCCGCAGAGTTTAGCATTCTAGAGGGTTGGGAGATTAGAGCAGGTTGCATAGTTAGGCGATTCCCCTCGCCCCAAAGCCGAAGCTCGACGCGACAGACCGAGGGTATCTACCTACCTCTTATGAGGTTGTAGGTTGTCTACGGCGGTTGACCTCGAGCCATTCACGGCTGTTTGTGACCCACTATCCCGGTTACGCCCGCGTACTATTCACACAACGATTCACAAAACTCCTGGTAACTACCGGCAATTTTATAGCCAAGTCGCATACGATAACCACCTGCTGGGTGCGCTCTCGCAGAGTTGTTTCAAGCGGAAATGATAATTTGCCTCTCCAAGAACTACTACTCAACGGGGGCTTGCGGTGTAGAATCCGCTCTGAGGAACCTATGAGTCGGTATTTTTTTCTGATCGTCAACGTGCTGGTCTTGTTGATCATGATCCTGGCACCTTGGGCAGTTCCGATGCGGGAGTTCGATGGCACCGGCTACCTGCTCAATCCGTTGGGAGTCATGAATCCTCAAGGACTCACGCTGCCAGAAGGCTTGGCATTCAACTGGCTGGGGGTCGCCTTCGGCTTCTGGATACTGCTACTGCTTGCTACCAGCGTTGCCTTGTTTCTACCCAATGCCGAAACTCGAGCGCGAATGCTATACATCCTGGGGGGGGTGGGCATCGCCATCTTTGCCATTGAAGCCCTGCTTTTTTACCAGACCATCAGCGCAGTGAACGACGCGGCTGTGGCTGCGGGGGCACGTCGTCCACCCCTACGCCGATTTGCGCTATCGCTGGGTGTGTATGCTGGCTTTTTCTACTCCCTGGGGCTATTGCTGCTAGCTCGAATGCAACTACCCGGTGGCCTGGCCTTCCTGGTGCGCTCTCGGGGTGTGGTGGTGCCCATCGCCTCGCTTTTGTTGGCCGTGGTGGTGGGAGCTGTGGTGGTGGCCATCCTGCGGCCTGGCCTGGGCACCCAAGGGGTGGAAGGGCTGGGGCTCCGCGAGCTGATTGCTGGAAAACTCGACCTAGTGACCTATACTTTCCAAATTCTTTTTAGCCCCATCCTCAGTTTGACCGGTATATTCACCAGCCTGGGTTTTGCCACGCCACTGATTTTCACCGGCCTTGCAGTAGCCTTCGGATTCCGTGCTGGGATGTTTAACATCGGCGCTCCCGGACAACTCACCATGGGCGCGTTGTTCGCCATGCTGGCTGGCGTATACCTGCCGCTGCCCGGCTGGTTGCTGCTGCCTGCAGCAATTATGGCGGCTGCGCTGGGCGGGGCCTTGTGGGGGGGTATTGTTGGCTGGCTCAAGGCCCGTTTTGGGGCCAACGAGGTCATCAACACCATCATGATGAACTACATCGCGGCCTCGGTGCTGCTGTTCATGATTGCCGCCAACGAGTACCGCTTTTTCGGACAAACCGTGCGATTGCCTTTCAAGGCGGAAGGGTTCGAGGGCCGTAGCGAGGAGATGCAAGCAGGGGCTCGCATTCCCCTGATGATCAATATCATCGCACCGGATAGCACTTTTTCTTGGGCCCTGCCGCTGGCGGTGATTGCTGGCCTGGGGGTTTACTACGGTCTGCGACGCTTGGAGTTGGGAAGGCGTCTGCTGTTTGCGCTGGGAGCAACGGTGCTGGGGTTTGTGGTGGGGGGCTTCTTGCCGGGTTTCCCAGTTACCATCAGTTCGGCTCTGGCTTCTCAGTTGCTAAATGGTTCATTTCTGATCGCCATCCTGGCCCTGCTTTTCTACAACTTCTATCTTTTCCGTACCTCCGCCGGTTACGAGCTTCGGGCCACTGGCCTGGCACCCAAGGCTGCCGAGTATGCCGGGGTCAACCTCAGACGAAAGATGGTTTTGGCGATGGTGATTGCCGGGGCCCTGGCGGGACTGGCAGCCACTCATTATGTGTTGGGGGCTGGAATGGACGGCACCTACCGGCTCAAGACGGCCATCCCGGCCAGTGTGGGCTTTGACGGGATTGCGGTAGCGCTGATGGGGCAGAACATGCCCCTGGGTATCTTTCTTTCGGCCACCCTGTTTGGGGTGTTGTTGGCGGGGGGGGTCTCGCTGAACGCCCAACTGGGCATCTCCAACCAGATCATCCAGGTGTTGCAGGCCCTGATTATCCTCTTCATCGCGGTCGGGGGTTTGCTGCCCCGCTACTTTACCGATCCACTTCGTGCAGCCCAGGTCGAAACCGAGGCCAAGGCCGAGCAGGAGGCCAGGCAAGCCAAGTCTGCACCAGCGGGGGGAGATTGATCTATGGAAATTGTCATCGCGTTGTTCTTTTCAACCCTGCGGCAAGCTGCGCCGCTGCTGCTAACCTCGTTGGGCGGTTTATTCTCGGAACGAAGTGGGGTGGTCAATATCGCCCTCGAGGGCATGATTCTGTTTGGAGCGGCAGCAGCTGCGATTACGGTCAACCGGATCGAGGTGGTCACCGGGGGCCTCGAGGCCTTCTGGATTCCCTGGGTGGGTTTGCTGGCTGGGGCCTTCGTGGGTGGCTTGGTGGGGCTTGTTCACGCTATCGCCTCCATCAAATACCGGGCCAACCAGATTGTCACGGGTACAGCCATCAATATTGCTGCACTGGGTGCCCCCTCCATTGTTTTGCAGGTGCTCTATAACAACACCTCGACTTCCAAGGAAGTGCAAAACCGCCTGCCCAATGTGGATCTGGGGGCGGGCAGTGTTTCCATCCTGGTGATCTTTGCTTTTCTGCTGGTGCCGGTGGTCTGGTGGGTGCTGTTCAAGACCCCTTGGGGCCTGCGCCTGCGAGCGGTGGGCGAGCACCCCGAAGCTGCCGAGACCATGGGTGTGAACGTGATCCGTATGCGCTATACGGCGGTAATTTTGTCTGGGGTGCTGGCAGGGATTGCCGGCGCTTACCTCTCGATTGGTTTCCTGAACCAGTTCATCCGGGCCATGAGTGCTGGGGCTGGTTTTATTGCACTGGCTGCGCTCATCTTTGGCAAGTGGCATCCGTTTGGGGTGCTGGGCGCTACCTTGTTGTTTGGGTTTGCCCAGGCATTGGCGATCCAGCTTCAGGGCGGGGATATTTTGCCAGCGACCATCGTGCAAGCCCTGCCTTTTATCCTGACCATGCTGGTACTGGCCGGCTTTATCGGACGCAGCCGTCCTCCTGCGTCGGTTGGCAAGCCGTATGACAAGTAGGGGACAGGGAACCTGGTATAGCTACCGGCTATCCGTGACCATTGCACAAAGTTGGTTCAAGGTTCGAAGGCTCGGGTGGGAACCAGTTGTACATACGCAACCGCCCTGGCCACCGTCGAGAACCCCAACAAGAGCAGGTACATCGCTATCTGGAAGGGTATCCACGTGGATAGGGTAGAGACCAGTACCAGCGATTCCAGGATGGCGATGAGCAAGAGGTGGTTTCCCAGCCCACCCTGCTGCATCAAGTCCCATCCTTTGCGGATGGCATTGGGCCAGATTTGGTCGTCGTCCACCATAATCTGGAAGGTGTGGAACCACAGCAGGTTGATGGCCGCCAGCCCCACAAAGCTCAGTACCGAAGCCAGGGCAGCGTTGGGCACGGTGAATGGGAGCCCCACCAAGAAGGCTGCCACCGCCGAGGCCACAAAGACAATTCCGGCAGCAATGTTGTGCCCCGTGGTGTTGCCCCACAGCGCTTCGGGCCTCCATTCGCCGGTGCGGGCATAGCGCATCAGTACAGTGTAGACGCCTACCTGCATGGGTCCAGCCAAGAGACCCAGGGTGAAAACGCTGACCAGCAGGGCCTGGATCAGTAACCACACAATCCCCAGCGGATGCTGGGCCAAGAGTCCAAAGCTGCGCGTTAGAACTTGGCCAACCCTAAGCACCATTCACCCCCGCTTTTGTGGTCGAAAATATCCCAAAGAGCCGTTTGCTGCATGTTATTTATGTTATTTAGCTTTCCCCTGCCATCAATCCCGTTGCAATTCACTTTTGTGTACTGTAACCCAACTGCCTTCCTCGGTAATCAAGTCCACGGTTCCGGCCAATGGGTTGAGCTTGGCGACCTTGCCGCAGGTGCCCTGGATGCTACAAGCTTTGGTGTTCTTGCGGGGCAGGTCGGCCAACAGTTCCTGATAGTGGTCGTGTTCGTACTGCAAGCAGCACAACAAGCGCCCGCAGGGGCCGGAGATTTTCTCGGGGGAGAGCGGGAGTTGTTGATCGCGGGCCATCTTGATGGAGACCTGGGCAAAGTCTTGCAGCCAGGTGGAGCAACACGACTCCATCCCGCAAGCCCCCAGGGTGCCCAGATAAGCCGTCTGGTCACGAGGGCCCAGGGCAATGAACTCTACTCGAGCCCCGGCCAGTTTGTTCAACTCATTGACCCAGCGCCGCAAATCTATGCGTTCCTCGGCGGAGTAGTGGACCGAGATGTGGTTGCCATCCAGGGTGAATTCGCACCCCAGCACCTTGGCCTGGATACCTTCCCGGCGCAGGCGGGCTTTGAGCCACCATTGCACCTCTTCGCCCCGGTTTTTCAGGTTGGCATGGTTGTCCAGGTCTTCCGGGGTAGCGATGCGTACCACTTCCCCCACTGCATTGCCCAGATGTGGCTCGGTGCGCACCTTGGCGATCTCCAACCCCCGTCCGGTACGCACCACCACCCAGCTATCTACCGGAGGAGCCTGATCGCTAAACTTATAGTCGTAAACTTTGGGGCCATGCGCGAATCGCACGCCGACGCACTCCATGAAAACCTCCCAAAAAGGGTTGAACAGTTGATTCAACCCGGTGAATGGTTGCAGGGCGGATTGCAAAGAGCTTACAATCCACTCCCAGAGTAAAGCAGAATGGCTCCGTAAAGCTAGAGCCGTCCCAGCTTCAGGGCCAGCCAGGTCTGAACCAGGTCTTCGCTCACATAGGCCGAGAGCGCATCCTGGGCACGGCTTAGGGCCTCGAGGGCCTCCTTGTAAGCTGGGCTTTCGACCCGGATGGTTTTTCCCAACTGGCGCCCCAGGTAGGGCAGGGCATCTTCCATCTCGGTGAGCAGCTTGAGGGCTTCCAGGGTTTGGGCGGGCCCGGCCTGCAGGGCTTCCAGCACACCCTGGGCGCGGCTGGTCAGTTTGCCAAACTCGACGGGGTGCTCGAGCGCCCAGCGTACTTTGCCAGGGGATCCCTGGGCAAAAGCCAACACCTCGGGGTCGGTGGTCAGCGTTTGTAACTCGACCTTGGGCAGCGGGGCAAAATTGACCTCGAGGCTCCGGCTGACCAGGGTGGGCAGTACCAGCTCGCGGCTGGGAGCCACCAGGATCAGACGGGCGAAGGCCGGGGGCTCTTCCAGCACCTTCAGGAGGGCGTTGGCAGCAGGTTCGCCCAGCCAGTGTGCACCATCAATAATTGCTGTTTTGGCCTTGAAGCGGGGGTAGGTGACAATCCAGTCCAGCAGATTTTGCTCCACCAGGCCCTCGCGGGGGGCGATTTGCTCGAGGCGAATTTGCGGTACCCGGGCTTTTCGACCGGTCTTGGTCTCGCTCTCCGGAGCGATCTCGAGGGTGTCGGGGTGGGGCTGCAAGCGGCAGGAAGCACAATCTCCACAGGGCGAAAAACCCCTTTCGCAGTTGAGCCCATTGGCAAACCACCGCGCAACCGTGCGGCGTCCCACACCCTCCGGGCCGGTGAACAAGAACGTTTGCGCGCGCAGCTTGGGTAGCAGCTCAAGGATTCTTTGGTGGCCGAGGATTTGCATAGTCAAATGATCTGGGGAGAAGAGAGAGGACACAATCGTTTGGATGCTAGATGATGCCTATAGGATTCGGATGATTAAGCTGCGCCATCGTACGTTTGTCAAAGCCCTCAGGCCGATCTGCTAAGCCGCATAGCGCTGTATACCGGTGTGCGCCGAGCCTCGTAACCAGCATACTTCGGAAGCACTTTGCAAACCGACGATCACGTGGGAATTGCGCCCAGCACGCAGAGGCAGCAAAAACCAGACTGGGCGCAACCCGATCTTTTTTGCACATCACTTGCCCAGTACCAGGCGCTCGTAGAGCCACATCGGGAACTGCTCGTGGTGCAGGCGGGAAAGCACGTGCTCGAGGTTGTACTTGGCACGGAAAAACTCCACCGTGTCCTCCTCGGAATCCCAGATTGCATAGGCGGCTCCGGTTACGCCGTCCCTGGGCTGGCCGGTGGAGCCGGGGTTGATGATGGCCCTGGCCTTGGGTGCGACAATGAGTTCGCCGCCGTTGGCATAGCGTTGGTAACGTACCCAACGCCCCTGGGGTGTGCTTACATCGGCAGTGGTGGCCTGACCGCGCACAGTAGTGCTTTCCAGGCTTAGGTAGCTTCCAGCTAAATGGGTATGCCCGTGGAATATCCAGCGGTGGCTCACCTTATTGAACACATCCCGGGCCTGTTCGACCTCTTCGAGATAGGCCAGCGGATCTAGGGGGCTGCCGTGCACCATTAGCGCACCCGCTAACTCGGCGGTCCAGGGCAACTGGGAGAGATATTCGCGGTTCTCAGGGCTGATGCGCTCGGCTTGCCAGGACAAAATTTCCAGCACCGGCCCTTCAATTTGCATGGCCTTGATCTCCAGCAACCAGATGTCGTGGTTGCCCATCACCCCCCTGGCATCCACCGAGCGCAACCAGTCCAGCACCCGATTCACATCGGGGTAGTAACCCACGGCATCGCCTAGAAACAGCACCTGGTCGTAGCCCCGGGCTTCCTTGAGGACGGCCTCGAGGGCAGGCCAGTTGCCATGAAGATCAGAAACAATCAGGTAGCGCACAGCACTCCCATCATACCCAGCTTCTATGGAAAAGCTTTGTGAAGCCATAAAGGCGATTCGGTTGAATACAAACTCTGCGCGTGAGGGGCGCGTTTAGCGCCCCTCACTTGCCGCGCCGGTTAGGTTCCGGTTATACCAGTGCTTTGCACCAGAATTGCGTAAGCGACCCTGCCTGAGGCGCGTCCGAGGGTCTCTTTTATGGCCTTTTGGGTCAGTCATAGACAGAAATGGTAGAAAAACCTGGGCCATAAGCTTAGCTTTCATGCTAGCAGCCGCAAACCTGGCGGTCGGGCCATTTCCAACAAACGTGGGGCAAAATCCAGCCAGTAGCCGCTGAACAAGGCCAGCAGATTACTCCCTTAGCCTGAAACGCTGTATCTTCCCGGTGGTGGTGAGGGGTAGTTCGTCCACATAGTGGACTTCTCTGGGATAGGCGTGGTGCCCAACCCGCTTACGCACCTCTTCTTGCAAAGCAAGGGTTAGGGCTGGCGTGCCGGTCTGTCCCTCGCGAAGCTTGACATGGGCCACGATGCGTTGACCCCGCTGGGCATCGGCCACCCCCACCACCGCAACCATCGCAACGGCGGGGTGATGCAAGAGGGCTTCCTCCACTTCAAATGGGCTGATGCGATACCCAGCCGCCTTGATCAGGTCGTCGGTGCGGGCTTTGAACCACAGATAGCCATCCGGGTCTTTGCTGCCCAGGTCGCCGGTTTTCAAATAGGGACCCAGGAACTTCTGCTGGGTGGCCTCTGGATTATTCCAATAACCCAGAAATGTAACTGGATCGGGGGTCAGGAGGGCAATTTCCCCCACTGCTCCCGGAGGCAGTGGCTGGCCGGTTTGGTCAATAATTTCCACGCGATGCCCTGGATACGGCAGACCCATCGAACCCGGTCGGATGGGGTCTACGCGGTAGGAGTTGCCCACCAGCAGGTTGGCTTCGGTCTGGCCATAAAACTCGTTGACCGGCAGGCCAAAGTTGTCCTGCACCCAGGCCAGAATTTCAGCTCCCAGGGGTTCGCCCCCAGAGTGGATGCTCTGCAGGGAAAGCGGGGCTTCGATCCGATCCAGTTGGCGCAATAGCTTGAGGGCGGTAGGGAAGAGAAAGGTATGGGTAATGGCCTGGTTTTGCAGCAGGTGCAGTGCTTCTTGGGGGTCGAAGCCCCTCGAGCGGTACGCAACTACCGTGTAGCCATGAGCCCACGCACACAGCAGCACATTGAGCAGGCCCCCAATCCAGGCCCAGTCCGCCGCCGACCAATAGATGGCTTGCTCTGCTGGAAAGTTGCAGAACAGCCGGAAACCAGGGAGATGCCCCAGCAGGGTGCGGTGGGGCAGGAGGGCCCCTTTGGGCTTGCCGGTGGTGCCAGAGGTATAGATCAGGATGGCGGGATCGTCGGCCTGTGTGGGACGCAGCACAAAATCGGGATGGGCCGCTTGCAGTAAATCCAAAACCTGATCCTGGTAGATAACCCTGGTTTCTGCGGGCAGGTCTGGGTTTAGGGCTTGTAGCGTGGTGCGTTCGGCGATCAAGAAGCGTGCGCCGGAGTGTTCTAGGCGGTATAGCAGTGCGTCCTGGCCGAACAGCACCGATAGGGGCAGAGCGATGGCAGCGGTCTTGTAGATAGCAAGGTGGGCCAGGGCCAGCTCGAGCGACTGTCCCATCAGCAGCCCCACCCGGTCTCCTCGCTGCAAGCCCAGGGCTTCGAGTGCATTGGCCAGGCGATTGGATTGGGTGTGCAGCTCGGCAAAGGTGGTCTGCCGCCCCAGTTGTGGCTCGATCAGGGCGATACGGCCTGGATGCCGTGTGGCAGCTTTTCCCACGGTGGCCTGGGCTATGTTGAACAAGGACGGAACCTCCCAGCGGAAGTGTTGGGCCAGCACCGCCCTGGCGGCTGGGGCAAACCGCAGGTTGTCCACTAGCGACAAATATACCTGTGAAAGTGGATATTCTGCTATTGTGCAGACCATCATGGGTCATACCGACTGGATTGAATCGTTGCTGGCGGAACGCACCCGAACCTTTGTGGACGAGTTTGGCAGCTTTTATGCCTGGCTCGAGGGTTCATTCGGAGGCGATACGCTGCTGCTCTGGACGAGCAACTCCATGATTGAGGAGGTGGTGCCCCAACTGCCCAAGCGCTTCAAGGGGCGGATTGTGTTGGGGTTGGACATCTCCGAAGATCATGCTGCCCCCTTGGCCAGAGCCCTGCATTGGGCCAATCCCCGCCGGGTGTTGGTGGTGCGTTCGGGAGAAGGTTTGGGCACGGCGTATCCAGGCCGCAAAGAAGTGGCCGAGGGCGAGTGGGTGGCCTGGGACGACCCACGGGAGGCCAGACGGCTCGAGGTGGCATTGCGGCCCGAGTTTACCTACTACGAATCCAGGGCCTATGCACCTTGGGAATCCCCCGCGCCAGCCCCATTGCCCACTTTCGAGGGACCAAGGGTGGGTGCAGTAGGCTGGGAGAAGGGTATACCCACTTATGGCCTGGGTTTGGTAGGCTTAGATAGGAGTTTGCAAACTCTGCTGGAAGCCTGGCATATGTGCTAACCGGTAGGGTATATAGGAGGGAAAAAGTGCTGTTTGCCATCTTGTTTACCATTGGCTCGATTCTGGTTACCTGGCTCTTGTACCTGGCCTTGCGCCCTCGCACCCTCGAGGTCGAAAGTGAGGGGGCTGACCTGCGGTATGTTGGTATGGCCCTGGTACTAATCATTATCACCGCTGCCACCATCACCTCGATGCTCTACTTGGGTAAAATCGACGAGGCTGTACTACGCTTCTGAGCTATAGACAACGAAACTTGTTCTCGAGGGCTCTATCGCTTGAAGCTCTCTTACATCAGCCTTTCTTCAGTTCTAGACTGTAGGAATGCGGCTTGATACGTGTTTTGAACCGTCATCGCCTATGCAACCTTGCAATGAAGGCAGTGGGTTGCTTATTCGAGTTTGGCTGCTGAAGTACAGAATAAAATGGATCGGAAAGAGTTCCGCGTTTCCCCGAATTTCCTACAGTTAACGTTGTAATTTTGCCTTAAGTCAGCTGGTATTCCGCCATCCGAAGCCAGGTTTTCAGGCCGCAATGTCTACCGCCGTAAAGTCCTAGACCAGCGTTGAAACTCGGCATAACCTCGAGCATAACGCTCATCTGGACAACCCAGGGCCATCATAGCGGCTAGAATTAGGGCGGCATTGGCTCAAAAAGCCAAACGGAAAGGAGTTTCATGGTGAATATGCGTTGGACACCCCTTCTGGCAGTGCTCGGACTGTTACTGACGGCCTGCCCGTCAGCAGGTAACCAGGCCAAGGGGCAGCTCGAGATCACAGTCAATATTCCTACTGGTTCAGGCATTAGTCCCAATATCTCGGTTAGTGGCCCAGGGGGTTTTAACCAGATCATCAGCCAAGACGGGGTCAAATTATTTGATGGAGCCAGTGTTGGCGACTACACCGTTACGGCCCAGGATGTGACCGCGGGTGGTACTACTTACAATGGCAAAGTCTCGGTGGGTTCCACCAGTGGAACCACCAATACCGCAACTGCTGCGGTCACGGCCAATACCAAAACCACCGTTACGGTGGACTATACGCCAGCTCTGAGCGGTCTACAGATCAATGTCAGCAACGTTCCGGCCAATACCCAACGGGTGATTGTTCGGGCCAGAGCTTCGGATAGCACCACCACCGAGGATACCAGCCTTACCGGCAACGGCTCGGTGAATCTCAATGTCCCCAATGGTACTTATAGTGTCAGCGTGCTGGCAATCGTAGGCA
>JBBIUP010000028.1:0-25281 GCA_037440185.1 Meiothermus sp. | reverse complement strand
GCAGACGCAACGCAGACAAGCGTGCCTCACCTCGGTGAGGCACGTCTGCTTGTCTCTTCTCGTTTTCGCCAGCGGCAAAAATAGCGAAAACCGCGATAGGCGCAATCTTGTTGGCGGTTGGCCTGACGTTGCAAGCCCCAATTTTGTCATTTGCAGGCATTCTGCTGCTGGCCCATATTGGTGGGGATCGGGCACTGGGCTATGGTTTGAAGCTCCCTTCCGGTTTTCAGGACACGCACTTGGGGCGCCCGGGCAGACGATGAAAGCCGCCAGTCGCTTCAGAGGTTGAGACCAATATCAAAAGTCGTCGTGTAGCCCGCACCGCTCTGGGTCAGCTCCAAGAGCAGTTGGCTCCCGCCATTGCGGTAGAGGCCATCGCTGTTGTTGCGGGTGCGACTGCCGGGCTTGACGTAGGGCGCTTGGGCAAGGATGCGGTCGCTCAGGGCATCGTCGAAAAAGAGCTGCGAGGTGAAGTCGCGGTTCTGGTAGCGGATTTTGAAGTGGATGTGTACCGCACGGCCAGGATACCAGCCGGGATAGATGGTGGTGAATTGGGCGATGCCTTGAGCACCTGTGGTCTGGAAACCCCGCAACCATTTTTGGCCCCTGGTGTCGGCAAAGCGATCGCGCACATCGGAATACAACCCCTGGGCATCGCAGTGCCAGATGTCCACCATCGCCCCTGGCAGCAAAGTACATCCGCTGGACGAGACCCTCGAGACCACGAACCTCAGCACCAGCGGCACACCCGGCTTGACCGCACCCGCAGCCGGGTCGGAACGGATGTCGGAACGATTGAGTTTTTCATCCACGAAATAAGGGCCTTCGGTCATGGCAGGACGAACAATGCAAGAAGGCAGGGTGTTGTTCTGGGCTGTGGCCTTTTGTCCACCCATCAACCCACCCACCCCCGCCAGTCCGCCCAAACCCAGCGCCGCCAGCACTTTGCGGCGGTTGAGAATCTTTCCGATGGGCTTGTCGTCGTTGTCCATAGCGGCCTCCCGTATACCAGCCATTTTCGAGGATAAAGGTTGTAGGTGGGTTAGAACGCGCTTCAAAACCCATTTATCGCAGTCGGATGCATTGTGAATGAAGCCTACAGCGACCTGTTGCACCGACCCACCACCCATCCGGTTCGGCACATCAGCCGGTAAGGTTCTTCTTGAGGGTTTCAAACTCCGCCTGGCTGATCTCGCCTTTGGCATAGCGCTCGCGGGCGATCTCGAGGGCGCGGTCGGCATCAACCAGTGCGCCAGCCTTCCCGTTGGAGGGACTGCGCAGCAACCGAATAATCAGCACCGCCACCAGCGCAATCAGCCCGAGCAGCAGCAAGGCCCACAGCAGGTCATCGGCCAGACCCCAGCCGCCATACCCGCCCCAATTCCCACGGTCGTGAATCTGCCACATATAAAAACCTCGCAAGAAAGGTGGCTTGTGGTGCGGGGTTTGCCCACCGACCACAAGCCACACTACATGTTCTTAGCGTCCCCGACCTCTAGGCCCACCCCGACCATCGCGGTCAAACCCAGGGCCAAAGCGCATCTGGGCAGGCTGGGCTACCAGGGCCTTCACCACCGCAGCGCTGCTGGCTTTGAGCGTGGTGGCTTCTTGGGCAGTGAGGCGCTGGGCCTGCACAGCTTGATCAATACCCTGGTTGCGGGCAGTGACTAGAGCGGCCTCGAGGGCTGCGGGGGTTTTTCCCAGATCGGTAGCAATCTGCGCCAGGGTCTTGGTGCCACCACTAAGCACCGATAACTCCGCGGGGGTCACCCCCAGGAACTGGGCCGCGCTGAAGTAAAGATTGCCCACACCCAGGCCGCGCTGCTCCATCCGCATCGGGCGCTGCTGGGGAGTTTGGGCGGGGGCCTGGGGGGCCGGGGTCTGCTGGGCAAAAGCGCCCGCTACGGCCAGGCTCGAGACCACCAACAGGGTTTTCAGGATCTTGTTCATATCTTCTCTCCTTTGCGGAAAGCCGTATCTGCTTTCCTGTGTAGGAGTGTGCCGCGAAGCGGTTACGGGGCAGTTACGAGTCGCTGAGAGGGTTTCTCATGAACAATAAGCCCGTTCTCCACCATGTTTGTGTGGGTGATACGGCAAAAACCAGGCCTACCTTCGGCTTTCGACCTGTAACCTGCGACCAAGCTTATAACCCGCCCATAACCCCTACAATGCAAGCTATAAACATGCGGTTGCTGCTGGTGGAAGATGAACCCAATATTGCCCGCCCGGTCTTGCGGGCTTTGGAGGCCCAGGGGCATCAGGTGCGCCATGCGCCGGATTTGGAGAGCGCCCGCAACCTCTTTGTGGAGGCCGAGCCAGACTTGATGTTGCTGGACGTGCGGCTGCCAGAGTCGGAGGATGGTGGTTTTATTCTGGCGCGAGAAGCTCGCAACGCGGGTTATAAAGGTCCCATTCTGTTCATGACCGCCCGCGACGCACTCGCCGACCGGGTAATGGGACTGGACGAAGGCGGCGACGACTACGTGGTCAAACCCTTCGATTTGCCGGAGTTGCTGGCGCGGGTGCGGGCTCTGCTGCGGCGGGTCAGCGAGGTTAAGAGCAGTCGCATTCGCCATGGCCTGCTGGAACTCGATCTCACCAGCCGCAGTGTGCGCTGGAATAACCAACCTGTGGACTTGAGCGGGCGCGAGTACGCGCTGTTGGAACGGCTGGCGCTGTTCCGCGAGCGCATTTACAGCCCGGAAGAACTGATGGATTTGATCTGGGGCGAGGAAGCTTCGGATGTGGGCGTGGTCAAGGTCTGCGTACATCACCTGCGCAGCAAGCTGGACAGCAGCGTGGTACGCACGGTTTCGGGTGGATACAAATTGGGGCTCGAGCCATGAGTCTGCGGCTGCGGCTGGCGCTCTTTATCGCAGTAGCGATTGCCCTGGCACTGCTGGTTCAGGGCTTTTTGGGCTATGCCAGCTTTGAGCGCTTGCAGATGGGCAACCTCGAGCGCGAGTTGGATGCCTACCTTGGGCGTGTCGCCGGGCAGATGGAGGGCCGTCGAGGCTCTGTGCGCATGCCCCGACCGGATCGAGACAATAATGGCCTCCCGTTTTCCAGTCCCAACTTTATGGAGCGTTTTCGCCTCGACGATCCCAGACCCATCCCGCTTAATCCCACTCAACCCGGCTCGATTGCTCACGCACGGCTGGTACGGGAGGGCCAGGTGTTGCGGGAATGGGGCAGCTTCCCCAGTGAAGTTCCGTTGTCCTCTAGCCCGGAGCCCCGGCTGGAGGATAACTGGCTTTTTCGCAGTGTGCGGCTAAGCCCAGAGGTGCATCTGCAAGGAGCCGTGGAAGCCAGCCAGGTCAGGGCAAGCCTCGCTGGCTACCAACAAACCGTATTATTTACCACCCTGGTGGTGGCTTTGCTGGGCGCGCTCACCGCCTGGGTGCTGAGTGGGCCGGCCCTCAGGCCCTTACAGCATCTGTTGCAGACCACCCGCCGCGTGGCCGACTCGGGCGACCTGAGCCTGCGGGTGCCGCCGGAGGGCAGTGGGGAGTTGCGCCACCTGAGCCAGACTTTCAACCAGATGCTCTCGCGGCTTTCGGCCTTCCGCCAGCGCGAGACCGAGTTCACCCGCAATGCAGCCCACGAGCTGCGTACCCCCCTCACCGCCTTGCGCTTGCAGCTCGATTCGCAGCGCCAGGGGCTGGCTTCCTCGGAAGAAACCCTGGCGGTGGTGCAGGAAGAGGTCGAGCGCATGACCCACCTGAGCGAGTCGCTGCTCACCCTGGCGCGGGAGGGGCGGGGACAGCGGGTTGGGCTGGACTTAGCGCAGTTGGCACAAGAGGTCGCCCAAAAAGCGGGCGTGCCCTACCAGGGACCAGACCACCTGGAAACCTCCGGTGACCCCATTCTGCTGCGCCAGGCCCTGGAAAATCTTCTGAGCAATTCGCAGAAGTACGCTCCCCACGCGACCATCACGGTGGAATTGGGACGCTCGGCGAACCACCAATTCGCCGTCCTGAGCGTGAGTGATACCGGGCCGGGCATGACCCCCGAAGTGCTGGAGCGCGCCACCGAAGCCTTCTACCGAGCCCCCGGAACCCGCATCTCCGGCAATGGACTGGGGCTGAGTGTGGTGACACAGGTTGCAGAAGTACACGGCGGACGCCTGGTGCTGGAAAACCTCGAGCCCAGCGGCCTGAAAGCCGAGTTATGGATCAGGACAGGGCCGCAGGGCTGAGCGGCAACCTCACCTCGAAAACGGCCCCGCCTTCAGGTCGGTTGCGGGCCACCACGGTTCCCCCGTGCAACTCCACCAGGGCCTTGACGATGGAAAGCCCCAGACCACTGCCGCCGGTGGCCCGAGAGCGCGAGGCCTCGCCGCGATAAAAACGGTCGAAGACCTTGCTCAAGGCTTCCTCGGGAATACCGGAACCGCTGTCGGAAATCCGCAAGGTAGTGCTGTTGGCAGCAAACACCTCGAGCGCTATGCTTCCACCCGCGGGCGTGTGGGCCAGGGCATTTGCTAAGAGGTTGCTGACAATCTGCGCCATGCGGTCTGCATCGGCTCGGATCTGCTGGGGTTGGGTAGGCAGGTGCAGCTCGAGGTGGATATTTTTGGCATCCAGCGAGGCTTGAAAGGCAGCAGACACATTTTGGGCCAGTTGGCCCAGATCGCAGTTGCGCAGCTCGAGGGTCAGCCGCCCGGCATCAGCCAGCGAAAGGGTGCGCAAATCTTCGACCAGGCGGGCCAGCAGTCCGGTCTGGTTGTGCAGCCGGTCAATCTCGCTCATCTCCAGCGGCATCACCCCATCCTGGATGGCTTCCAGACGGCCCTGCATCACCGTCAGGGGGGTGCGCAGCTCGTGGGCAATGTCGGCAATCATGGCCCGACGCTCGGTCTCGAGTTTCTCTAGCGCCTCGGCCATGCGGTTAAAGTTTTGGGCCAAGTGTGCGGTCTCGTCCTGACCAATGACCTGGACGATGCGGGCCGAGAGATCGCCCTGGGCCAACCGATTGGCCGCGCTGGAAACATCCTTGATGGGTTGGGCGATGCGACGGGCAAACACCAGCGCCGCCAGCACCCCCAGAGCGGTGGCGAACAAACTGGCGATCAATAGGTTTTGTTGGAGCTGGGCTTCGAAGCTGGGCCTGCGACTGCGCGGATAGGGTTGAATCCGAATCGGCTGGGCTTGCGGGTCGTCGAGCGGGCTGACCAGGAACACCGGGCTGGGATTGTCGGGGTTGGTTGAGGCCACAACACCCACGCGAATTTCCTTGCCCGAGAGCAGCAACTCGCGCAGCTCCGGCGGAAGACCCAGGGGCGGCAAGCGGTTCTCACTGCGCTGCAAGAAATCGCGCACGTCGGCTGGCAGCTCCCGAAAAGCTCGCTCGCGCTGATAGGTGTTGAGGGCAATCGTGATCAGGCTGGTCGCTACCACCACCAGTACCATCAGCAGGGTCATGCGCACTTCCAGGCGGTTCCAGAAATTTATTCCGCCCACAGCCGGTACCCCACCCCCCGCACGGTTTCCAGGAGTTCGGCTCCCCCGGCGAGCTCCAGCTTCTTGCGCAGGTTTTTGAGGTGCACATCCACCACTCGTTCCAACGCATCTGAATCGGGCAGGGCGGCCCCCAGCAACTCGGCCCGGCTGAAGGCCTTGCCGGGGGTGCGGGCCAGGGTTTCCAGCAGCCGAAACTCGGTGGGGGTCAGCTCGAGGCGTTCCGATCCCAGCCGAGCCACCACTTTTTCGCTATCAATCTCCAGCGGCCCTACCCGCACAATGGGTTTGGTGGCCTGGGTGGGGGTTGCCCGGCGCAACACCGCCTTGACACGGGCCACCACCTCGCGGGGGCTGAAGGGTTTGGTCACATAGTCGTCGGCCCCTAGCTCCAGGCCCAGCAGCTTGTCCAGGTCTTCGGTGCGGGCCGTCACCAGGATCACCGGGGTGTTGCCGTTGCTGCGGATGCGGCGCAACACCTCCAGACCATCCATCTCGGGCAACTGGATATCCAGCAGCACCAGATCGGGCTGGGCTGCCCGCAGCAGGTTCAGGGCTTGATGGCCATCGGCAGCCCGTTCGGTGTGAAAGCCATCCCGGCGCAGATAGCCTTCCAGGATTTCCCCAATCTCGGGTTCGTCTTCAACCACCAGTACCAATGCCACCCTATTCAGTGTATCGGTAGTGGACAGTTCCATGACAACACCATCCCTCATCTTCATGAAGGGGTGAGGTGGGTTTTGTGAAGTTTGCATGTAGGGGCCATCGGCACAATCCGCTGCAAAAGTAACCATCGGCTGACCAGCTCTGTTGCATCCTTTGGCCCATGGACAAAGGAGGCCTGATGTGGATGAAGCCGAGGAATTTCCCAGGCTTTGGGCAAACCGGGGGAGGTATCGGCTATGTCCCGAATGTTTTCGTGCGATTCCAGCCCACTCCTCGGAGCGCTACTGCATCAACGACGGGAACTGGCTACTGGAAGCATGTCCGCTTTGCGAGGCGCCCATCACCTCTCCGTATGCCCGTTTCTGTGGTGGGTGCGGGTTGGGGTTTGGCTCAAAAGAACCCAGGAACGCTACAGAAAATCGGCAGTGAATCCAACGCTACAGGAGGTCGGCAATGAATCAATGGTTTAGGTATTTGGTGGTTTTTTTGCTTGGACTGCTCACGGCTTGTGGGGGTGGGAGCCCTCCGGGGGGAAGCAATTCGGTTCCGATTAATGCAGCCGCTGGCGGCACCATAGAAGTTGGCGGAGCCAAGCTGACCATTCCGGCGGGGGCTCTGAGCCAGAATGCCAACATCACGTTGGAAGTTGGGGCCAAGCCCAGCGAACCCGCAGAAAATCCCATGCAACCCGCAGGGCCAGCGGTCAACCTCGACCTGGGCGGGGCCAGCCTCAACCAGGCCGCCACCCTCGAGCTCCCCACCGACGTGCAGGGCAAAGAGGGCGACCTGGTGATCTTGGAGAAAAACCCCAGCGCCACCGGCGATGAACCCCAGATCAGGGTTCACGCAGCCAGGGCCGTCGGAGCCGGTTCGGTTTCCGGTCAGGCTTTGCCCAGCAAAATCGCCCATAGTGTTACCAAGAAAGCCTCTTATATGGCTTATTTGATTCCCAAACCGCAGCCCAAAGAAGGCATTGCGGGTCGTCCCTTGCAGGTGCCTTTTTACTGGCAAAACAATATCCCTTGGTGTGTGCCTACCTCACTGGCCATGGTCCTCAACTACCACAAACCCCTTTTGGCCAGCAGCTCCAATGCCAAATTCCCCGCAGGCTATGCCAGCAATTACGGTTTGGCCAGTTTGATTAAACAGCCCGCCAACAGTGGAGCCAATGTGGTCTCGATCCTCAAGGCCGCCGGGGTGCCCGACAGCGCCTACACCACCATGCAGTGGGATGCCGACCTGATTCCCTCCAACGCCTTCACCTCCTATATCGTCCTGGCCACCACCGGCGTGTTTGGCCTGTTCCCGGCCAAGCCGGTCTGGACTTCCTCCGACCGCCAGTGGCACGGCTTTGTAATTTCGGGCATCACCAATGCAGCAGGAAATGGCATCTTTTTGCACGACAGCAACTTCCGCTGGAACGGTATGCCCAACCAGGTGACCTGGGCGCAGTTCCGTGAGCAAAACTGCAAGCTCAAAGACCCCAACGATCCCTCTAAGGGTTGCTCGGGTGACGAAGGGTTAGATGGGCTATACACGCTGGTCTTCTACGGCGAAACCAAGCCCGAAACCGAGCGCCGGGGCTCTCTCGAGCTCTCCCGCGCCCCCGCCTCGCTCACCTTCCGCAACCCCTCGAACGAGCTGATCTCGCAGTGGGAGTGGGAGGGTGCCTACCCGGGCGGCTACTATTTCACCGACGAGGCCACCAAGATCAACACCTTCCCCTACGGCTCCAACCTGATCGTGGACAACGAGTTCCGCTCGCTCATCTACAAGAGCAGCCGCATGGAACTAAGCTTCAGGGTCGTCAACGTGACCAACGTGGCGCTGGACTACGAGGTCGAAGCCCGGCTGTTCGTGGGCGGCAGCATGAGGTCGCAGAAGTTTGTCAACACCAACGTGGCCGCCTACGACGACAGCCCCATCAACCTGGACTTCGGTAACCTGGCCGACATTGCGGGCACCGTGGGTGGCCCCACCCCCGCCAGGGTCGAGATCAACCTGCGCCAGGGCGGGCAGGTGCAGGACGTGAAAAACCTTGCCTTCAAGCTGGCCCCCAACCCCACCGACCTGCCCACCGTGCGGATGCTGGTGCCGAGCAATCCAACCACCATCCTCAAAGGGGAGTCCTTCACCTTCCGGGGCGAGGGCTTCGACCCCCATTCTCTGCCCAGCGGTCGGGCCAGGCTCTCGTGGCTCGAGGGCGGGACGCCACGCGTCACCGACACCGGCCAGTACACCATCACCCCCAGCAGTGCAGGCACCCGCACCGTGACGCTGGTGGCCACCGGCGAGTACGGCCTCCAGGCCACCGCCTCGGCCACCGTCACGGTGATTGACCCCACCCGCACCCCAGGCGAGATCGTGATCGTCGAGCCCAAGAACAACGCTAGCTACTGGAGCCCCAACATCAACCAGGCCTTGGTAGATGTGCCGCTGGTGGGCTATGCCACCTACTCCAACGGCGCGGCGGTGCCCGGCGAGCGGCTGGTCTGGACGGCCCAGCCGCAGGGCGGCACGGAGGTAGAAGTAGGCAGAGGTTCCAGCCTCACCATCAAGCTGGTGGGCGGCCGGAGCTTCGCCCTGCCCTACACCATCCGCCTAACCGTGCTCTCCGACGCCGGCACCCCCATCGGCAACAGAACCGTGACCATCACGGTCGGCTACACCTACATCGGCTAGAGAGGCGGCCATGAAGCGACTGTTGACCCTGCTCTGCCTCACCCTGCTGGCCGCCTGCCAGCCCGGCGGCCCGTCCAGCCCCCCCGTTATCGGCAGCTTCACCGCCACCCCGGCCTCGCTACCGGTTGGGGGCGGCAACACCACCCTGACCTGGGAGGTGAGCAGCGCGAGCTCCCTGACCATCAACCAGGGCGTAGGGGCGGTCACGCCTGCCGACAAGGGTTCCAAAAGCGTGGCGGTGGCCGAGACCAAAACCTTCACCCTCACCGCCAGCAACAGCCTGGGT
The DNA here is from genome assembly GCA_037440185.1 of Meiothermus sp. Classification (GTDB taxonomy): domain Bacteria; phylum Deinococcota; class Deinococci; order Deinococcales; family Thermaceae; genus Meiothermus. The sequence continues at coordinate 16,188 of JBBIUP010000028.1, read as the reverse complement.
AGCGTGAGCAAGGACATGAGCGTGACGGTGGCATTGCCGCCCTCGATTAGCATCACCCCCACCTCCCGCGCCTTCGTGGCCGGCAGCCCCGGCGGCAGCTTCGACGCCAACGTGACCGGCTCCACAACCACGGTCAACTGGAGCCTCACTGGCCCCGGCAGCCTGAGTTCGGCCACCGGCCCCTCGGTGATCTACACCCCGCCCCCCACTCTCACCGTGCTGACCAACGCCACCCTGACTGCCGGGCTTTCCGACACCGGCCTCTCGGCTAACGCCAGCATCAGCGTGGTGCCCACGGTGCTCTCGGGCGGCGTGCTGTTCTACAAGTCGGACGGCTCCGGCAGTCTGGGGGCGCTGGACGCCGGCGGAAGCTACACCCCGGTCAAGACCTTCGCGGCGGGCGATCTGCCCGCCGGCGTCACCCTCACCGGCAAGCCCTACGATCTCTACGAGCTGTTCTACAACCCCGACGGCTCGGGGGCGCTGGGCAGCTTCGACGGGGCGGGCAACTTTCGCAGGTTGCGGGCCTACACCATCGGGGAGCTGCCCCCAGGCCAGGATCAGTTGGCGAGCTTCAGTGAGCGGGTGGTGTTCTACAAAGCGTCCACCGGCACCACTCTCTGCGGTAACTACGGCGATAATTACGCCTTCGGCAAGCCCGTGACCCAGACCGGCTACTCCACAGACTGGAATTTTGTCCTGCGGGTCAACGATGCCAACGGCGCTTTCTTTTACCGGAAGTCCACCGGCACCGGTGGCTACGGCACCTACGACGCAGCCTGCAAGTGGAGCTTCAGCTACGCCAACAGCGGTTACACCGCCAACTGGAGCCACATCCTGCGCACCCCGAACGGCGTGCTGTTCTACCGCGACGACGGGATCGGGGCCTTGGTCACCTATGCCGCCAACGGCACCCCCACCCAGACCGGCACCTATCTCGCCGGGAGGCTGGCGGCGGGCTGGGAGCAAGCGGTCAACACCAAGCACGGCGTGCTGTTCTACAAAGCCGACGGCTCGGGCGAGTTGTCCACCTTCAACGGGAACACCTATACCAAGGTGAAAACGTTCGCAGCCGGTGAACTGCCCACCGACGCGGCGCTGGTGGCAGCGGTCGGCAACTGATTGGCAGCTTATAAAGCAGCACCGGGAGGGCACCATGAAATTGATGTCGGCGGTGGTCGTACTCTGCTGTGCCCTGGCCCTCGCGGCCAGTACCACCTACAGGCTCAGCATCAACGGGCAAGCCTCTAGCACACTCGCCATCACGGTCGGCGGGGAAATTTATGTCCCGCTCAAAGCACTCGAGCGGGCCGGGGTGAAGGTGAACCGCTCGAGCACTGCACTGGCTCTTACCCTTCCAGGTACACCCGTAACGGCGGGAGGGGCTAACGAACGGGCTTCACTCGAGGGTTGTCTGGGCGAGACCCTGTTCAATGGCATCTGGCGTTTTCGGGCGACCAAGCTCGACGCCATCATCCGCGACGCCGGGACGCCAATTGAGACAGCTGGATGGGGCGTGACCGTCGAGCTGCGCAACGGCACCCGCAGTACGGTGCAGCCGGTCTTTACCGGGATGCGCGACGGCGGCATCCAGATTGCCTTCGGCGATGCCCAGACAATAACGGTTGACGGTCTGGACGTACAGAAGCTGACCTTCGCCAATCTGCCGCCGGGCGGGGTGCTCATCCATCAGCTCAAGTTCTGGTACAAGCACGACACCCCCAAAGACCTGATCAAGACCCCCGCCAAGCTGCTGCTGGAGATCAACCCCAGTGGCTTCGAGAACAGCATCCGGGCTACTGGGGCCAGCTACACCACTCCCACTCCCAGCCTACGGGTTCGGCTAGACTGCCATAAATAACCCCAATTGTGGATTTCGCTCGCGGGATATGGATATACGAATCAAACCCCTGGTTGCCAGACACTTTGTCTCTTCCCAAAACTGACCCGCCGGTCAATAATCATATTTTGTGACTGTATTGCCCCCTGGCGAACCCCGCCGCTCACAAAATTTGGCCATCTGGGAGGGCATGCTGGCCATCCTGTTCATCAACTGGAGTACTGGCGTGGTCATGACCGGCTACGCGCTGTGGCTGGGCGCATCCCCCGTCGCACTGGCGATTCTGGGAGCGCTGCCGATGGTGGGGCAGATGGCGGCTCCACTGGCGCTGTTTTTTCGCGGCAGTCGCAAGCGCCTGAGTATTACTTTGTCTGTCCTGGGGCGCGGGTTTTTTGTGCTGGCCTTGCTGTTGCCCTTGTTGTCCGAACCCTGGCGCATCCCCGGTTTGCTCTTAATAGCAGCGCTGTCACAGCTCATTATTGCCCCAGTAAACGTGCTGTGGACAAGCTGGATGGCCGATCTGGTGCCAGAGAAACAACGGGGCCGGTACTTCGGTTTGCGCAATGGGGTGCTGGGCCTGGTGGGCACACTGGGCAACCTGGCTGCAGGTAGCCTGATTGATGCGACCGGCAAACCCTGGGGTTTCTTGCTGGTTCTGGGAATCGCGGTGGTGGCGGGTGTGAGCGCTACTTTTATCCTGCGGCGACAGTTTGAGCCCCCATCGGTGAGTGCACCACCTCGCTTTGCAGAGTTTATCCAGCCCCTATCCGACCGCAGGTTCCGGGGGTATCTGGGCTTTGTGGTGCTCTTTATGGGCGCTGTAAGCGTGGGTGGGCCGTTTGTGTTTCCGCTTTTCCTCGAGTACGCCCGGATGACCTTCACCCAAGTGGGCCTCTGGACCGTCATCGCTGCAACCTGTGGGTTGGTGCTGAGCCCCTTATGGGGCCGTCTGGCCGACCGGATTGGGCACTGGCAGGTATTATTATTCAGCAGCAGCATTGCTGCACTGGTGCTGCCCCCGTTGTGGCTGGCAGGGGGGCCGGGGCAACTACAAACCGTTTGGATCTCGGCTGTTTGCGATGCGCTGGCCTGGGGTGGTATCGGCACCGCCCTTACCAACGTAGCCCTGCAAAGCGCGTCGCCGGACAAACGCAACCTCTATCTGGCCTGGTACTGGATGGCCTTTGCGGTGGGTGGGATTCTGGGATCGCTGCTGGGAGGGGCTCTGGGCAGCCTGCATCAGCAACTCAAACTATTCCCCAGCCCCTACCACCTACCTATCCTGGTCTCGATGGGGCTGCGGGTGGTGGCAGTGTATTACCTGTGGTGGCGGATTCGGCGCGATAAGCGACGGGCGGTGGCGGTTGGGCCATAGCCAAAAGAAAGGGCCGCAGTCGTGCGGCCTATGGTGAAGGAGGGTTTAGGGCTTACTCGAGGCCCGACATCTTGCGGTTTTTAGCGATGTAGTCGTGCCATTGCTCGGGCACATCCTCTTCGGGGTAGATGGCCGAGACCGGACAGGCCGGAACACAAGCGCCGCAGTCAATGCACTCGTCGGGGTGGATGTAGAACTGGTCTCCACCTTCATATATGCATTCCACTGGGCAGACTTCGACACAGGACTTGTCCTTGGTGCCGATGCAGGGCTCAACGATGATGTGGGGCATGATTTTCCTCCATTCTCTGAGGCTTGGGGATTTTGACGCGGGGCAAAGCCACCAAACTGGTCTTTATTCTAAGGAATTCTAGGAAAAGTCAAGGGTGGTTGCCGACAGTCGCTAAGCTTGGCGGTGAAGCCCTTGCAAAAATTGCGCTAGACTACCAGGATAGCCTCCAGCCGCCTCCTGGGGATGCGGAGGCTGCTTTTAGCTTTTATGGACATAGAACCTATCGAATTTCTCAGAGGTGCCCTCGAGATTCCCTCGGTCTCGGGGCAGGAGCGTGCAGTTGCTCAATACCTGGTCGGGGGCATGAAAAAACTGGGGTACAACAAAGCCTGGGTAGATGAGGCCGACAACGCCCGTGGCCAGATTGGCTCGGGGCCGCTTCAGGTGGTACTGCTGGGCCACATAGACACCGTGCCAGGGGTGATTCCGGTGCGGCTGGAGGGGGAGAAGCTTTTTGGCCGTGGCTCGGTGGATGCCAAAGGTTCTTTTGTTACCTTCGTGCTGGCAGCAGCAGGGCTTGTACCCGAAGCATTGCAGAAGCTGACCGTGCATGTGATCGGGGCTACCGAAGAAGAAGTCCCCAGCTCCAAGGGAGCCCGCTACGTGGTTGAGAAGCTCAAACCCGATTTTGTGGTGATTGGCGAGCCTTCCAACTGGCAGGGCATTACCCTGGGCTACAAGGGTCGTCTGTTGGTACGGGTGCGGCGCGAGAAAGACAACTTCCACTCGGCCCACCATGAACCCAACGCTGCCGAAGAACTCATCAGCTACTTTGTCAGCATCAAGGCCTGGGCCGAAGCCATGAATGGGGGTCAGGGGCCTTTCAACCAGGTGCAGTACAACCTGCGCGACTTCCGTATCGAACACCCCGACAACCGCCAGCTCGCCGAGATGAAATTTGACCTGCGCTTGCCCCCCCGACTTTCAGTCGAGGAGGCCATCCGCCACCTTTCGGCTTACGCCCCTCCCATCCTGGATCTGGACTTCTCCGGACGCGAGGTGCCCTATGTAGGCCCCAAGGACACCCCCCTCACCCGCGCCATGCGTATCGGCATTCGCCAAGCCGGGGGCGAGCCGGTGTTCAAGTACAAAACCGGCACCTCCGATATGAACATCGTCGCCCCTCACTGGAAAGTGCCGATGGTGGCCTATGGGCCCGGGGATTCCACCCTTGACCACACCCCCAACGAACATGTGGAAATCCCCGAGTTCTTAAAGGCCATCGAAGCCTTGCGCATTGCCCTGGCCCAGCTGGCCAAATGAACGCAGGGGGCGCATCGGGCAACGACCTGAGGGTAGCGAGAAAACAAAGCACGAAGAAAATGATCTTCAGTCTCTCCCCAGTCCCCTGGCCCCCCTGCTCCCCTGCCCAACCTGCCGCAGCGCCTCATACACCCCAATCCCCACCGCCACCGCCAGGTTGAGCGAGCGCCCACCCTTGCCCGGCATTGGAATGGTCACGCTGGGAAGAAGCTCCAACACTTCAGTTGGTAGACCACGGCTTTCTGGCCCAAAGAGCAGGTAATCACCGGGTTGATAGCGCACCTCGGTGTAGCGTTGGGAAACCTTGCTGCTAAAAGCCCAAACCCGGCTGCCAGGGGGCAAAACTTCCAGAAAAGTCTGCCAGGAATCGTGCAGGACATAATCCACCTCAGACCAGTAGTCCAGTCCAGCCCGCTTGAGTTTGGGGCTGTTCCACTGGAAACCCAGCGGGCGAATCAGGTGCAGTTCGGCCCCGGTGGCCGCACAGGTGCGGGCAATATTGCCGACATTCTGGGGAATTTCGGGCTGGTAGAGCACCACCTTGAACATAGCCCGACTTTATAGCAAGTGCAGGCCCACCTGGGCGCACCCTGGCCACCTACCCCGGTGGAAAAAGCACAAAAAACTGCTTGATTAAGCTCCCAGATCTCAAGTAACGGAAATTTTGGGTCAAAAGTAACGTCACGGTGTGCATTTTGCACCCGGCTTGCCCGCTAACCAATGCTAAGTTCGAGGGAATGGCCGAGGCGCATCCCGAAATTGGACTCATGTTGTTGGCCACCACCGCCGGTTTGGTGTTGTGGTGGCTGGCCAAGCGTGAGCCCGCTTGGCGTTGGGCCTGTTTGGGGATGTTGGCCTGGGGGCTACACAATGGGGTCTGGCTGCTCGAGCGTCTCTATGGCTTGGAGAACCCCCTCAAACCCTCGGACATATTGTTGTTGATAGCGGTACTGAACTGGTCGGCAACCTTGCGCCTGCTGCGCCCCACCGAGCGACCGCACCTGACCCTGACCCTGGTTCCTCTGCTGGCTGCTGCGATAACCAGTACACTCTACACACCCCCCGCCCGTTTTTCTCAGGTGGTCTTGCTGACCGACCTGTTGCCTTTGTTGTTCGCTCTGCCCCTGCTGGAAGCAGCCTTGCGAGGCCAAGCCAGCGAGGCCCGTCTGGTTTGGGGCCTGGGACTGCTGCTTAAGGCTTCAGGCAGCGTTGCCCTTTTCTGGTTGGGCTGGCCTCCGGCAGGGTTTGTGTATTTTGCCTGGGCCTTGGGCTATCTCCTGATCGGTTGGGGAGGCTATCTCGAGATTCGGGATGTGCGAATTGGTAAGGTATTGTTGGGGTTTGTCCTGATCGGCCTGCTGGGTAGTCTGGTGTTGCTGGGGATGGGGCTGGATCAAGCCAACCATCTTTTCTTACCGGCCACCCTGGGTCTGTGGGCTTATGCGGTTTTGCTGGTGCTAAGCGGAATTGGGTTGGTAATTTATCAGCGCATCAACAACGCCGAGCGACAACTGGAGCTGTGGGTCAACCTGCTCGAGAGCCTCTCCACCAAGGCCCAATCCACCCAAAACCTCACGCCGCAGGGGGTACTGCAAAATGTGATGGATGGGCTCGAGCCCCTTTTTGGCAATCTGGTGGGGCTGGAGGTGCGTTCCGACGTGACCATCCGGGCAGGACAGAGCGGCCCCTACGTCCACACCTTCGAGTTGGCCCTCGACACCCCCACCGAGGGGCGGCTCTACTTTTCCGGCCCTCCCAAAGACGAACGTGGACTGGAAGCCCTGGCCCCCCTGCTCACCGAGCGGCTGCGGCTCTCCCTGGCCCTCAACGAATGGCGCAGCAAGGCCTACACTGATCCGCTAACCGGGCTGTTGAACCGCCGGGGTTTTGAGCGCCAAATGCAGCGCCTGATTCGTCTGGCGGGCGAGCGTAGCAAACCCATCACCCTGGCCCTGCTAGACATAGACCGCTTCAAGCGGGTCAACGACACCTACGGCCACCCGGTAGGCGACGAAGTGCTCAAACAGTTGGCCGAGGTGCTGCGTAAGGCCAGCCGGAGCGATGACCTGGCGGTGCGGATGGGCGGTGAGGAGTTTGGCCTGGTTTTATTTGGAGCCGACCTCGAGGATGCGCATGGCGTATTGGAGCGCATTCGGAGCGAAGTGCGGGCCCTACACATCAGCCCCATCACCTGGCGGCTGAGCATCTCGGGTGGCTTGGCGGGCGGCGAAATTCCCCCCTCGATGGCAACCGTTCAGCGCTGGCTCGAGCGAGCCGACCAAGCCCTTTACGAAGCCAAGCAAGCAGGCCGAGACCGGGTCTATCCCATCCCCAGCGCGACCCCTTTGTTGCAAGACCTGCTCGAGAAGTAACAGCAATTCCTGTCAAGACCTGGCTTTTCAGAGGTTCTCTAACCGTTCGCAAAGCTCGCCAGAGTTCCTGCAATGTCCGAGCAATCTACCTTCTAAGCAAGCGCACAACCTCTATCAATTGGGCTGGTTCGGGCTGTTCGAGGTCGGCCTGGCAACGTGCTAGGTAGGCCTCGAGAATCTCTTCGCCCACCGAGTCCAATGCACTGCGTACCCCACTCAAGAGGGTCAGGATATCCTTGCACTCCCGGTCTTCCTCGACCATTTTTTGCAGACCGCGTACCTGCCCTTCCAGGCGGCGCAAGCGATGGACAATTTTGGTTTTATCGCCAATTTCTGCGGTCATGGTTGCTCCAATGGTTGTTAGCGTGCGACCCTGAACCCACGTGCATACCAGGCCTGGATGCCGCCGGTTACCAGGTTTAAATCCCGATAGCCCTTGGACAGCAAGTACTGCACGGCAACCCTGCTGCGATTCTGGGTGTTGCACTTGACGTAGACCACCCGATCTTTGGGCACCTTGCTCCACCAGCTCTCGATCTGCTGCAAAGGCCAGTTAACTGCTCCGGGAACGTGCCCTTCAGCATATTCCTGCGGGGTGCGCACATCAATTACAAAGGTTTTGGGGTTGGATAGTGCGCGGTTGAGGTCGTCCACCGTCACAATTTTGAAACCCTGGGCCAACCCCAACGAGGCCACCAGAAAAACCATCAGGCTGGCAAGGGCCTTCATGCCACCACCTCGGCACTGGCCTTGAGGGCAGCTTCCACAAATACCCGATCTGGTTGCCCACCCAAGACGCGCTGCTGAGTAGTGCCGCTGATGATGGTATCGGGCACACCGGAGATATTGTAGCGCCTCGAGAGCAGGGGAAACTCGCTGGCCTCCACCCCTTCGGCTACCACATTGGGGTTGTGGTAGGCCATCTTGTAGGCTGCCAGCACGGCTTGGGGGCAGTAGGGGCAGGTGGGGGTGACGAAAGCTTGCATGCGCACCGGAGAGTTGACTTTTTGTAGATCGGCCTGAGATTTCTCGCCCAGCCTGGTCTCTCCGGTGCCCAGCATCAGCAAGGTCTCCATCAGGGTGCTGAACTCATAGCCGGCAGGAAGCCCCAAAAAGCGAATGTTGTTGCGCTGCGAACCTTTTTCCCGCAGCAAGATGGTGGGCGCATAGCTCAGACCCAGGGCCTGTGCCTCGGGGTCAGCGTGCAAGGAACGTTGTTCTACACTCAAGTTCGGGTTCAGGGTCGCCACTTCTTTCAGCAAGCCCAGGGTTTCGTCCTGGAGCCCTACTTCCTGCCCCGGCAGTTCAATGCCCGAAGTCGTAAACACGACCAATTCCACCGCCGTTTGGATGGGAGCCAGCATTTCCGATACCTGGCCTTGCATTTTTTCATCTAGAAACATGGTTTACTCCTTTAAAGTGAGGGGCAATACCCCCTCTGGTATCTACCAGTATACCCCCAGGGGATATATTCCGCAAGAGAACCCGACTACTGGCGAAAAAGCAATAGACTAAACAGTATGTGGGAATGGTTCAAAAAACTGCTGGGACTGGGGCCCAGGGTACCCCGGATTGGCGCTGTGGAAGCGCAGGAAAAGCTCAAGGCTGGGGCGGTCATGATTGATGTGCGCACCCCCCTCGAGCGCAAGATGAACAAAATTCCCGGTTCACAGGGGTTGCCGCTGGCCGAACTGACCAAGCGTTGGGAAAGCCTGCCCAAAGACAAGCCCATCATCTGCCAGTGCGAGAGCGGCAGCCGCAGCCAGCAGGCCGCCGAATTTCTACAAAGCAAGGGCTTGCAGGTCTACAACCTGGCCGGGGGCATCTCCGGCTGGCAGGCCGCCGGTTTGCCAGTAAAGAAGGGGGACATTCAGCGATAATAAGGGGGTTCACACCTGGCGAGTGGCCGCCTTTACCCCAACCCCCATCTCTACCAGTGCAGCCTGGATGGCTTCGGCGTCAATACCAGCCTCGCGGTGCATGCGGGGAATGGAGCCGTGGTCGTAGAACACATCGGGCAGACCCAATACGCGGATATCGGGTTTCAATTCCAGTTCGTTGAGGGCTTCCAGCACCGCGCTACCGAAACCCCCCATCTTCTGGTGGTCTTCGGTGGTGACCAGCTTGTAGCCTTCCAGGGTCAGCATCTCGAGCATCCCCTTGTCCACCGGCTTGATGAAGCGGGCGTTGATGATGCCGATTTCGGGATGGTCTTTGGCGGCTTCCAGGGCGTACTTGATGGTTTTGCCGAAACTCAGGATGTAAGCTCTGGAGCCTTCCTTTAACACTTCCCACTTGCCCCATTCAATCTCGGGCCAGGCTCCTTCGGGAACCTTCTCCACGTTGTCGCGGGCATAGCGAATGGCGATAGGTGCACCCGCGTTCACCGCGTACTTGAGCATGGCCCGCAGTTCCAGCGCATCCTTGGGGGCGGCAATCTGCACGTTGGGAATGGTGCGCAGATAGGCAATATCGAAGACCCCATTGTGGGTCGCCCCATCGCCCCCCACAATACCGGCCCGATCCACCGCAAACACCACTGGCACATTTTCGATGGCGATGTCGTGGATGATCTGGTCGAAGGCTCGCTGCATAAAGGTGGAGTAGATGGCCAAAATTGGCTTCAGGCCACGCAAGCCCATGCCCGCTGCTGCCGTGGCAGCCACGTCTTCGCAGATGCCGGTGTCGAGGTAGCGTTCGGGATGGTTTTGAGAGTATTTCACCAGCCCCGAGCCCTCGCGCATGGCCGGGGTGATGACGAAGACCTTGGGATCCTGGTGGGCCAGTTCGGTTACGGCATCACCAAAGGCGCTTGACCAGGAGTAGCCCTTGCTCACCTTCTCGGGGTTCTGAACGTTGAAGCCTGGAGGCCCGTGCCAGTAGATGGGGTCTTCCTCGGCTACCCCATACCCCTTGCCCTTCTGGGTGACAATGTGCAACATGGTGGGGCCGTCGAGTTCCCTGATCTGCTCCAGCACATGGATCAGGCCCAGCAAATCGTGCCCGTCTACTGGCCCCACATAGCGGATGCCCCAGGCATAGAAGGGGTTCTCCTGATGCAGCATCAACTTGGCGGCTTCCTTGGCCCGATCTACCAGGTTGAAGAGCTTGGGGGAGATGCCCTCCAAAACCTGCTTGCCCCACTTCTGGGTGTCCTGCACCCATTTCTTGGTCTGGTATTCCTTGAAATAGCGGTTCAGCGCCCCCACGTTTTCCGAGATAGACATCTCGTTGTCGTTGAGGATCATCAGCAGCTTGCTCTTGCGCTCGCCGATCACGTTGAGGGCTGCCAGGGCCATCCCACCCGTAAGGGCCCCGTCACCGATGATACCCACCACGTTGTAGTCTTCACCCAGCGTATCGCGGGCAATGGCCATGCCCAGTGCGTTGGCCAGCGAAGTGGAAGCATGGCCCACCGTGATGGCATCGTGCTCGTTCTCCGAGACCTTGGTGAAACCCGAGATGCCCCCTTCCTGGCGGATGGTGTGCATCACATCCTTGCGCCCGGTCAGGATTTTGTGCGCGTAGGCCTGGTGGCCCACATCAAAAAGCAGGCGATCCTGTGGCGAATCGAATACCTTGTGCAAGGCCACAATCAGCTCCACCGCCCCCAGCGAGGAGGCCAGGTGACCGCCGTTTTGGGCACACACACGGATAATCTCGCTGCGCAACTCTTCGGCCAGTTGCAGCAATTCCTCTTGCGAGAGGGTTTTGAGGTCTCGAGGTTGGTTGACCTTTTGCAGAATCACATATGCCTCCCAAAACAATTGGGCCATAAGAGGGTTGTCATGTACATATTGCCTTCAACTTTAGGGGTTTGCGAACTTGGCGCAGTACCCCAGAGAACAAAGGGAGAACCCATTGTAAGGCGACCTACGCTTCACCGGAAGTTGCGACCAATCAGCGAGAGCCCCCCCTGGTCGCTGAAGTTCACCGAGCTGAAAATCTCCCCTACTCCCGGAAAGAACCATAGTTCGAAATTTTCCCGCAGGTTGGTGTTTCTGGGGTCGCGGTATTCCAGTCCGATGCGGAAGACTTCAAAGCTCCCGGCTGGAACGGTAACATTGGATTTACCCAGCACGCTGTAGGTGTACTCCAGCATCCGGTCACTGACCCTGGTGACCTGGTTGTTGGATCGCAACTCGATGACTTCGCGGGTCTGTCCGCCCCAGCGCGCACCTATTGCAAGGCTGGCCTGGGGCGGATATTCCTGGATGGCCGGGGTGTAGCGGGCTACCTGGAGTCGGTCAAAGTCCTCGATACCCAGAAGCCGTACGCCGCTGGCATCCACCTGGCGGTAGTAGGAGCGTTCCAAACCCCGCCCACTCAGCCGATAACGAATGACCGACTGGCCTTCAAAGGTGGTCGGCCCAATGATTGAGAGGCGCACCGGAGGATCTCCAATGGAAGCCCGTGGCGGGAGGTACACCCAGTCCAGTCCTGGCTGCGAGGGGTAGAAACCCACCTGCCCCTGGATGATGGCGGTGTTGGTCTGGGGTTCGGTGGGGCGCGGCGCACAAGCCACCAGCAATAGTAAAGCGGGCACAAAGATTCGTAGCATCGCCCCAATTTACCCTTGATGGGGGGTGGGCGGATGTAAAACCTCGCGCAATTCGATTAAGAACTGCGGCAGCTCAGCCAGGGCTGGGGGTTCCTCGGTACCCGAGACCAGCACCAGCTCGGCTGCCAGGCGCTCGAGGTACTCCACGCCACGCTGGAAGTTTTGGTTTAGTTCGTGGTGGCGCGCCAGCAGGCGATCCCTGGTGGGGCCTTCGGTGTTGGGTTTGGCCAGAAAGCGCTCGAGTTCGGCCAGTTGCGGCAGCAATTTGCGCAAATCCCGCCCATACTGCCGCACCTGTTTGAGCGGCTCGCGCAAATGGGGCAGCCCCTCACCCTGCTGCTGGATTTCAGCCAGGGACAGATCCAGCCGTTGGGCCTGTTCACGTTGGATCCGCGGCAAGTTACGGCCTGCGCCAAAAGCCCAGACCAGAAGCCCCACCACCAGCAGAAGCAACATCAACTCCGCCAAGGCAATGCCTGCCATCTTGCTTTCAGGATACTGCTAAGTGGTTGCGGTGTGTTTTTTTGTGATACGCTGACCGGCAATCACTTGGAAATGGGATGCCTTGATCTGCGCGACAAGATTTTTTTCACGCCTTCTTGAACCAACATGGTTTCAACTACCCCACCCTGCTGGTGACGCCAGGCGGCGACAGTGTGGCGCACAGCCTGGGCTACGAGCCCCTCGGACTCTCGCCCAATGCAGGATTGGCTCTAGCCTAGGCCGAAGCCACCACCCACAACTTCAGCCAGTCCAAAAAGCAATAACCCCCGATTTACTCGGGGGTTCTGCCTGCTTTCAACTATCCGCTATTGGCGACGTGAGACGCCCTACGCCATCCCCAGATCACGCTTAAGGCGGGCCAGGTCGTCTTCCACCTCTTTGCTGCTGCCCAGGCTATCAAGCTCCTTCTCGATGTTGTTTTTGTCCATTTCGGAAAGAGCCGCGTGTTTATCTTCTATGGCCTCGATGCGGCGTTCCATATCTTCGAAGGCTGCGACCGCGCTGTGGGTATCCACCTTGGACTCGAACTTGCGCACGGTTTCGGCGGCTTCCACGCCTTTCTTGCGGGCAATCAGCAGGGCTTTCTTGGCCTCGGATTCTTGAATTTTGCCTTCCAGAGCCTTGAGCTGGGTGGTCAGTTGGTTGACCATGTCTTGTTGTTGGGCCACTTGCTGGGCAAAGCCATCGGCCAGCGCATGGGCCTGCTGTTTGCGCTTGAGGGCTTCGCGAGCCAGGTCTTCGCGTTCACTCTTGAGCGCATCGGCGGCTTTGAGTTCCCAGGCCCGCACCTGTTCGGCGTAATTTTGCTGGTCGCGCTCGAGTTTCTTTAGCTCGGCCATGGCCTCAGCCACTTCCATTCGGGCGTCGCGCAGGGTGGCCCGCATGTCTTCCAATGCTTGCTCGATGATTTTTTCGGGGTCTTCGGCACGCTTGATGAGATCGTTGATGTTGGCACGAATCAGACGGGAAAGGCGGTCAAGAATACCCATGTTTGAGCCTCCTATGGAGTATTAGTGTAGCGCAGGTGGGTAGCGCTCACAACCACTGACAAACACCCAATGTTTGTTGGCTATGCTCACCCCTAGCGCAGGCCCGTTTGCCATTGCAAGAAAATATGATAAAGGCTGGCGCAGATAATGTAAAGCTCTACTAGCAGAAAGCGGGAGTCGAGCACTGTATACGCGGGCGGTTTCAGATTTGACCACCCAGCCTAATACCAACTCTGCGCGTGAGTGGCGCCAAACGCGCCCCCGTCGCGGTTCCCACCATCCCGTTGCATGGTGTGCAGCGGGATGTACCCGGTACCACCCAAACCGTTGTACTGGGTATTTGGAGCAAGCTCTTGTGGGAGGCCGCTCTCCCGACTGGCCGGGAGGCCGAAGTGCTGGCTCAAAGCCTCGGCCAAGGCCCCGGCTATCCAGATACGCTCTTCAGCGAGCTTCTCCTTTAGCCAAGCCTGCTGCTCTACACCGATGGGGCTGGGCTTGCCCGGGGCTGTGCCGTCGGCCAAACTTTTCAGCCCTCCCAGCGATCCAAGTCCCGCAGCACCTGGCGATAGGCCCGTCCGGTGTACTCAGCTATCCTCTGGGCACCTTAAAACCGGTATCGTATTCAACCTCCTGCTGTGCACCTTGAGTTTATCGTGTTTCTAAAGCCATTCTTTCCAGTGCTTCGGTAACTGTTCCCCTACCTCAAGCATTAACTCTTTGGTCTGTTCGTAAAGGCGATTTAAGCCTTTGTGGTTTTTCATAAGACGTAAAGCCTTCAATACAATCCGTAAAGCCTCCTGATCGTAGGGTTCAGCCTCGAGCAGGATGCGCCCCAGCCGGGCGGCCTCGAGGGGGTGGGTATCCAGCAGGGTCTGGATGCTGCCGCGCAGGGCATGGTGGATTGCGCCTCGCACGGTTTCGTCGGCTTCCAGACCCACGTCCTGCAGATACGCTCCGCGCCACAGGTGGGTTGGTTGAGTTTTGAGGAATACCTCTACATCACTCTCTACAGCCCCCAGCGCGTAGCCTCCAGCAGTGGTGGTGATGAGGCCCTGGCCTAGACTGGCGCGGGTCTTGAAGACAGCTTGCTTGAGGGCATCCCCAGCTTCCTGATCGGGTACGCCAGGGTAGAGCCGCTCGAGAAGTTCTAGGGTGGGCACTTCGCTACGACCGGCAATGCGGGCCTCGAGCAGCACTGCCAGCAACTCCTTGCGTTTTTGCCCGCGCACGGGATCGCTTTTGTCCTCCAGCGTCAGTTGCATGGGGCCAAGCACTTCCAGGCGAGGAAGGGCTTTGTGGTGTATGGGCGCAGTCCGTCCCGATAGGGGATCGTCCACAGGCTGGGGATCGCTGGAGGTCGAGCGCCGATCCAGTTGAGGGAAGTAGCGGCGGGCTAGGTAGGCTCCGTTCAGCAGGCCGTGCTCCTCGAACCAGCGCAAGCGGGCCTGGGCGCTGTCTAGGTTGGTGGTGATGCGATCGAGCTCGAGGCCGATGCGTTCGGCATACACCTGCCAATCCGAACCCAAGGCCAGTTGATAGGCTTCCTGCAGGCAAGCTCTGGCTGCTTCGACCTGGCCTAGATCGGCCAGGGCCAGTCCCCTAGCAGTCAGGGCCTGGTATTGAGGTTGTTTGAGCCCAAACCCCCGAGCCATCTTCAGGCATTCCTCAGCTATTTCCAGCCCCCGTGCCGCCCGGCCTAAACAGGTTTCGACCCTGGATTGCTGGCACAGGGCTATGAATAATTTGCTGCCGCCAAAAGGACGGGCCAGCCTCACAGCATTTTCAACATGTTTGAGGGCTAGGGTATTACCATAGGTAGGCTGCCAGTCGAGATAGAGGTTGCTGAGCTGGGTTTCACAGGTGATCAGGAAACTCGAGGCATCGCTTTGTAGCAGGATATCGCGGCTCTCGCGAAATGCTTCGTGGGCTCGCTCGTACTCACCCATTTCGTGTAGGATGCGGGCTTTTTTGGTCAGGGTGCTGGCGTAGTGGCGGCTGATTCCAGCTTCGGCATACAGACGCAGGGCTTCCTCGGTATCGGCTAGCATCTCGGCTTCGCGGCTGAGCTCCTCGAGTACCATGGCCCGGTTGTGTAGGGTGGAGGCAGTATAAGCCGGTTTACCTGCGCTGCGAGCGGCCTCTACAGCCCGATTGAAGTTGGAGAGGGCAGTCTCGAGATCATCCTGGTAGAAACGCGCTAGCCCGCAAACCGTCAGCAGCCGTGCCTGATCCAATAGTGAGCAATGGGGTTGGTTCAAGGCGGTTCTGGCGATGGCCTCGGCTGCAGCGTGGTCGCCTTGCAACGTATGGGCAAAGCCTATGTTGTATGCCAGTGTGGGATCGGGATTGTTGTGCAGTGCTGGATGGGCTTTCCAATGTTCCAATACGCCCTTGTAGTCGCCCAAAGCAAATTGTAGGGCAATCCGACGTTTGACCCAATCCAACTGGACTTTCTCATCATCAGAGAAGCGCTCAAGCAGTCGCTCGACCTCGCGAGACTCGCCTAGGTCGGCGTAGCAGCCCGCCAGCAGGTAGAGCGCTTCGAGGTGATCGGGCTGGTCTTCCAGCACCAGCCGCAACAGCCGCATGCTTTCGGGGCGGTCGGATTTTTCCAACACCCTGGCCGCCGTGAAGGCCAGCTCGCTGCGCTGGGGTGCGGGTGCATGAGCGGCTGCCCTGGCCCACAACCGTGCGGCTTGTAGCTCATCACCTTGCTGCTGAGCTGCTTCGGCAGCACTTTTCAAGCGGGTGAGAATTTCGCCGGTTTCCAATCCAGCATCCTCGATGTAGCGCACAGCTGCCAGCGGTTGATCGGCCAGGGCCTCGAGCGCCCTTTGGGCATATGCCCGGCGTTGCGGGGGCATGAGGCTGCGCAGGGTGACTTCCTGGTAGAGCGGGTGGGCCAATTCCCCCGCCTGGAAAATGCCTTGCTGCCCTAAAGCCAGTTCGGCAGCGCTCAACTCTGGAGCCGAGAGTCCCGCTACGCTGGCCC
>JBBIUP010000027.1:0-25288 GCA_037440185.1 Meiothermus sp. | reverse complement strand
CGTCCTTGAGGTTTTTTAGCTCGAAGATGGCGACGGGCAGCCCGTTGATGAAAATCAGCACGTCCGGGCGGCGCTCCACCGGGCCGTCCTGCACCGTGAACTGATTAACCGTCAGCCAGTTGTTGTTCTCGGGGTTGGCGTAGTCCACCAGTTGCACCCTGCGCCCGGTCTGCTGGCCGTTTTCGAGCGTCTCGACCTCGAGGCCATCCACTAGCATTCGGTGGAACGCCCGGTTGTTTTACATGGGGTTGGTGTGCTCGGGGGTGGAAATTCGCCGCACCGCCTCGTCCAGCGCGGTCTGGGGCACGCTGGAGCAGGGGTAAATCGTTGTAAGGCAATGTTCGGCTATATGACGTAAAGCCTAGTATATGTCAAAAAAGTAACTCATATTGTACACACCAAATGAGAATGTCGCTTGTTTGTACATATACCTAAACTGCCCCCGAGACAAGCTCCTCAGCCTCGAGCACCCCCAACTCCCCCGAGAGCAGCTTGGGCAAAAGCGAGTCGCGCAGGGCGGCAAGGGTGCGGGACTCGAGTTCGTTGCGTTCAATTTGTTGGTCAAGTGAGTAGGCCAAACTCTCGAACTCAGTAACTAAATCTGATGTTGGGGAAATGAATGTGATTGCTTCAAATGCCGCCTTGTTGATTGAACCAAAAACAGTCCCCTCGCCGTCATATTTTGCAAACTCATGCGAGAGTGTGTGCATCAAGTAGTAAGTGAAGGAACGGCTGCCTGATTTGTGGCGAGTAGCTGCTACCCCACGCCCCACGGCGCACGTTTCATTAGCGATGTTCAACGCGCCCACGGGAGCACGAACACTGACAAGCGTATCGTTGCGTTAGCGAGTCGTGTTGGAGACGTGCAAAACGCCCGACGAGTTGGGAATCGAAAACCGAAGTCAGTTTTACCTTGATAGAAGGGCAGTCCTTCACCAGCTTCGTAATAGCTTTCTCCTGGAGGCGACTGCCCCATTGTTAGATTGAACCCACCCTTTATTGTTTCTACTTTCCACCCTCGAGGCACCATCCCCAACTCCGAGTCCTCAAACCCATCGGGGAAAAGCGCCGCCGTCTGTGCGTCCATGCCCTCGGGCTGCCTGCCCTCCGCCTTGGCCCGCACGGGGTCGAAGTCCACGAACCAGCTTTTGAACAGGGCTTTGGCAATGGCCTCGAGAGCGGCTTGTTCGACGGTGTTCTCGTTGAAGGCACTCATTGCTTAATCTTTAGGCAGGCACGAAAAAAGCTGGTCGTTTTGGGCAGTGCGCCCAGCTACCAGCTCGTGGGCTTATGAATCAGGCTGCCGTCTGATTTCGTCAGCGACGAGGCAAACTGCGATCTGGGTAGTAGATTGAGCGGCAAGGTTAGGTGTTTGTCTGCGGCCCCGCGCAGTTCCCTAGCCGCGCCCCGCACCTTGTCTCGAGCGGGAACGTAAACCGTTACCTTTATCTTGGGAAAACGCTGCTTAACCAGTCTAACGGTGGGCACCAGATCAGAATCGCCAGATACCAGAACCATCCGATCGCACAACCCTTGATAGGCATCGTCCAGCATCCGCAGGGCGATGTTGACATCTGTTCCTTTCTCCTCCTTAGCCCTAAACTCCTTTGGCCCGGTGTGCCCACACCCGCTTACGCGGCACTTGATGGTCATAGATTTGAACAGACCGAACTCTACGGTCACTAGGCGTAGGGTTTTCAGAGCCTGGTAGGTGTCTTGGTCAGTGCTGTTGGTACGAGCGGTGAAATAACGGATGCGCCGAATGTTATCGTCTTGGCGAATCAGACTGAACAACTTCTGTACATCGAGCCACTTGTCGGGGCTGCCGCGTAGAGCACCGTAGTAGAGGTTGAAGCCATCAATATAGATGATGCTGCGTTTGGCCATGTCGTGGGCGAAATTATAGCCGATTTGGAAAAACAACAGGCAGCCACTTGGGCTGCCTAACCGGCCCGTAGCCGGGGAGTTGTATGTTAAGTTTAAGGGTTCCCGGAACCAAACGCAAGGGCAAACACACAAATTTGGGATCGGGCAGAAGTAGCGAGATACTATCCAAGCGCCCAAGGGCAAGGTGTGCCCGCTCCAGAAGGTGCTGCCGCTGGGGCGATAGTTCAAGCGGTGGGTTAGGAGGTAACGGATAGGGTATAAAGGCCTTTACCGATTCCCCTGTGGTAGTTGTGGTTTCGTATCGGCCTGTAATTCCGCGCTGCATGGTTGGGTTGCTCCTCATTTAGGGATCGTTGAATAATATCTTTGCTTATTAAATCATATGACATTATCGCTTAATAAGACTTACTCCCCTTAGCCCAGCTTCCGCAGGTTTGCTCGGATTTGGGCCTGTAGCTTTTTCTCCCTCGGCAAACTGTTCTTCCAGCGTCTTGGTCAGCCGGGTCATCTTCTCGGCGAAGGGTTCGCCGTCGTCCTCCACTGCTTCGGCCCCCACGTAGCGCCCCGGTGTGAGCACGAAGCCGTGGCCCTGGATTTCCTCAGTGGTTGCGCTCTTACAGAAGCCAGCAACGTCTTCATAGGTTCCGTCGCCGTCGCCCCGCCTGTTGTGGTAGGTGCTGGCTATGCGCCCAATCTCTTCTGGCGTAAGGTTGCGGTTGACCCTGGTTTCCATATAGCCCAGCTTGCGGGCATCAATCAACAGGGTCTGGTGGCTGCGGTCGCGCAGGGGTTTACCCTCCATGCCGCGCCCGTTGCGCTTGTTCGTGGCAATAACCACAGGCTTACCGGGATTTGGGTGGTGTAGAACAGTTGTCCAGGCAGGGCCACAATGCAGTCCACCAGGTCGGCCTCGATGATCGCCTTGCGAATCTCGCCCTCGCCGCTGGTGTTGCTGCTCAGGGAGCCGTTGGCCAGCACAAAGCCTGCCACCCCGTTGGGGGCCAGGTGGTAGAGCATGTGCTGCACCCAGGCGTAGTTGGCGTTGCCCACGGGCGGGGTGCCGTACTGCCAGCGTCCGTCCTGGCGCAGCCGCTCGCCGCCCCAGTCGCTGATGTTGAAGGCGGGTTGGCGAGGATGTAGTCGGCCCGCAGATCGGGGTGCAGGTTGTGGTGGAAGGTGTCGGCGTTGTGCGGCCCCGGGTTGGCCTCGATGCCCCGGATGGCAAGGTTCATTTTGGCGAGCCGCCAGGTAGTGGGGTTGCTCTCCTGCCCAAACACGCTGATGTCGCCGAGCCTACCGCCGTGGGCCTCCACGAACTTCTCCGAGTTCACGAACATCCCGCCCGAGCCGCAGCAGGGGTCGTAGATGCGGCCCCGGTAGGGAGCCAGCATCTCCACGATCACCCGCAC
Organism: Meiothermus sp.; assembly: GCA_037440185.1. GTDB lineage: Bacteria > Deinococcota > Deinococci > Deinococcales > Thermaceae > Meiothermus. The sequence continues at coordinate 21,992 of JBBIUP010000027.1, read as the reverse complement.
CACCGACTGCGGGGTGTAGAACTCGCCGCCCAGCTTGCCCTCGGCGCTGGCGAAGCGCGACAGGAAGTACTCGTAGACCCGCCCCAGCACGTCCTTGGAGCGGTGGTCGGCGCTGCCCAGGCCCAGGTTGGAGAACTGGTCTATCAGCCCGCCCAGAACCTCTTTGTTTAGCGTAGGGCGGGCGAAGCCCTTGGGCAGCACGTCCTTGAGGGTTTTGTTCTCGCGCTCCAAAGCCTCCATTGCCCTGTCGATCCGGCTGCCGATGTCGGGTTGCTTGGCGTTGGCCTTGAGGTCGGCCCAGCGGTCTTCCTTGGGCACCCAGAATATGCCCTCGGCGGTGTACTCGTCGCGGTCTTCGGCAGCTTCGGGGCCGTACTCGGCCCGCACCTGCTCGTAGCGTTCGTCAAAGGCGTCGGAAATGTACTTGAGGAAGATCAAGCCCAGCACCACGTGCTTATACTCGGCGGCGTCCATGTGGCCGCGCAGCTTGTCGGCGGCAGCCCAGCGCGTAGCCTCGAGCCCGAGGGTGGAGTCGTTGGATTTGGAATTTACACCCGCCATATTCACTTACAACAATACCCAATCCAGGTTTTCGATCAAGCACACCGCTCCCCCATTGGTCCGCCAGGAGTCCAATCCCGATAGCGTTTTTCGGCGGTATTTCTTAGCCCAGCTTCTGCCCGTCCCGCTTCCCCCCCCAGCGCCGCTCCTGCCCGCCGGGCGTAAGGATAAAGCTGTTGCGGTCGTCGGCAATCTGGGCCTGCAAAATCTCCAGCACCTTGCGCTTGGCACGTGCGTCCAGAATGGGGAAAAACAGCTCGTAGCGGCGGTCGAGGTTGCGCGGCATGGCGTCGGCGCTGCCGGCCCAGACCCGCCACTTGCCGTTGTTTTTGAAAGCGGCGATGCGGGCGTGCTCGAGGAAGCGACCCACAACGCTCTTGACCTCTACCCCGTCCCACAGGGTGGTGAGGGTGCTGCGGGCAATCAGGTGCAGCTTGGCTCCCCGGTTGAGGGCCTCTTCCAGCGCGGTCAGGATGGCGGGGTCGGTGAGGTGGTTGAACTTCAGGATGATCTGGCCCTTTTTGTGGGCCTCGCCCTGGATGCCCTCCAACAACACCTCGCGGATGGCGCTGGCGGTGCGCAGGGTGGGCAGGGCCGGGCTGTGGCGGCTTTCCAGGGCAGCGAAAAAGGTCTGCACATCGGCAGTGAGGAGCGGGTTGGCGGTAAAGAGCGAAAGGTCGGTGTAGAGCCGCCCATTGATGGGGTTGTAGTTGCCGGTGCCCAGGTGCACGTAGGCCTGTCCGGCCCGGCGCACAAAAAGAGCCTTGGCATGCACTTTTTTGCTGGGCAGGGGCAGCACCCGCACCCCGGCCCCGGCGAAACGCAGGCTCCACTCGAGGTTGGCCAGTTCGTCGAAGCGGGCCCGGCCTTCCAGCAAGACCGCCACGTCCTTCCCGGCCTTGGCGGCCTGGATCAGGGCCTGGGCGATACCGTTCTCCTGGCCGATGCGGTAGAGGGTGGCCCGCAGGGCCTCCACCTTGGGGTCTTGTGCGGCGGTGAGCGCAAAGGTTTCGACCGCGCCGTAATCCTCGAAAGGGTGGTAGAGCACCAGGTCGCGGCGGTTCAGGTAGGCGAAGGGGTCTTTGGCGAAGCCCTTGGGTTTCTGGGGGACGATGGGTTTGAATTTCTCGGTGGCTGGCCCGCTCGAGACAATGGTCGAGACAAAACTCAAGTCCAGCGGGGGAGGCAGTTGGAAGACTTCCTGGGGTTCCAAGCCCAGGGCAATGCGGATGGTCTCGGCCCACAGGGTGGGAAAGTCTTCTTCTAGCTCGAGGTGGCTCACCTTGCCATCCAGGCGGGTCTCGAGGGCCTCGGGCAGCTCGTCCCAGTCGGCGCGGGAGCGGGCCAGCTGGGCCAGCCGCACAAAGCGGAACTCAAAGAGGGGATGCTTCTGGTTGCCGGGTAAAAACAGGTCGCTGCGCATCCGCACCAGCGCTCCCAGCCGCACAAAACCCCCTGCACGCCCCGGCACTTCCAGCAGCCTGGGCATACTCTCGGGTAGCCGGATCAGGTGCTGCAACAGCCCCTCACCCGAAGCAAAATAGAGCGCCTGGCTGGCCAGTTCGGGCAGGGCTTCGGGCCGGATCAGGTCGGTCAGGGGGGCCACTTCCTCGGCCAGATAGGCCCCGAAGTATTGCTTCTCGGCCTTGGTGAGCTGGGAAGGCTCCAGGATGTGGATGCCCAGCCCTTCCAGTGCCTTGAGAAATTCCAGATAGAGCCGGCTGGCTTCCTCGGTCTGATCCTGGGCTTCGTTCATCAAGGACTGATAGCTGGTGCTGCCCCGCTCCTCGGCAAAAGCCCGCGAAATTCGCGCTGCGTAAAACTCATCCATGTTGGAGGCCCAGATGGAAAGAAAGCGCAGCCGCTCCAGCAGAGGAAAATCGGGCCGTCGGGTCTGCTCCAAGACCCTGCGATTGAAGGAAAGCCAACTGGCCTCCTGGGTAATGTGGGTAGCAGCATGGCGCGGCGCTTTGACTTTATTGGGCATCGCCTCCAAGTCTTGGCGGGCTTTGTCAGGGGACGGTAAGGCTTTCTTCTTGGTTTTTTTCACCTTGGCCTGAGTTTATCGTTCGGAGGGAGGGACAAAAAGGCGAGGGGTGAGGGGGAGCAAAGAACCGCCCCATAATCTAGAACGCCCACCACCCGACATCGGACTTCTGGCAAAGTCGCCGACCACCCATCCCTACCGCTCTCTACCCTCTGCCCCACCTGACGCCCCCTTGACCTATCAGCACGACACTACAGGCATGACCCAAGCCCTGACAGAACTTGAGCCGATGACGCTAAGGCTCTACGATGGGGCGGTGCAACGTCTAGGCATCGTGGATCTGGGATCGGGAACCGCACGGCTGGTGGTGTATGTCTACGAACCGGGAAAGCAATTCCGGCTGGTGGACGAGATTCGCGAGACCGTGCGGCTGGGCGAGGGGCTGGCCACCCAGGGCCGCCTGACCAAAAATGGAATGCAAAGGGCTTTATCGGCCCTCAAGCTCTATGCCGATTTTGCCCAGGCCACCGACTTAGACGAGATGCGGGTGATTGCCACCAGTGCCAGTCGCGACGCCGAGAATGGCGCAGAATTCATGCGCGAGGTGCGCAAGCTGGGGCTGGGGGTACAGGTGCTTTCCGGGGAAGACGAGGCCCGCTATGGGGTGCTGGCGGTGGCGAACTCCTTCACCTTCGACGAGGCCTGGGTGATGGATCTGGGCGGTGGCAGTGCGCAGCTCTCGCGGATGCAGGCCCGCCAGTACCAGTCTGGGCGGGCCTATCCGCTGGGCGCGGTGCGCCTGACCGAGATGTTTCTCAAGTCGAACCCACCCAAAAAGGGTGAGGTGGAAGACCTCGAGCGCTTCGTGCGCCGCGAGATGAAAGAAGTGCTGGCCCAGGTGCGCGAAAACCCCCTGCCGCTGGTGGCCATGGGCGGCACTGTGCGCAACCTGGCCAAGCTGGTGCAAAAGAAAAAGGGCTACCCGCTCGATCTGGTGCACGGCTATTTCCTGAGCCGGGCCGATCTGGAAGAGCTGGTGGGTGGGCTGGCGCAGCGCAGCACCGAGGAGCGGCGGGAGATCGAGGGCCTGCAGGCCGACCGTGCCGATGTGATCGCGGCGGGCGGTTTGGTGTATCGCACTGTTCTGCGTGAGGGAGGGCTGGAGGGCCTTTGGATTTCGGGGCAGGGGGTACGCGAAGGAGCTTTCTACCGCGAATTTCTGCCTGCACCTCATCTGCTGGGCGATGTGCGCGGTTTCTTTGTACGCAACCTCTTTGCCCGCTATCCACAGGACTACGGCCACACCGCCAGGGTACGCAACTTCTGCCGCTTGTTGTTTCGCCTTCTGGAGCCACTGCACGGCTATGGCAAGGCCGAGGAGCAGCTGCTGGACGAGGCGGCCCTGCTGCACGATATCGGTATGAGCGTGGGCTACTACGACCACCACAAGCACGGCGAATACCTGGTCATGAGCGCGGCCATCCCCGGCCTAACCCACCGCGAGCAGGTTTTGCTGGGGCTGCTGGTGCGCTACCACCGCAAGGGCGAACCCCGCCCTGGGATGTACAGGTCGGTGTTGCAAGACGGCGACAACAAGCGCCTGTTGCGGCTGGCCACCATCTTGCGCATCAGCGAATATCTCGAGCGCAGCCGGGCCGGGCGGGTAGAGGGTCTGGAGATAGCCATCGGTAGCAAACAGGTGCGCCTGACCCTGCGGGCCGAAGAAGAGCCCTGGGTGGAAATCTCCGAGACCGGCAAACAGGCCGGGTTGTTCCAGCAAGCCTTCGGGCTCGAGCTGCTGGTAGAATGGAAGCCGTAGGGAACGCTGTGCAGCTTTACCTGATCCGTCATGCCATCGCCCTCGAGGCCGAGCCGGGCCAGTCCGACGACGCCCGTCCTCTTTCGCCCGAGGGCATCGAGAAATTCAAAGGGGTGGTGCGGGGGCTCAAGCAGTTGGAGATCGCACTCGATCACCTTTATCACAGCCCCAAGCTGCGGGCGGTGCAGACGGCTGAACTGCTGGTTCCTTTGCTCAACGGTGAAACCATCGTCACCCCCCATCTGGCCGAAGACCCCAGCCCCCAGTTGTTGAAGGCCATCACGGGCCAGTCGGTAGCACTGGTGGGGCACGAGCCCTGGCTGAGTGATCTGTGCGCCTGGCTGCTGATGGGGCGGATGGAAGGTGGGCAATTCCCCTTCAAAAAAGGCGGGGTGGCGCTGCTGGAGGGCACCGCCAAACCCGGCAGCATGAAGCTGGTGGGTTTCTGGTCGCCCAAGGTGTTGCGTAGTCTGGGATAGGTGATGCACAGATCGTCAAAACGAAAGCCATCTGGGCAATCCCAGCAGCTCCCGCAGGCCAGGCCGCCGGAAAAGCGAAGGGGCTTCCCGATAGAGCCAGCGCATCAGCACGATGGCAAATATCAGCAACCCCGTACCTGCGCCAATTTGCTCGAGAAAGCCCGCTTCCCCACAAAAGCCCACCTGGCAAGGAATCAGCCACAACAGGGTTCCTGCCGCCGCTGCCAGATAAAACAGCCATAGCAAATACACTGCGCGGCTTACCATAAAGCTCAAACCCGACCAGGCTGAAAGGGGGTTTGCAGCCCAGCCAGGGCAATTTCTTTGGCCTCTTGGGGAACCCAGGAAAGCCCCAGCACCGCCTTGTAGGCGCGTAGTGCTTTGTCGCGCTGTCCCATCAAGTCAGCCAACTGCCCATACCGGGCCAGGGTGTAGCCGGGCAGGTATTCGGGATACTGGAAATCGCTGTGCACCAACTGCTCCAGCAGTTCAAAAGCATCCTCGGCTTGTCCGGCTGCCAGGTAGATTTGCGCCGCACAGTACATGGCTTCGGGGCCTTCCACTTCTTGCAATTGCTGCAACAAAATGGCCCAGTCATCCGATTCGCCCAGTTGCCAGGCTCGATCCAGCACGCTGCGCTGGCGCTCCGGCTCGGAGGGAGTGTGGGCACCTGGCAACTGGCCCAACCCTGGGGGTAAGCACTCGAGCAATACGGGGTACTCGAGCAAGTCCACCAACACCACCCGTTGTCCCTGGCTAAAGCTCAAGCGCTCGGCCACCCGCTGCATACGCATGTGCCGGAAGCCGGTAGCGGGCCCTTCGCCAAAAGCCTGCACATAGCCCTGGTGGTAGGCCCGCAAAACCTGCACCACCGATTCCTGGGCGAAGTCTTCCGGGGTGCGAGGGCTGCCGAGGAACCGCTTCAGGCTTTCTTCCAAGGCCTGCACCTGGCCCAGGGCCTGCTGACCTTTGGGGTACTGCCCCAGTGCCTGGCGGAATTGCTCGGCCTCTGCTTTGAGGTGTGCCTGGGCATCCAGGGCTTCCACCGCCACATTTGCACTTTCAGCCCAGGGCAAAACATGGAACAATGAGATATCGTTCTGGTCGCGCCAGCTTTTGGCCACCAGTTCTTCGGGGCCATAAGATGCCAGGAATATTTTCCCGGGCTGGTGTGCTTTTGCTAGCTCTGCCACCGTCACCCCGTTGTAGCGCGGGTGCAGTATATGAAAGGGGCCCAGCGTAGGAATGACCAAGACAGACACGCCCGGTATTCTAGACCTCCGAGACCGCAATTACCGTTTTGCAATGCTCAATGGCTGGTTCGTGCTGCTGGGCGACGCTTTTTTTAATGGCTCCATCGTACTGGCTTCCTTCGCCGCCAAGCTGGGGGCTGCCAACTGGGTGATTGGGCTGTTGCCGGCCCTGCTCAACGCTGGCTCGATGGTTCCCCAGGTTTTTATCGCCCCCTATGTGGCTCGCCTACCGGTCAAGGTAGACCTGTACCGGCGGATGGCCCTGCTACGGGTAGCCAGCCTGAGCATTGTCGCGGCGGGGGGATTTGTGCTGGGCCATCGCCCCGACCTATTGCTCTGGGTATTTGCCATTGGGCTGGCGCTCAACGGCTTCTTTACTGGATTTTCCAGCCTCCCCTTCTGGGAGGCCATCGGCAAAACCATCCCGATGGAACGCCGCAGTGGGCTGTTCTCTGCGCGCAGCCTGGTGGGGGGTGGGCTGGCTTTTCTGGCCGGCTTCCTGGTGCGGTTCATTCTGGAATTGCCGCTGGCGTTCCCCTATCCGTATGCGATCTTGTTCGCCTTGGGTACCCTGGCCTTTGCTTATGGTTGGCATGCCTTCGGCCTGATAGACGAACCCCCTGACAAACAGATCCGCACCGAGCGCATCTCGCTCAGCTTGCCTTTCCGCGACTTTTATTTTCGCCGCTTTCTACGGGTGCGTATCTTACTGGCAATCGCCAGTATGGTCGAACCTTTCTATGCAGCCTATGCGGTGCGGGTTCTGGGCCACAAGGGCGAGATTGGGATTTATCTGATGGTCTACACTTTTTCATCGGTGCTTTCAAACCTCCTGTGGGTGCGAATTTCAAGGCGCTACGGCTCACGCAGCCTGATCCTGATCGGCGCAGCCCTGGGCACCATCGCCCCCGTCCTGGCCCTGTTGCTGCCCCATTCGGCTTTCTGGATGGTGTTTGTGTTGCAAGGGGCCTACCTTTCATCCATCGGCGTAGGCACCGCAACCTATCTGGTCAACCTGGCCCCCACCGATGCCCGTAGTTCGTACATCGGCCTGTCCAACACCATCGTGGGATTGTTGGCCTTTTCACCGGTGCTGGGGGGATTGCTGGCCGACCGGGTGGGTTATATCGGGCCGATGGTGGTGGCTACCATCTGCTATGCCTGGGCCTTGTATTCAGGTCGCCGTTTGAAGTTGCTCGAGCGTGTACAGCCTCGCTAAGGGCTGGGTCGGACCGATTTATTTACCCTGCAAGCCTCATAACTCCTCACTACATTTCCCACAACAGGTCGGCCACCGGGACTGCCTTCGGACTGACTGGGGTTTGGGGTGGTGCGTCAAGGGAGCCGCGATAAGCGCTATCTCCCATCGAAGGCGTCCCTTGGACAAAGCCCTGGTTTGACATATGATTTTGGGGTCACAATGGAACCTATCAAAGGCATTCCCATCCAATTTCGCAACCTATTGTGGGGACAGAGCAGCGTCACTTTGGGGGCCGTGGTGTTGGAGGTGGCACTGCCGCTATTGGCTGCCGTCACCCTGAACGCAACCCCCGCCCAAATGGGTTTGCTGGCAACTTTGCAAACACTGCCGTGGCTGGTCATCACGTTGTTTGCCGGGGTATGGATTGACCAGGGTTCCCCCAAGCGCATCATGACCTGGGCCAATTATGGCCGGGGTTTGCTGCTTCTGAGCATTCCGGTAGCCCAATTGTGGGGCTGGCTCAGCATCGAGTGGTTGTGGGTGGTGGCTTTTGGGTATGGAATGCTACGGGTGTTCTTCGATCTTTCGGTAAACGCTTTTGTACCCAGCATCACCGAACGAGAGCAGCTTGTTGCGGCCAATAGCCAGCTCGAGAGTAGCCGCCAGGTTGCTACCGTCGCGGGCCCGGGGGTGGCTGGCCTCCTGGTGCAATCCATCGGCGCACCCATCACCATCCTGCTAAATGCCGTGCTGTACTGGTTTTCGGCCTTTCTGATTAATCGCATTCCCAGCGATGAGACCAGGAAGGTGCATGGTCCCAAACTCATCTTTAGCGAGATTGGCGAGGGCCTGCGGCTGGTCTTTTCCGACCCCTATCTGCGGGCGCTGGTGCTGTCCAGCGCAACCTTTAACCTGCATATCGGTATGCTGGCGGCCCTTCAGGTTCTGTTCCTTAACCGGGTGCTGGAAATCCCTCCGGCCTGGATTGGCATTATCTTTGGCTTGGTAGGGTTAGGAGCACTCGTAGGTGCCCTTACTGCCGCGCGGTTCACCAACTGGCTGGGTATCGGGGGAATTGTTATCCGAATGCAATTAATTTCCTCTCTTACCGGGGTGGCGTTTGCGCTGGTGGTGGCATCGCCCATCGCGGCGGCCATCCTGGTCAGCTTGATCCTGTTTATCAAAGCTGTTTCCACGGTGGTGCGCAACGTGAATGCAGTGAGCATCCGCCAGGCCCGAACCCCCAAACACCTGCTGGGGCGGGTCGGTGGAACCAGCCAGTTTGTGGGCATCGGGGTGGGGTCACTGGGCGGCATTCTGGGTGGGCTGCTGGCCGAGTGGCTGGGCATTCGCGAGGCCACCCTGATTGCCGGGCTGATTGCCATGCTCTCCTTCACCTGGCTGTTCTTCTCGCCCATTCGCAGCCTGAAAGATCTGCCAGAGCCCCTACAGGGCTGATCGGAATCGGGTTTTTGTAGGCGGGCGGTTTGGCCAAAAGCTACAGATACCTTGTTGTTTTTCCTCCAGCAAGCGGCGGCGTATGAAAATATGAATCCAATATCGCGGTTTTCGCTATTTTGCCTCTAGTCCTAGCGGCAAAAATAGAGGGAACCGCAATAGGTTCCGGCTTAGCTAGTGCTTGCACCAAGTGCTTGCACCAAGTGCTTTGCACCAGGATTGCGTAAGCGACTAAGCCTGGGGCGCGTCCGAGGGTCTCTTATATGGCCTTTTGGGTCAGTCATAGACAGAACTGGTATATGCACTGTAAAAAATTAACAAAAAGCGGAGGGCGTAACGCCCTCCGTAACACCACTACTTCTGACCAATCGGCTGATTTACCAGTTCCAGATGTTGATTCGACGAGTAACTTTTTTCATGTTCTTTTCTCCTGGGTGCAACGATATCCCATCGCGTTACGGTTGTAAACCTCTTGACAAAATCACTGGTTTGTGCTTTCAATCAAATTACCCTAGTTTATACTTGATATAAAATTATGGTCGAGGTCAATTTCTGCAAAAAAGCGCGATGAAATTGGTATTTATCGAGGTGCCCTATTAAAGAATTTGTACTTGGTTTAGTCTTTTGTCAATTTACTGATTATTAAGATTCTTCCCCTCGAGGCCATTGGTACCACCCCCTGTTGGGCTGGATTTGACTCCCCTACCGCGCGGGCGTACACTTCTAGGCAGGATGTGGGCTCGGCTGACTACTAGACCTGGGGGGGACTTCTAGCCATAAGGCGATGGAGGTTCTCCCGGCTCGTGGTTGAAGGGCCGGGGTTTTTTTTGAGGTGACTATGAACGCAGTGCTTCCCGACGGACGAAACCTCGAGCTAAAGCCTGGTGCCACCGCAGCCGATGCGGCCAAAGCCATTGGCCCCGGTCTGGCCAAGGCCGCCATTGGCGCGATTGCCAACGGCGAACTCTACGACCTGATGAAGCCCCTGCCCGATGGGGCGGAATTGCGCATCCTGACCGAGCGGGATCCGGAGTACGTGGGACTCTTCCGCCACACCCTGGCCCACGTGATGGCCCAGGCGGTGCGCGAACTCTATGCCGAGCGCGGGTTTCAACCCGAGCAGGTCAAGCTGGCCATTGGGCCGGTCATCGAGAACGGCTTCTACTACGACATAGACGCCCCCGAGCCCATCCGCGAGGAGGACTTGCCAGTCATCGAAGAGAAGATGCGCAGGGTTGTGGCGGCGAACCTCCCTCTGGAGCGCTTCGTGCTCAGCCGTGAGGAAGCCCTGAGGCGCTTCGCGGGCATAGACCCCTACAAGACCGAGCTGATTCAGGACTTGCCGGTGGGCGAAGAACTCAGCTTCTACCAGCAAGGCGACGAGCAGCATGGCTTCACCGACCTCTGCCGGGGGCCGCACGTCCCCAGCACGGGCCGCATTCCGCCCAACTTCAAGCTGACCAGCATCGCCGGGGCCTACTGGCGGGGCGATTCTTCCCGGCCCCAGCTCCAGCGCATCTACGGCATTGCCTTCCGCACCAAGGAAGAGTTGGAGAACTACCTGTGGCAACAAGAAGAGGCCAAGCGCCGCGACCACCGCAAGCTGGGGGCCGAGCTCGACCTCTTCACCATTACCGAAGAGGTGGGCAAGGGGCTACCGCTGTGGCTGCCCAGAGGGGCTTTCATCCGGCGGCAACTTGAAAACTACATGTACGAGAAGGAGCAGGAGCACGGCTACCACTATGTCTATACCCCGCACATCGCCAACGCCAAGCTTTACTACACCTCCGGCCACCTGCCCTATTACAAGGACGACATGTACGCACCCATCGAGATCGAGGGTGAGGAGTACTACCTCAAGCCGATGAACTGCCCGCACCACCACATGATCTTCAAGTCGCGGCCCAAGAGCTACCGCGACCTGCCGTTGCGCCTGAACGAGTTCGGCACCCTCTACCGCTTCGAGCTGTCGGGCACCCTCACAGGCCTGACGCGGGCGCGGGGCTTTACCCAGAACGACGCGCATATCTACTGCTCGAGGGGACAGGTGGCCGACGAGTTTATCAAGGTAATCCAGCTCTTCGACGAGGTGTACAAAGACTTCGGCATCTCCGACTACTGGTTCCGGCTCTCGCTCCCAGACTTTGAGAACAACCCCGAGAAGTTTGGCCAGGAAAACGACAACTGGCGCGATGCCATCGCGGCCATCCGGGCGGCCTTGGAGAAAACCGGAGCCAAGTATGTGGAGGGCATCGGCGAGGCCACCTTTTACGGCCCCAAGCTCGACGTGCAAATCCGCAGCGTGCTGGGCAAGGAAGACACCATCGCCACCAACCAGCTCGACTTTATTGTGCCCGAGCGGTTTGGCCTCGAGTTCACCAACGAGCGGGGCGAGAAGGAAACCCCGGTCTGCATCCACCGCGCCATCATGGGCAGCTTCGACCGCTTCTTTGCGTTCTATTTGGAACACACCGCGGGCGACTTCCCGCTGTGGCTCTCACCCATCCAGGCCGTGATTGTGCCGATTTCGGACAGGCATCTGGAGTACGCCCAAAAGGTAGCCGCCCAGATGCGCAAGAACAAGCTCCGCGTGGAGATTGACGACCGCAGCGAACGTATGAATGCGAAAATACGTGACGCCGAGCTACAAAAAATACCGCTCATTTTGGTGGTAGGCGACAAGGAAGCCGAAGCCGGCGCGGTTAATGTGCGCGAGCGGCACGTGAAGGAGCAACGGACGCTCTTGGTCGGGGAGTTGATTGGGGAGATGAAGGGACGGGTGGAGGCGAGGAAGTAGTCAAAGTACCCACTTGACACTCATGGTTTCTCATAATCAAGAGGATGTCTCTAAATCGAGCGCTGGAAGAAATCCGCGACGACCTCATTCGCTGGCAACAAACTGGCCTCAATGAGTCACAAACCATCCAAGCCATAGTTTTGCCTGTCTTGAGCGAGCTGGGCTGGAACCAGCGCAATCCATTCGAGGTTTACCCCCCTGGACACAGCCAAGCGCTCGGGAACTACTCGCCAACCACGTAGAACGAATCAAACTTGACATCCGAAACCGACTCAGGCTCTCGGAGATAGAACGGAAGCTTCGTATTGAGATTCAAGAAGGTTTTACTCATGACACAAAGGGTCTCAAAAAGGCGATTGAGTTAACTCTTGAAGCAAACGAAAGGGAGCTGGCTAATCAACAGTTCAGCGAGCTTGAAGCGCGAATATTGGGGTCGGCGAGTCAGAGCTTTCCCACCCAATCCGATAGCATCACGCTACCCGTTTGAGGTAATCTTTGAGCCCAGAGCCCGCTCACGCCCCTCAAGCTATACTCGAGCCCTTCCTAGTCGAACTCTTCCGACTTCCTCAAATTCTCGAGGTCGAGCAAGTCCTGCGGGCGTCCTGCGGCTTCTTTGGCCTTCATCAGATCGGCTTTGCCGATGAAGTTCATCTCTACGCCCGCGACCTCGAGGGTCTCCCGATTCTCCCACGCTTCGGAAAACACAACCCCAGGCACCGACATCAGCACGTCCACTCGCAATGGCGGTCTGCCCATCTGATAGAAGTGGCCCTCAGCGGCAAAATCAGCAGGCGTAAGGTTCTCTAGCGGTGCGCCAAACTCCTTCAATGCCTCGAAAACCGCCTGGGCGTTGGCCTCGTCCAGCGCCACCAACAAATCCAGGTCTTTAGTGAACCGGGGCTCGGTGTAGCGCATCACGGCGTAACCGCCAACGATCAGATAACGAACGCTATGCTTTCTGAAAAGACTCAACAGTTCTTTGAAGTCGGGGCTGGTCAGCATGGCCTTCCCTCAGGAGCAAATAGTCCTTGACCATCTCGAATGCTGCATCGAAAATCGCCTCGACAGGCTGGCTCTGCCAGAACGACAGGTCGAATGTGTCGTCCTCGCCCAGCTTGCCGTAGTTCTCTCGAACAACCATAGCTCTATTGTACCGCGTGGATGCCTCGAGCCTCACCCGAACAGTTCGGAAACCTTGCAGGAAAATCCCGGTAATAGGGAGGGGGCCTCGAGCATATCCTCACCCTTCAACGTCCGAGAAAGGCCGTCCGGGGTGTGGAGCACCACCTGCTTCGTCCTGGGGTAAACCACCCAGACCATCGGGGTTCCGGCGGTCAGGAAGTCGGTCACTTTTTCCTGCACTTCGTCGGCGGTCTCGGAGGGGGAAACCACCTCTACGGCCAGGTCTGGGGCAAGCTCCCAGAACTTGTCGGGAATGCCCGACTCTGGGATGCGCTCAGCTTTGACATAGCTCAGGTCGGGCAGGCGGATCACATCAGGATCGGCGGCCAGGAAGTAGCCCGCCTCGACCCCGGTGTAGCCGTGTTTGCCTGCCTTCGCCCAACCGCGCAGCCTCGAGCCAATCTCCAATGCAATGTCGCCGTGCAAGCCGCTGGGCATTTCCTCCCTCACCTCTCCCCGCACCAATTCGCGCTTGCCCTCGCCTTCGGGCATCCGCCAAAACTCTTCTGCGGTAATCGGTTTGGCAATGGTCTGCATGGCTTCAGTGTAACAGGTGAGGGCTCGAGCACCCCAAACCACAGCGACCCAAAAGCCGCTCCTACTCCAGCCCCCACCCCTCCTCTACCCGCACCAGACGCGGTGAATCAAACACCCCGCACACCTCCCCTTTCCAATCGGGCACCTGGGCCGCCAGCAGGCTCTTCCAGCGATCGCCCTGGATCATCGCCACCACACCACTGCCGACACCTCGGCCCCGACCTGCTGGGCCAGCGCCAAGGCCGCCGCGATGGTCTGCCCGGTGCTGATGGTGTCGTCCATCAGCACCACCCGGCGTCCCTGCACCCGTGGAAGCAGATGGGGATCGAGGTAGAGCCGCTTGTGGGCATCGGGCGAGGTAATCGGGGGCTGGGTCTGGGCAAAAGTGTTGGGTGGGTGCAGGGTTTGCCAGTAGGGGGTGGTGGCGCGGGTGAAATCGGGGGCGTCCTGGGGTTCCATGAATGGTTTTTATGGTACAGCCTGCGACTACTTGAGTTGCAAAATCATCTCGCTGGTGGCGGGCAGAAAGCCCAGTTCTTCATAGAACCCTCGAGCCATCTCGCTGGTGCTCAGGCCCACCTGATGGATGCCCCTCGAGCGGGCCATTTCCAGGCATTGCTGCACCAGTGCACGGGCCAGCCCCTGCCGCCGGAAGGTGGGCTCGACAAAGACGTTGACCACCCTGCCCCGAAATGCGCTCTCGCCGAGATGGGTAGGCCCCCACTCGAGCAGCATCAAACCAGCACCCGCCACTACCCGATCCTGCGCTTCCGCAACGTAGCCATAATAAAGGCCCCGGTTCATGGCCCCGGCCAGCCAGCGGGCATAGGTTTCAATGAACATCGCCTGTTGGGGGTCGGGATAGCGGTGCTGGCAAATGTGGGCGATGTCCGGATGGACGGTAGCTCGAATGCTTACTGAGCGGTGCACAGGCTACGATACCTCGAGCGCCCTCCATCGCGCACAGACTGCTCCGTCTTTATCGGGATTTTCACCTTGACGCTGCCATCTTGGTGCACGCCATGCAGGGTAATTGTAGGAACCGCAAAAAGTGTGGCGCAGTTTGGACTATCTTTTCCGAGGTGAACAGGGCCGCTGGTTCATGAAAACCGCTCTAGGGCCTGAGTTCAATTGTCCAGGACAGGCCCCAATCGGTAGGGCGGGTGCTCATGGGCAGGGTTTGGTTGTCGCGCCACGGCCGGAGCAGGTTGTCGTAGTGGCCACTAAACACATCGGCGGACTGGCCCATGGGGTAGATGATGCGGCTGTTGTCGGGGTTGGAGAGGTCGAAAAGGGTGCGCAGGCTGGCCCCCGAGGTGTGGAGGAAGGTTTCCTGGTTGTAGTTGGCTACATTAACAGTGTGCATCGAGCCGGGGGTCGGGATGGTGCGGTTGAACAGGCCTCCAATCAGCGGTGTGGAAGCCAACGGGGAGTTAAGGGCAGCCTGGTGGAGTCGTTCCCAACGCCACTGGGCTGGGTCGGCACCGAGGCGGCGCTCGAGTTCGGCTCCAGCTTTCTCCAGGGCCTGAACCATGAACTGGGCACAGTTCTGAATACCCGCACTGGCATTTTTGCACCAGCGTCCATCCTCCCGCAGGGTCTTGATGAAGGTGTAGGGCACCGGCGGGTAGCGCAGCTCGAGTTCGTCTTCCAGCATCCTGGAAATCTCGCGGTAGTAAAAGGCAAAGGCCGTAGCCCCCACCGAATCCAACTCCGCCCGCAAGTCCCACCCCCGTACCGCGTTTTGCAGGCGCCGTGCCGCCTCGCTCTGGGGTTGCAGGGCCAACAGGCCGGGCAACATCTCCCGGGCAATCACCGAATAGGTGTCCCCTTGCCAGCGGGCCATATCCTCGAGGCTGGCCCTGGGCGTGGCCAGAATCAACTCGCGTATACGCTGGGCGCGGAAGACTTCGGTGGTAAAGCTGGAGATATCCGGCCCCCCGTGCGGCAGCACCCGGTTGTTGGCGCTCGAGACAAAACCCTCGCGGGGATTTGCTACCTGGGGCAAGCGCTCAAAAGCCACATAGCCTTTCCACTGCTGCCCCTTGCTGACACTGGCCGGAAAACGCCCATCCCAGTCGCGCAGCGGAATCCAACCCGGCGCAAAATAGCCGATGTTGCCCTCCACATCGGCATACACAAAGTTCTGCATAGGGGCCACATAGCGCCTTAGGGCCTGGCGGTATTCTTCCGCGTTGCGGGCGCGGTTCATGCCCAGGTAGGCATCCAGGGTGGTGTCCTGCGGGTCGAGCCCGGTCCAGCGCACCGAAACCGCCTGCCCAGCCGTCGTGATAGCCGTGCCTGCAGTTAAGCCGGGCCGCAGGAAAGCCTGGCCTAGATCGGAAATTACCGGGCCATATTCGCTTTCGCGCACCACCAGGGTTACCGGGTCGGCCCCCCGCACCCGGATGGTTTCCTGGCGCAGGCGCAGCGGCACCAGGCCGCTAGGGGTTCGGTAGGACTGTCCTTCGAGCTCGAGCACAAACAAGTCCATCACATCGGGCCGAATATTGGTCGCGCCCCAGGCCACCCGGTCGTTGCGCCCCAGAAACACCCCCGGCACCCCCGGAATGGTGGCCCCAATAGCGTTGTAACTGGGGCCACGCAAGTCGGCAATGTACCACAAAGCCGGGTTTTGCAAGCGCAGGTGGGGATCGTTGGCCAGCATAGGTTTGCCGGTAGTGGTGCGCGACC
Source organism: Meiothermus sp. (assembly GCA_037440185.1). Taxonomy (GTDB): domain Bacteria; phylum Deinococcota; class Deinococci; order Deinococcales; family Thermaceae; genus Meiothermus. The sequence continues at coordinate 6,024 of JBBIUP010000027.1, read as the reverse complement.
CGCTCAGTACCCAGTTGTTCGAGCCCTGGTCTGGGTTCTGCGGAGCAATGCTCAGGCGCTCGGAAAACTGAGCAACCTTTTGCAGCGCAACCACCAGGGTCTGGGACAATAGAGTGTGTCTGGACATTTCATTGCCCACAGGCTGCTCGTCTGCACTGCTGTTCCCCGCGCGTTCAACAACGCTCCGGTCGTTCCCGGCACGTTCATCAGTGCTACGGAGATCTCCGGGTTGCATTACCGTCGGCCAACCCTGCGGATAATCCGCCCGCAGATCGTTGAACCCTTCCACCCCGACTTTACTCAGGATGAACGAATTGTCTATCTCATCCTGCCAGACCTGCCCCAGGTCGTAGGATTGGAGCTTGCCCCAGGCCAGGGTGTCAGTGGGCGTCCAGGGCTCGGGGTCGAAGCCCAGCAACGCAAAGGGCAGCGGCTTGTTTCCTTCACGGATGTACTGGTTGACACCTGCCGCATAGGCTTCGAGGGCGCGCCTTGTGAACTCGGTATGGTTGGCTAACGAAGCCTGGGCAGCACGGTAGAAACCCCAGGTACGAAAGAAGCGGTCTTGCTCGATAGCCCCACTGCCCAGGATTTCCGACAACCGGCCCTGCGCGGCGCGGCGGCCCAGTTCCATCTGGAACAACCGATCCTGGGCATGCACATACCCCTGCGCGAAGAACACATCCATATCGCTGGCCAGGGCACGAATGTGCGGAATACCCCACCGATCGAAGGTAATATTCACCGGCCCCGAAAGCCCCTGTACCTGCCGCACCTGATTGACGGGAACACAAGAAATCAGCACCAAAAGCCCCAACATCCACACCCAACGCCCACGCATAGCCAGACCTCCAGATTGGCTTTACTTTACAGGTTTGGCAACCCACCAAGTGCGTTATGAAGGGCATTACTTGACCTGCCTGATCAAACACAACCCGCGTTCGGAGCCGTTGCCACCCCCATCGGTATTGCCAGCGCACCATAAGTCTTGAACTACCAGCTTCCGGTGCTCGGTAGCTATTGGGCTACCTCGAACAACCTTGTTAGAGTAAACCCAAATGGAACTTCGCTTGCTCGAGCCCCAGGATGCAGAAATCTACCGTGCGCTTCGGCTGGAAGCCTTGCAGGCCGAGCCCCTGGCCTTTGGAGCATCCTACCAAGAATGGCTGGTTCGCCCGATTGAGAAAATTCGGGAGCGCATCGGATCGCCGGATGGAACAAACTTTACCCTGGGTGCTTTTGTGGACGGAAGGCTGGTGGGCGTAGCCAGTTTTGCCCGCAACGAGGGTGCGAAATTCCGTCACGCCGGTTGGGTAGGAGGTGTGTACGTGACCCCCTCGGCCCGTGGGCGGGGTATCGCAAAAATGCTGATGGCGGCTTTGCTGGGCCGAGTCCGCAGCTACCCCGATCTGGAGCAAATCACCTTGGCTGTTTCACACACCCAGGAGGCTGCGCGTATGCTCTATCGTTCGCTGGGCTTCGAGGTCTGGGGCTACGAGCGACATGCCCTCAAGGTGGATGACCAGTACACCGACTTCGAGCATATGGTGCTGTACCTCAAGGAGCCGTCTTGATCACCCCTGCCGCTGCCAGGTTCTGGATTTCCTCTGGCGTGTAACCCAATACCCCAGCCAACACCGCGGCGGTATGCTCGCCCAGTAGCGGTGGATGGGCCTGAGGCTGGGCGGGCGTACGGGACAGGTGGGTCAGCGGCGAGCCCACCAAGGGAATCGAACCCAGGGTGGGGTGTTCGATTGCCTGTCGCATTCCCCTGGCCTGGGCCTGGGGTTCGGCAAAAGCCTCAGCCAGATTGTTGACCGGCGTGACCGGAACCCCGGCCTCGGTGAAGCGCTCGAGCCACTCCTTGCGGGGACGGGTGCGCAGGATAGCCTCGAGTTTGGGCAGCAACTCGGCCCGCCAGGTTACCCGGCCCGCATTGGTCTGAAAGCGCATATCTTCCCAGAGCTCGAGGTGCCCGATAGCTAGGCAGGTGCGGTGGTACTGCTCATCGTTGCCAATCGTTAGCATGAACCAACCATCCGCCGCTTCAAACGCACCATAAGGAACGATCTGTGGGTGGGCATTCCCCAGCCGTTCAGGCAGTTTCTGGGTGACCAGATAGCTCTGGGCCAGGTTGACCATGGCCGCCAGCCCCACATCGAATAAGGCCAGATCCAGGTGCTGGCCCAGCCCACTCCGAGTCCGCTCCTGTAAGGCTGCCAGCACCGCAATGGCCCCATTCATTCCGGTCATCAGGTCAATCCAGGCTACCGGCACGCGCATGGGCTGCCCCTCCGGCTCCCCCGTGACCGACATGATGCCTACCAGCCCCTGCACCGCCACGTCGTAGCCGGGTTCCTGTGCGCGGGGGCCGGTCTGACCGTAGCCGGTGATAGACAGATAGATCAGCCGTGGGTTCAGCTTGAACAAGCTGGCATAGTCCAGACCATAACGGGCCAGATCACCCGTCTTGTAGTTCTCTACCAGTACATCGGTCTGCTTGGCCAGGTCTTGTACCATCTGCTGGCCTTTGGGGTCTTTGAGGTTGACTACCAGGCTCTTCTTGCCCCGGTTGCAGGAAAGGTAATATGCACTTTCTCCCTCTGCCGCAACCTCCCAGCCGCTGTCGCACCTGCGTACAAAAGGTGGCCCCCAGCTGCGGGTGTCGTCGCCCTTGGGTGGTTCGATCTTCCAGACCTCTGCCCCCAGGTCGGCCAGCATCTGGGTACAGAAGGGGCCGGCCAGAATCCGCGAAAGGTCAAGTACCTTGAGACCATCCAGTGCGCCCATGGTTCAGATACTAAAGCTTTTACGGGTAGAATCGGCAGCATGAAGGTTCTGATTACAGGCGGAGCAGGGTATATCGGCAGCACCATCGCCCATGCGCTTCTCGACACCGGCCATACCCCGGTACTCCTGGACTCGCTGGTAACCGGGCCAAAGGCTTTTACCGAGGGCAAAATTTTCTACGAGGGCGACATTGCCGACCCGGCCTTGCTCCAGCGCATCTTCCAGGAGCACCCCGATATCCAAAACACCATCCACTGCGCGGCCCTGATTGTGGTGCCGGAGTCGGTGGAGCAGCCCTACCTCTACTACCGCGAGAATGTCTGCAAAAGCCTGGAATTGTTCAAGAACCTCGAGGCGCTGGGCTACCCCAGGGTGGTGTTTAGTTCCTCGGCCTCCATCTACGACGCAGTGCCGGGGTTCAAGGTGACCGAAGCGTCGCCCCTCAAACCCAGCTCACCCTACGCCCGCACCAAATATATGATGGAGATGGTGCTGGAAGACCTGTCCAAAGCCACCCAGCTCCGGGGGATCGCGCTGCGCTACTTCAACCCCATCGGGGCCGACCCCAAGCTGCGCTCGGGCATCCATGTGCGCGAACCCAGCCACGTGCTGGGCAAGATGGTGGACGTGGCGCTGGGCAAGCTGCCCGAGTTCACCATCACTGGCGTGGACTGGCCTACCCGTGACGGCTCGGGCATCCGCGACTACATCCATGTGTGGGATCTGGCCATGGCCCACGTAAAAGCGGTGGAGCAGTTCGACCGGGTCATTGAAAAAGTGGGCAGCCCCTACGCCGTCATCAACCTGGGCACCGGCCACGGCGTAACCGTCAAGGAGCTGGTGGCCGCATTCGAGCGGGTCTACGGGCGGCCCATCCCCAAGCGCGAAGCCCCGCCCCGTGCAGGCGATGTGGCCGGTGCCTATGCCAACGCCGACCGGGCCTTGGAGTTGCTGGGCTGGCAGGCCCAACACCCGATTGACCAGGGGATTGCCAGTGCCCTGGAGTGGGGCAACAAACGCAAGGAAATACTCGGCTATACCTAGAAGCTACAATCAAGCTGTGCAGGCCCTTCCCCATCCCTACATTCCCCTGCAAGCTTCCGATGGTTCGGTGCTGCGGGCCAGGGCCATGCAGGAGTATCTGCTCGCCTTGCGTTCGGCTCTGACGCGCTACTCCGAGGTTCCCCCGGTGCACTTGATGGTGCTGGGCGAGGCCGACTGGAAGGCCAGGGTCAAACACCCCTATGGCTTTCCTTTCCAGCGCACCAGTCTCAAAGAGGGGCTCTATTTGTTCTTGCCCGCCCGCTACCCCGAACGCTTCATTTGGCGGTTGCGCGAGACCTTGGTTCCAGCCATCAAAAAAGCCGGAAAGCCGCCAGGCCAACCCGGCGACTTTCTAGACCTCAACCTGGGGCACGAGTACACCCACGCTGTAGCGGTGGCCTGGAAGCTGCGTACCCGCACCAAGTGGGTGGACGAGTTTCTGGCCAACTATCTGTATCTACTGGCGCTGCGCCAGGCCCTGCCGGAGCTATACCCCAAGGCCAAGCAGTGGGGTGTTCTGCTGGCCCACCTGACCCCCAGCGAGCCCAGTCTGGGCACCTACGAGACCAGGCCCAAGGGGCTCTCCGACCAGCTCTGGTTTCAGGGGCAGTTCACCACCGAGGCAGCGAGGCTGGTGGAAACAAAAGGAGATGCTTTGTTACAGGGCCTGCTGCAAGCAGCCCCCCTCAAAAAGTCCACGGTACACAAACTGCTGGTGGGCCTCGAGCCCGATCTGCGCGACTGGTTTGCCAACTTTGCCCCCCAAAAGACGCTCTATTCTGAAGAAATTAAAGAGGAGTTGAGGTGGGAAGAGCTAGGAGACAGATCCTGAGCGGCCAATCAACGGCCCACCCCACCCAGTACCTGGTTCGGTGGCTTTCGGCCTCGATCTTTTAGCCTACCCCTCTACCTGGGTGGGGCCAAGTCGCCAGGCTTTCCGTCTGCTACCAGCTTTCGCACCCAGTCGGCAAAGGTTACATCCCCGACCTTGGTGGTGTAGAACTCGGGCCGCCAGATGATGCAGTGTTGTGCGCCGGGGGCCAGGTAGCTATAGAAATTAGGGGCCGTTTGTTTGATCGAAGCCAGGTTCGCCAGCGCACCCTGCACCCATTGCTGGGCTATTTCCGGGGTGGGACGTGGTTGGCCCCGAATCAGGCTATAGAAGAAAATCTGCACATCGTCCAACAGGGTACTGTACTGGGCAAAGCTGCGGTTTGGGTAGGCCCTGGCAAAGGCTTGGTAGAGTTCATTGGAACCCATCTTGGTTGGATCTAGGCTGCCAATCCAGCCTGGCAAAGCCCCTTGAGTGCCCCAGGCCGCCGAGGCAATCGGGAAAAAGGATTCTGGCGCTACCCCCACTGCCGCATCGCCCAACTGCACCACGTTGGCTGCGGGATAACGGCGCATGAAATAAGGTGCCCACATAATTGAGCCGTAACCACCTGCACTACAGCCCGTGACCATAACGTTCTGCGGATTGGGAATGTTGTTGAACACCCACAGCACGGCTTGGCGGGCATTGACGGCCCCTTTGTGCTGAATGGTCAGGCCAGTATAGCGGGCTGTGTTGTTGCCCCAGTGCAGGTCGGCAGTACAGTAGGGCACGAAGACGTGGGTCCAGTCGCGGAAGGGGTTCTCGGAGTTGTTGCGGTTGAAAACACCCTGTCCAGCTTGTAGGTCTCGGATTTGCAAAGAACGGGTGTAGAGACGGGATTCTGGGTTGCAGGTTGCAGCATCCCAGCAAGCGCCGCCCCCCTGAAAATTGATGATCACCTTATCGGCGGCTCCCTGAGCCACAAAAAAACGCCAGGGTGAGCCATCCGAGCAAACCGCCGCCCCTCCTGGCCGAATTTCCTGCCAACCGGCCGGGGCTTGGGTCGAATCCTGAGCCAGCACAATACCAACCAACAACGTTAGAGACACCAGCCAACGCTTCATGTTTTCTCCTTTGCGTGTTTTAGTTTACTGCTAATTCGATTCGGTACAAGAGCTGTGCGTAACCTGGATGATCCGTTGAACAACCAACCTGGCCTCAGAGTTGCTCGCTCTCCCCGCGCCAGAAGGCCCGGCCGCCCAACTTGCGGCGATCCAGGAACAGTTCTACCGGGTTGCCGTCGGGGTCTTGCAGGCTCAGTACCTGGGCAATGCCACGGTCTTCCAGCTTCCAGGGCACCTCCTCGATACGGACAA
>JBBIUP010000026.1:0-25402 GCA_037440185.1 Meiothermus sp. | reverse complement strand
CGAATTGTTCTTTGCCGACAACACCCGAATGCTCTATGGCGATGCCCAGGGCGTGTTGGGACAATTGGTACAGTCCCTCAAAAAGCTATAGCGATCAAGTGTGACAGAGCACCCCCTTCGCTGAAATGATTCAGCGAAGGGGTGGTTTTCGTCTTAATAGGCGTTCTAGAGCTAGTTAACAATGATTGGTATTGGGTTGACAGTGTGGAATGGCTGGTATAGACTTCGCGGAGGAAGTTCTTCCGAAAGATAAGGTAACTTTTGTGTGCTAACTGGTTTGGCATGGAAGCACTTCCAAGAAAACAGGAGGAAACATGAAGAAGTGGCTTGTAGGTGCATTGGCCCTGACCCTTACCGTGGGCGGGCTGGCCTTCGCCCAAGGGGTAACCATCCGCGTTGCGGGCGACTCAACCGCAGTGGGCGAGGGCGGCCGTTGGATGAAGGCCAAGTCCGAAGAGTGGGCCCAAAAGACCGGCAACAAAATCGAGTACATTGACTCTCCTGCCGATACAAACGACCGGCTGGCCTTGTACCAGCAATACTGGGCGGCTCGCAGCGCCGACGTAGACGTATACATGATTGACGTGATCTGGCCCGGCATCGTAGCACCTCACGCGGCTGATCTCAAGCAGTTCTTCACAGAAGCTGAACTGGGCCAGTTCTTCCCCCGCATCGTAGAAAACAACACCATTCGGGGCAGGCTGACCTCGATCCCCTTCTTCACCGATGCGGGCTTGCTTTACTACCGCACCGACCTGCTGCAGAAGTACGGTTTCCAGCGCGCACCCCAAACCTGGACTGAGCTTGACCAGCAAGCCACCCGCATCCAGGCCGGCGAACGTCAGGCGGGCAACCGCGACTTCTGGGGCTTTGTCTGGCAGGGTAAGGCCTACGAGGGCCTGACCTGCGACGCGCTGGAGTGGATCTTCTCCATGGGTGGGGGTCGCATCATCGAACCTGATGGCCGCATCAGCATTAACAACCCACAGGCCATCGCCGCTCTCAACATGGTACGTAGTTGGGTGGGCCGCATCTCGCCTCCGGGTGTGACCAGCTATGCCGAAGAAGAAGCCCGAAACGCCTTCCAGACGGGTAATGCTGCCTTCATGCGCAACTGGCCCTATGCCTACAGCCTGGGCCAGACCGAAGGCAGTGCCGTACGTGGCAAAATCGGTGTGACCGTACTGCCCCGTGGGACGGGTTCGGGTGGTCGCAATGCCGCTACCCTGGGTGGTTGGCAGTTGATGGTCTCGACCTACTCGCGCAACCAACGGGCTGCTGCTGATCTGGTCAAGTACTTGACCAGCGTGGAAATTCAGAAAGACAACGCCATCAGCCTCTCGCGTCTGCCCACCCGCCCGGCCCTCTACAACGATGCCCAGGTATTGGCCAAGAACGCCTTCTTCAAAGACCTGCTGCCGGTCTTCCAAAACGCCATCGGTCGTCCTTCGGGCGTAGCGGGTGCTCGCTATAACCAGGTCTCCGAAGCCTTCTGGACGGGCGTACACGAAGCCATCACTGGTCGTAAGCCCGCCGCCCAAGCAGTGCGGGACATGGAAGCTTCTTTCCGGCGCGTTCTGCGCTAGGCCATTTACGCGTAGCCTTGTTGAGGAATGGGGTCGGATATCCGGCCCCATTCTTTCATAAAGGGTTTTCGGAGCCACTGTTGCAATTCTCGCGAACAAATAGTGCTGCACAGAGCCTTTGGCTACGAAGACGATCCCCAATTTGGGACTCTATTCGTACTTCTGAGGGGAGGTGACAACGGTACAGAAAACCGCGATAAGAAGGATCCATGTTTCTCGAGCGCTTTCCAGATATGCAGATCCCTCAGCAACTGGTGTTCGACATAATCAGCGCGAATTGGAATACCGTAATAAGAACCGATATAGTATCGGTGTCTTGGAAAAATATCGCCAAGCTGCTTTTGTGGGTCGGCTGGGGTGGAGGTGGATATAGATGCTCACTGTTCGACAAACCCGTTTAGCCTGGCTGCTGGTCTTGCCTACGCTGCTGGTAGTAGCGTTCGTGGCGGGTTATCCGCTGGCTCAGGTGTTCTACTACTCGTTTCACCGGGCTGATATCTCTTTTGTAGAGCCCACGGAGTTTGTGGGTTTCAAGAATTACATTTTTCTGCTGCAAGACCCCGACTTCAGGGGTGCTCTCTGGAATACTTTGCGGTTCACTTTTGTTTCGGTTTTCCTCGAGACCGTTTTGGGGCTGGCCATTGCCCTGGTGATTCACTCCAACTTCAAGGGGCGGGGCATAGTACGGGCTGCCATCCTGATTCCCTGGGCCATCCCGACGGTGGTCTCGGCCAAGATGTGGCAGTGGATGCTCAACGACATCTACGGTGTGATCAACGTTATCCTGGTCAATACCGGCCTGGTGGCCAACAAGATTGCATTCCTGGCCAACCCCAACACGGTATTGTGGGCGATGGTAGCGGTGGACGTGTGGAAGACCACGCCCTTCATGGCCTTGTTGCTGCTGGCCGGTCTACAGCTTATTCCTGCCGACATCTACGAAGCCGCCGACATTGATGGGGCCAGCCGTTGGCAGCAGTTCTGGACGCTGACCCTGCCGCTCCTGACCCCTGCGCTGGTGGTGGCCCTTATTTTCCGTACCCTGGATGCGCTGCGGGTTTTCGACGTGATATTTGTGATGGTGGGGGTCAACACCGCTACCCGAAGTTTGGCCATCTACAATCGCCAGACTTTGATTGACTTCCAGGATTTGGGCTACGGCTCAACGGTATCGGTAGCCATCCTGGTGATCATCTTCCTCTTTGTGTTCTTGTACATGCGCGTAGCAGGACGGGGGGTGCGCGGTGAGGACTAAAGGTCTGGGTTACTACGTCGGGCGGGTACTGTTCTATGCTCTGGTGGTTTTTATTGTCATATACAGTGTGTTCCCCTTCTATTGGGCGGTGGTCAGCAGCTTCAAGACCAGCGATGCGCTGTTTAGCCCCAACCCCAGTTTCCTGCCTACCCCTTTCACCCTGACCCACTACCAGAATGTCTTCAGTGGGGCGGCCTTTGGCCGCAACCTGATTAACTCGCTGATTGTGGCGGGCGGCGCTACCTTAATTTGCCTGGTTTTGGGGGTGCTGGCAGCCTATGCGCTGGGCCGTTTGCGCTTTCCTCCCAAAAACGCGGTTCTGTACATCGTGCTGGCCATGACCATGTTCCCCCAGGTTTCGGTGCTCTCGGGCATGTTTGTGTTGCTGCGTGAGACGGGCTTGTTTAATACCCACGCGGGTTTGATTCTTTCTTACCTGCTCTTTACCTTGCCCTTCACGGTCTGGGTACTGACGGGCTATTTCCGTGGATTGCCACGGGAATTGGAGGAAGCTGCCTATGTGGACGGGGCTTCCCCAATGCAGACCCTGCTTCAGGTGATGCTGCCCCTGACCGGCCCAGGTCTGGTGACTACCGGCCTGCTGGCCTTTATTGCAGCCTGGAACGAATACCTCTTTGCCCTGACCTTCACCATTGGCAATAACGTGCGTACCGTTCCGGTAGCGATTGCTTCCTTTGGTGGGGCCACCCCCTTTGAGATTCCCTGGGGCTCGATTATGGCGGCCTCGGTGGTGGTGACGGTTCCGCTGGTGATTCTGGTTCTGATCTTCCAGCAGCGGATCGTGGCGGGTTTGACAGCAGGTGCGGTGAAGGGATGAGGAAGGGTTTTCGTGTAGACCCATCTATATCTGTTAGGGGGCAAAAACACGCTGTGTATAGCACATACCAATGGTCAGGCGATCGTCGGTGGATAGCTGATGACGGGTAATGTTTTCGTTATGATGGGCAGGTATGACTGCCCAAGAAGCGTATAACTGGTTACTTGAACACCAAAAAGAAGCGGCCTATCTGGGCGCTTTTGGCAAGCTGGCTGGTTGGGATCAGGCTGCTTATACCCCCAAGAAGGGCCACCCCCATCGGGCCAGGATGCAGGCCACGCTGGCCAAGCTGTTGCACCAAAGAGCTACCGATCCCCGTATCGGGGAGATGCTGGCACTGGTCGAAAATGCGGGTTGGCTCAAAGAACCTATAACTGCGGAAGCAGTCAATGTTCGTGAGTGGCGGCGGGCCTACGACCTACAGACCAAAATTCCCGAACGCTTGGCGGTAGAACTGGCCCAGGCGACCAGTGAAGGGCAGGCCATCTGGGAAGAAGCCCGCCCCAAAAACGATTGGGAAAGCTTTAAGCCCATTCTGAAAAAAATTTTCGCGCTGACCCGCGAGGCAGCCGACGCCATGGGTTATAAGGAAGAGCGCTATGATGCCCTGCTCGATCAGTACGAGCCGGGTGCTACCGCCAAGCAAGTAGAAACCATTTTCAAGCAAGTGCGTGAAGCCACAGTAGAGTTACTTCACCGGATCAATGATAGCTCTAAACGCCCCCATACCTCCCTTTTGCACCGCCATTTTCCCAAAGCGGCCCAGGAAAGCTTTGGCAAGGAGGTGATCGCCAAGATTGGCTTTGACCTCGAGGCCGGGAGGCTCGACGTGGTGGCCCACCCCTTTATGGAGGGCATCGGCCCTGGAGATGTGCGACTGACCACGCGCTATTTCGAAGACTTCTTCAACCCAGGGTTTTTTGGCATTGTGCATGAGATGGGACATGGTGTCTATGGACAAGGGCTGTTGCCCGAACACTTTGGCACACCCATGGGAACCGAGATTTCACTGGGTATCCATGAGTCGCAAAGCCGTACCTGGGAGAACCTGGTAGGGCGCAGCCTGGGATTCTGGCGCTACTTCTGGCCCAAAGCCCAGCAGCACTTTGAATCGTTGCGCGATGTGCGGCTCGAGGACTTCTACTTTGCCATCAATGAGGTCAAGCCTAGCCTGATTCGGGTGGAGGCGGACGAAGTAACCTATAACCTCCACATCATGATCCGCTTTGAGGTAGAACTGGCCCTGTTGCGCGGTGAGTTATCAATAGACGATGCGCCCGAGGCCTGGGATGCCAAATACCAGGAATACCTGGGGGTTCGTTCGCCAGAAATCCGGGATGGGGTGCTGCAAGATGTGCACTGGTCGGCTGGGCTAATTGGTTATTTCCCCACCTATTCGTTGGGTAACCTCTACGGGGCTCAGTTTTTTGTACAGGCCGAGAAGGATTTGGGCAACCTGGAGGCGCAGTTTGAGCGCGGTGAGTTTGCTCCTTTGCTGAACTGGACGCGGGAAAAGATTCATCATCAGGGCAGCCGCTACTGGCCCCGCGATCTGCTCAGGAACGTGACCGCTGAAGACCTCAACCCGCAGTATTTGATTGACTACCTGAACCGCAAATTTGGGATGCTGTACGAGGTGTGATACCGGCTCTTTCTTTTCGCGAAACCCTATCTATGACGGGGTGAGGGCCTGGGCAGCAACCTGGTGTACCACCGCTCGGAATTGGCCCCAATCTGCCCAAGTGGCAGCGAGCTCTTTAGAGAAATTGGCGGGCAGGTGTTCAAGCTCCCTGGCGATTTCCACTAGATCGGCTGGAGTGACTTCGCGAAAACCACTGATTTGTTCGCGGTGGTCTTGTGGGTTGGGGGTACCATTAGCCGCAAGCAGGAAAACGTAGCTGTGAAACAAGCGGCCCTCGTTGTGCTGATAGGTGATATGGGCCAGATACCTCAGAATTTGTGCTCCCAGGCCGGTTTCTTCCCAAGTTTCGCGCTCGAGGGCATCCATTATCGGCTCGCCGGGTTCGATGCCTCCGGTAGGTAAACGGTATACCCCAGTGGGGTAAAAGGGTTTGGTCATGGTGAGGAACTGACCGCTGGGCCGCTGAAATACTAAACATACCTCGGCCACGCGGGTTCCGTTAACAGCCAAATAGGTATTTGCACCCAAATTGCGGGTGGTCTCGAGGGGTTTACCAAAACGCAAGGCCAGCTCTTGAAGCTCTTGGTGCATATATAAAAAAGTACCACAATCTTCAAGGCTGGATTGGCTCCAGTATTTCGTTGTGGCTTGTGGAGAAGGTCAGTGGACAGGAGAGTAGAGATGGTGCAGGTAGCATGGGTTACAAGGCGGTTGCTTACAAAATTAACGAAGAAAATGGCTTGACCATACAATTGGCATACTAAACAGGGGTATGTTCTTAATCTCCAGCCAACAGACTGACTTCACGTAACGCCACATATGACCCGAGAGAACCCGGGGGCGGGTGCTAACTTGTTAGCGATGCACTGGCGTTCGGGGAAATGGCTTATCATGCTCAGTGGGTTTGTAGTTGCACTGAGCTTGCTCGATACGGTTACTAAAGTCGAGAATATCTGGTACTTTCCCGAACTGGCGGTGATGTTCTTAAGCCTTGTGGCACTTGGTTCGCTGGCCCTCGAGCGTCAAAAACACCAGCAAAGCGAGAGCCGCTTCCGTGCCCTGGTTGAAACCTCACCGGATGGCATTATCGAAGTGGATGATACCGGCACCATTTTGTATTGCAACGCTAGCTACCTGCGGTTGGTAGGGGCCGAACAACCCGAACAGGTGATCGGGCAAAGGGTTATGCGGTTTCTGCATCCCGACTATCACCCCGTGGTGGGTAGCCGCATTCAAAGCCTGGATCAACTGGCGCAAATCCCATTTATCGAGGAAAGGTACATTCGTCTCGATGGTACGGTGATTCCTGTGGAAGTGGGGGCCGCGCGCACCACCACCAACCCCCCCAAGCTGATGGCAATTGTGCGTGATATCAGCCGCCACAAGCAGGCTGAAGAGGCTTTGCGGGCTTCGGAGGCCCGCTTCCGAGCTTTGGTACAGAATAGCTTTGATGTAACGCTGATTGTCAACGTTCTGGGCGATGTTCTCTATGCCAGCCCTAATGCTCCCAGGCTCAGGCTCCGAAAGATGGCTCTGGGGGGGAAACCCAATGTCTTCCACCACCTTTCGGCGGAGGATGCAGAGCGTTGCAAGCACCTCCTGGATCGCCTGTTGGTCAACCCTGGCGAGATTATACAAACCGAGGTATGCGCTCCGTTGGAGCGTGGGGGCATCGGTTGGTTTGAGATCTGGGGCCAGAACCAACTGGCCGATTCGGCTGTGGGCGGCATTGTACTGAATATTCGGGATATTAGCGAGCGTAAAGCTTATCAATCCACCATCGAACATCTGGCCTACCACGACCCACTCACCGGCTTGCCCAACCGCCGGATGCTGCGCGAACAAGCCGATCAATTCCTGGCCCATTCGCAGCGCGGAGGCCGTGAAGCCACCCTGATCTACCTCGACCTGGATCGCTTTAAAGAAGTCAACGACACCCTGGGCCACGAAGCCGGTGATGAGTTACTGGTGCAGGTGGCCCGGCGTATCCAGAACTGTGTGCGCTCGGGTGATTTGCTGTCCCGCCTGGGAGGAGACGAGTTTGCCATTCTGCTGGGCGAAACCACCATCGAGGGTGCCACCGATGCAGCTCGGCGGGTGCTGGCGGTATTGCAACAGCCGTTTACCGTAGCCGATACCACCTTGCGGATTGGGGCCAGCCTGGGTTTGGGGATTTATCCCCGCGATGGGCAAAACCTCGACGACCTGATGCGGGTGGCGGATGTGGCTATGTACCGAGCTAAGGAACACGGTACGGGCCTGATGTTCTACAGCCCCGATCTGGATCGCTATAGCCGGGAGCGCCTCAACCTGATTCAGGATTTGCGCGAGGCGCTGAATAACGGTGAGATTTATCTTGAATACCAGCCCATTCTCGATACCCATTGCAAACGTTGGATCAAGGTGGAGGCCCTGGCCCGTTGGAAACATCCCAACCAGGGCTTGATCTCCCCCGCAATCTTTATTGCCCTAGCCGAAGAAACCGGTTTGATCCGGGATTTAGACCACCTGGTGTTGGATAAGGCTTGCTATGAAGCCAGCCTTCTGGGCTTGTCCATTGCGGTTAATATCTCCCCCCGCACCCTTTACGACTCGAGTTTTGTCGAAGTTGTCGCGGCTGTCCTGCGGAAAAGCGGCCTGGAACCAGAAAACCTGCACCTGGAGATCACCGAGACAGCCTTGATACAGAACCTGCCCAGAGCTGTTCAGCACCTCAGCGCGCTGCGCCAACTGGGGGTGCGGGTTGCTCTGGATGATTTTGGGGTGGGCCACACCTCGATGAGCTACCTCAAAGACCTGCCCATTGACCTGCTCAAAATTGACCGCAGTTTTATCCATGGCATTGGCCGGGATAGTAAGGAAGAAGCCATCTTGCGAACCATTCTTTTGCTTGGGGAAGGTTTGGGTCTGCGCACAGTGGCCGAGGGGGTCGAGACGCCTGAACAAATAGCCTGGTTGCAAGAGCGGGGTTGCTATTTGCTGCAGGGATTCGGCATCGCCCGCCCACAACCCAAAGAAAGCCTGCTTAATTCCAGAGAGCCCGTACTGCTTGGTGAAGAAATCGGGCTTTAGATCGCTTGCCACTACCGGGTATGGCGGAACGCGATAATGTAAGGGTAAGGCTCAAGGTGAGCTTTAGAAACTGCCTGGCGGGGCTTCAACTTACAGAACCAGTGTCTGGCTTGTGCTAAGGTAGGCTCTCGATATGGTCGAGAGAATCTATCTGGCTAAGCCCAGGGGCTTTTGTGCCGGGGTGGTCATGGCGATTGAGGCAGTGGAAAAGGCTGCTCGAGAATTGCGCGATGAGGGTGAATTGGTGGTGTATCACGCCATCGTTCACAACGATGTGGTGGTCAAACGGCTGGAAGAACAGCACGGGGTTCATTTTGTCGAAGATCTGGCCGAGGTGGAGCAACTGCGTGAGGAGCAAAAAAAGGTTGGCAAAAAGTTCAACGAGACGGTAGTCTTCTCGGCCCACGGGATTCCACCCTGGTTGCGTACCGAGGCGGCCGAGCGCAACCTGCACCAGATTGATGCTACCTGCCCCCTGGTCACCAAAGTCCACAGCGAGGCCAAACGTTATGCAAAAGAGGGCTACTGGATTTTGCTGATTGGTGATTCTGCCGACCACCAAGAGATTAAGGGAACCCGTGGCGAGGCTGTGGAGCACACCATTTTGGTGGCAGTGCATACCCATGTGGGGCGCGATGCCCGTCTGGCCGACCCCCATACTGTCGAAGTTCCTGACCCCGAAAAAGTGGTGGTGCTGACCCAGACCACTCTTTCGGTGGATGATACATTGGCAACCATAGATATCCTCAAGCGGCGCTTTCCCAAACTGGTGGTACCCAGCCGCCATGACCTCTGCTATGCCACCAAAAACCGCCAGGATGCGGTCAAGCAGATTGCACCCAACGTAGATATGCTTCTGGTGCTAACCAGCCTGGCCTCCTCCAACGGGATGCGGCTATTGGAATTAGCCCAAAGCCTGGTGGGTCGGGCAGAGCGCATCAATACCGTACACGACATTCAACCCGAGTGGCTCCGAGGGTTGCGGTCGGTGGGCATTACCTCGGCAGCTTCAACCCCGGACGACCTGGTGCAGGAGGTGGTGGCGCATTTTCGCGCCCTTAACCCTAACCTGACCGTAATTGAGGAGGGGGAGTGGGAGAACATCGAGTTCCGCGAGCCTAAACGGGTATCCCCCCAGGAAGTCCTGAGCGGCCCCTCCCTATAGACGCCTCTGGTTTTCGATGCGCACTGCCCCGATTCTCAACCATCAAAATTCCTATCGACTGTCCGTCGCGCCGATGCTGGACTGGACCGACCGGCATTTTCGCTATCTGGTGCGGCTCATTACCCAGCGAACGCGGCTGTACACCGAGATGGTGGTGGATCAGTCTATCTTGCTGGGCAGCCGCCCCAAACTGCTGGACTTCAGCCCAGAAGAGCACCCGGTGGCCTTGCAGCTTGGGGGCTCGGTGCCGGAAAAGCTGGCCGAGGCGGCCCGGATTGGCGAAGCCTGGGGCTATGACGAGATCAACCTGAACCTGGGCTGCCCTTCGGAGCGCGTACAGGGGGGTGGGTTTGGAGCTTGTCTGATGCTCGAGCCCGATCTGGTGGCCGATTGCATGGCGGCCATGCGCCAAGCAGTGAAAATTCCTGTTACGGCCAAACACCGTCTGGGTGTGGATGAGATCGAAAACTATGCCTATGTAGCCCGTTTTGTAGAGAAGTTGGCGGAAGTGGGGATCGAGGTGTTTATCGTGCATGCCCGCAAAGCCCACCTGAAAGGACTTTCGCCAGCCGAGAACCGTACCATTCCGCCATTGCGCTACGAGTGGGTGTATCGGCTCAAGCAGGATTTTCCCCAGCTCACCCTGGTGCTAAACGGGGGGGTACGGACACTGGAGGAGGCCCAGAAGCACCTGGCCTGCGTAGATGGGGTCATGTTGGGGCGGGCGGTCTACGACGATCCCTTTGTGCTCGAGGAGGCTGACCGGAAGCTGTTTGGACTGGCACACTCCACTACCCGCCTGGAAGTGGCCCAGGCCATGCTTTGCTATGCACAGACCCAGATGGAGCAAGGCACACCGCTGTGGGCAATTGCACGCCACATGCTCAATTTGTTCAAGGGACAGCCCCGTGGGCGCTTGTGGCGAAGGGTGCTCTCCGAGCGGGCCAGTCGGCGGGGGGCCGGGGTGGAGGTGCTACAAGAGGCGCTGGAGCAGGTTTGGGCTGAAAAAGAAAGTGGAACTCCTGAAAACCGCCCCAGTATAGCGTAGTTTAACTGTCCTGAACCCATTTTATTTATAGATACTGACAAAACCCTTCGCAGCCTGGCCCCCCTGCCCGGTGGTGCGTTAATATCCCGTTTATCCGTTGGAGCTAGGCTGGTTGGATGAGCTTGAGGTGTGAAAGGGGCAGGCCGGGAGTTACAAGGCTGCCTGCAACGTCCAAGCGGTACAATCAAAGGATAAAACATGCGTATTCTATTGGTCGAAGATGAAGCCGGTCTGGCGGGGCCGTTGGTGGCCCTATTGCGCCGTGAACGCTACGAGGTGGAGTGGGCCGATAACACATCCCAGGCCCAGGCTTTTGTTAACGAGCACGAGCCGGATCTGATTGCCCTGGATGTGATGCTGCCGGAGGGAGACGATGCGGGGTTTCGCTTTGCCAAGCAACTTCGCCAGGGGGGGTTTGGTGGGGCCATTCTGTTTCTCACCGCCCGCGACACCGTGGAAGATCGGGTACAGGGATTGGATCTGGGGGGCGACGACTATCTGGTAAAACCCTTTTCGCTAGAAGAATTTCTAGCGCGGGTGCGGGCTTTGCTGCGGCGCGGGGGTACTACTCGCCAGACCATTCTCGAGCGCGGCCCCTTGCGGGTGGAGTTTGCCAGTCGCAAGGTGTACTGGAACCAGAAGCTGGTTTCGTTATCCGATAAGGAGTTTGCCTTGTTGGAGCGCCTGGCCCTGCACCCAGAGCGGGTGTTTGGGGTGGATGAGCTGCTGGAGAAGATATTTCCCGACACCGAGTCGGGCCATCGCATTCTGCGGGTATATGTACATCGCTTAAGGGAGAAGTTGGGGGAGAATGTAATCGCTACCCTACCAGGGGGCTATGTGCTGGGAGTCTAACCGATGCGAGTCCTGCGGCGCAAAACCGTCCAAGCCATCCCGATCACCCTGCCCAAACCCAAAGGCTGGGTGCTGGGGGGGTTTCGCAGCCGCCTGATGCTTAGTTTGTCGGCAGTAGTGCTGCTGACGGCTTTGCTAGTGGGTGGGCTGGGGTTTGTGCGCTTTCAGGATACTTTGAGCCGGGAAGCCAGGCAGGATCTCGAGTCGCTGACCAATGCGGTAGCCCAGGCCCTGGTCATCACGCCCGAGCAGGCCAGGCTCGACCTGGGCCGCCTGCCCAAGCTGGCTGAACTGGGCAGCAGCCGGTTTCGGGTGATGCGGGAAGAACAGGTATTTCTGGAAATTGGGGGCCGCTTTCCTACTGAGGCCGCAGGCTGGCTCAAAAGTGAGCGGGTGTTGGAGGAGGGCTTTGTGTTGCACGCAGCCCTCGAGACCCGCAACCAGAAAGAGGCCCTGCAAGCCTTCTGGCGTACCGAGCTACTAGCCCTGCCGCTCTCGTTGTTGCTGGCTTTGATTGTGGCCTATTTGTTGTTTGGCTACCTGATGCGGCCTGTGCGTCACCTGACCGAAGCCACCCACGCGATTGCCCAACAACGCTTCCCCAAGCCGGTTCCAGTACCGCCCGGTCAGGATGAACTCTCCGACCTAGCCGAGAGCTTCAACCGCATGACTCTGGCGGTAGAGGGCTTTCTCGAGCGGGAGCGTAATTTTTCCCGTTACACCTCACACGAGCTGCGAACGCCGTTGGCGACACTTCGCGCGCAGGTAGAGGCCCTCGAGCAGGGCCTGCTACCCCCGGAGGAGTCGCTGCCAGCCATCAAGGGCAGCCTGGAGCGTCTGGAGCGTCTGTTAACTGGTTTGCTGGCCCTGACCCGCAGCCCGCAAAAAGACCCCCAGCCGGTTGAGATTGGCTTAACGTTACGTTCTGTAGTACAGAGCCGCACTCCAGAAGAGCGTTTGCGTATTACGCTAGAAGGAGACTTGGAAGCTCAGGTGTTGGGCTACGAGGAACTCCTGCAACAGGCCCTGAGCAACCTGGTGGGCAATGCGCTCAAGTTTAGCCAGGGGCCAGTGCTGGTAGAAGTCAGGCAAGACGCCATGATCCATATCCATATCCAAGACCAGGGCTCCGGGGTGCCCGAGGAGGCGTTGTCACGTCTTGGCGATCCTTTCTTGCGGATGCAGCCCAGGGTTGAGGGGATGGGGCTGGGTCTGGCCCTGGTTCGGCATATTACTGCCTTGTTGGGGGGCAGGCTCGAGTTTCGCAACCACTCAGGCGGCGGCCTCGAGGCCATTCTGAGCCTACCTGGGCTCGAGGTGAACCGTGTTTAGTTTCCGTATAACGCTTCTACTGTGGGCTGCCCTTGCCCTGGCAGCGCCCCCAGGGCTGGCCGCTCAGGTCAAAGCCAGCAGCCAGCCCGACCTTGCGCCCGATGCTCAAATTATCGTGCAGCGCGGCAATGGAAATGGCAATGGTGGCGGGAATGGCAACGGCGGAGGTAACGGGAACAGCGGCGGCAATGCCGGAGGCAACAGCAATAGTGGCGGTAATAGTAATAATGCTAGTGGGGGCGGCAACAGCGGGAGCAACCAAAACCCCAACTCCAATTCAAACTCCAATCCCTCGAGTGCCCGCCAGCCCCGTAGTTACATGGGCCAAGTGACGGTAAGCGCAGGCGGCCAGATCATTTCGGGGAATGTGCGCATCCAGAGCAACTCCCCCTGGTTGAGCCTGGCTATTCCTGGTATGTGGCTCGAGGCCAATGGCGTCTGGGAAGGCGAAGTGTTTGTCGCTACCGAAGTCAAACTGCACAGCCCCGTACCCTGGGCTTTCTATCAGGGGCCTGCCAATTTGGTTGGAGCCTCGCAGTACCAGTTTGTCAGCGCATGGCTCTCCAACAACCGCAACGACCCCTTTATGGCGCTTCGGGCTGCCAGCGAACAAACCCAGGTGCGGGTAGTGGCCTACTTCGATGGAAACAGACTCCGCGCCCTTCCTGCTAGCTTTCCAGTCCCGGCAGGGCTCAAGCCCGGCTGGTATGAACTGATCGGTTCAATAGGGGCTCAGGGGTTGGTCTGGTCTTCGGTCAAGCAGTTCCCGTAGTAATACCAGATATCTCTTGATTGACCCCAAAAGTGGTGAGAGCGACCCTCACGTGCAGGATTGGTATTGCTCAAGGGTTCTAGGGTCGGGGAGCGCTCTCGGTGAAGGGCCCTGTGCAGGGTGGCGGGCCAATCAAAGTGGGCTATAGCGCCCTGCGCTGCTTTGCACCATGCCCTTGAGCTCGAGCATCATCAGCACCGACAGGGTTTCGCTGGTGGAAAGGCCGGTGGACTGGGTGATATCGTCGGGTAAAGCCTCGGAGAGCTCGAGCAAGGCCCGGTATACTTTGGCTTCGTTGCCCTCCAATTGCACAGCCTGCTTTCGGGGGGCCAGAACCCCCAGCGCACCCAGCACATCCTCGGTGTTCATTACCAGTCCGGCCCCATCCTGAATCAGCCGGTTGCTTCCCAGCGAGAGGGTATCGCTGGGTCGGCCCGGCACGGCCAGCACATCGCGGCCTAGTTCCGCCGCAAATTTGGCGGTAATCAGGCTGCCGCTCTTCTCTCCGGCCTCCACCACCAGCACCGCCCTGGAGAAGGCCGCCACGATCCGGTTGCGCCGGGGAAACAACCCAGCCTGTGGTGGGGTTCCCAGTGGAAACTCTGACAGCACATTCATCTGCTCGGCCAGGGCACGGTTCTGGAGGGGGTAGAACCTGTCCATCGCGCTTCCCAAAACCCCCAGGGTGTAGCCTCCGCCCTCCAAGGTGCCTTTGTGTGAGGCGGCATCTATCCCCAGGGCCAGACCGGAGATGATGCCAATTCCGGCTTCGGCCAGCTCACGTGCTACTTTGTGCGTCCAGGCGGTGGCCCAGGAGCTGGCTTTGCGGGTGCCCACGATGCCAATATTGCGCTGGGTAGGGGGGAGTTCGCCCTTCAGATACAGCACCGGTGGTGGGCTGTCCAGATGCTGCAACACTTCGGGGTAGCTATCCTCCCACAATCCGATTAGTTCGAGCCCCAGCTTGGCCGCTTGTTCACGCTCTTTTTCGGCCAAGCCGTCTTTGAGTGTTTTGGCGTAGGCGGCTGCAATTTCTGTGCCCAGAAGCTGGGAAATGGCTTCCAGGCTCAGGTCGGTCGCGAGGGCTTGCTGCAGGCGCCGGGGGCCAATATTGGGGGTTAGTACAAGGGCCAGAGGGTCGGACATAGCTCGGACTAGGATAGCGGATAGGGGAGGAGTTGGGGGGTCATTCTTGGTCTACCTCTATACTAGAACGGTGACTGAAGGAACCACCTATTCCGGTTTTGTGGCCCTGGTGGGCAAGCCCAACGTGGGCAAGTCCACCCTGGTCAATTCCATGCTGGGCGTCAAGATCGCCCCCATCAGCCCTAAGCCGCAGACCACCCGCAAGCGGGTACGTGGCATTCATACCGAAGGCAACCGCCAGATTGTTTTTGTGGACACGCCCGGCTGGCACGAGGCTGCCGATGCCATGAGCGAGTACATGATCCGCCAGATCACCGAAGCCCTGGCCGAGGTGAATGTGGTGCTGTGGCTGGTGGATCTGCGCCACCCCCCCACCCACGAAGACGAGCTGGTAGCGCGTGCATTGCGTGCTCTCGAGGGTCGGGTGCCTATTTTTCTGGTGGGCAACAAGAGCGATGCCGCCAAATATCCCGATGCAGCCATGCAAGCCTATGCCGGGCTGCTGCCAGGTCTGGAAACCCGCATGATTTCCGCCCAGAATGAACGCGAGGCCAAGGCCCTGCGGGACGAGGTGCTGGCACTCTTACCCGAAGGCCCCTTCTTCTTCCCTGAAGACTACGCCAAGGGCGACCAGACCCCCGAGGAATGGGCTGCCGAGATTGTGCGCGAGGAGGCCATGAAACGCCTCAAGGAAGAGATTCCCTACTCGATTGCCACCAAAACCGAAGAGTTTGAGCTGCGCGACAATGGAACCTTCTACATCCAGGTGAACATCTACGTCGAGCGCGAGGGCCACAAGCCCATCCTGATCGGGGCCAGGGGGCGGATGCTCAAGGAAATTGGGGCGGCGGCCCGCAAGCAACTGGAAGTTTTTCTGGCTCACAAGGTCTATCTCGACCTGCAAATCAAGGTCTACCCCAACTGGCGCAAAGACCCCGAAGCCCTGCGCGAATTGGGATATCACTAAGTGGCAAGCGGCAGGCGATTTGTGCACCTGGAAAGCTGTTATTGCGAATGACCGGGCCTCACGGAAGCGGGCCGGGATCGGCCCACGTTCGGTAGCGCAGGGATCGAAGTAATCCCGACTAGCGAGCAGGTCAGTTGGCTTATCCGAGCCCCCTGGATGGCTTCGCTCCGTTCGCCATGACGACGGCGGGGTTTGACTGGCGCTACATCCTTGTCGCTGATGTATGGTCGCTAGCGCTGTGGCGCGTCCCGAACCCCCAGCGGTATCGCGTTTTGTTGCGAGACCCTGGCATAAATGGTATTTGCTACCGAGTAGGCAAACTGCTTCATGGTGTTGGCGTTCTCGCCTGCAAAGAGTTCGTCAATAGTGGTGACGAAGAGCTCGAGCCAGCGCTGGAAGTGCTCGAGTCTGAGCGGCTTGCGGGCGTCCAGCATCAGGTGTTTGTACATCATGCCGCCCTTGTAGGCTCCGGTACGAAACAGGATATTTTCCCAGAAGTCGTGGATGGTGGGCAGATGCTTGGGAAGGTCTAGTCCTTCGAACAGGTAGCCAATGACGGGGTCTTGCATGGCTCTGGCATAAAAGTGATCCACCACCACGGCGATGTCGGCTCTGGATAGCACGTCTTTCACAAACCAAACCTTAAGCTAAGGAATCGCCCCAGCGTAGTGAGTAAAGCCCCGATTCGATTAAGTAAAAAAAACTTAATACCTCCTTTGTCGCTATGCTGGGCCTATTCACCATGAGAAAGGGTTGTCTCTGCTCATCTTCTGCGGTTTTTCATATCGCTGCCACCGGACTGCCATCCAGAACGCCCATGCTGGTTTTGGAGAGCATCCTGGCCAGGACTCCCGGTATCACAGGAGGAAAAGCCATGAAAAAAGGTCTAGCGGCATTCCTGGTTTTGGCCTTGTTGAGCTGGAACGCCTTCGCCCAAGCGGATTCCCAACCTTCGGTACCACCCGGCTCGGAGATGATGGAACTGGCTGTGCAGATCGAGGGAATTGGCAAACTCCTCGAGGGCGATACCAAACTCAGTAAAGAACAAGCCGAACAACTCCTGCTCTATTTGCGGACCATTCGCAATTCTGCGGCCCTCACACCAGTTATGGCCGAGTGGTATGCCAAGCAGATTCAGGCCCAACTTACCCCCGAGCAACTGGCCGCCATACAAACTGCAGAAGCGGCCCCCCAGTCCACCGACCAGACCAGCCAAACCGGCGATACCTCACAAAGCAACAGCACACAAAACCAGACCAACACACAGACCAATACGGAATCCAATACTAATACACAGCAAACCACAACCACAGCGCAGCTCGACCTGAACGCCCCCAATCCCTTTGCCCAGGCTCCAGCTATTGCCAAATTGGACGAAGTAATCGCCAAACTGGCCCAGCTAGCCGAAGCCTAGGGCATTTTTCATCAGCATCGGGCCACATACCATGCGCAAGAGGAGCCATCGGCTCCTCTTTTTTCGTCTTGCCACCGAGCACCAGGTCGCCTGAATTAATGAAATATTAATGTGAAGGGTTACGTAACATATATGCTTTTAGGGAAGTTTGCCAAGTTATGAAATGGGGTTTTGTGCGATTTTGCCAAGCTAAACCAACGTTGCGAACCAATTCGGTCTCCCCCCCAAATAGGGGCACTGTACAGGCTCTAAAGGGTCTACAATTAATGTCAATTATGAGGCGGGGTGGGGGCCTGACTTTAATTGAGATCATTGTTGTACTGGCAGTTTTGGGCATACTGCTGACGATTGGGTTGGGCTACTTCAACCCCGATCGTATTGCAGTCTCCCAGGCCAGCCAGGTGTTGTCTTCGCAGGTCAACCGCGCACGCCTGGAAGCCATTCGCAACAACACCAGCGGCGGGGTTCGAATCAACACAATGGGAAACGGCAGCTTTCAAGTCTGGGTGCGGGATAGAACCAACAACAACCAGGAGGTGGTGCTTCAGACCATCACACTGGGACAAGGTGACTTCCCTAGAGTCCGCTGCCAGTCTGCTACCCTGGCAGCCTCGACTTCCTCTACCACCAACTGCCCCAACGCCGGAACCTACGAGTTTACCTTCGATGCTCGAGGGGTTCCACAAGACCAGGGTCGCCTCAGCATTGTGCTGAGCAATTTTGCCAATAACTATCAACGTACGGTTTGTGTTAACCAGCAGGGCCGTAGCCAGGTGGTGAGTGGTACATGTCCATGAAGGGTGGGGGGATGCGCAAGCCAGATGGGATTAGCATCGTAGAACTTCTGGTGGCACTCGCTATTATTGGCATTGCTTTTGTGCCACTGGTGTTGAGCCAGCTTTCCAGCTTGCGGGCCAGCGCTCAGACCGGGCTGGCCTCGCAGGTCAAGGCCGCCGCCACTGCGGAATTGGAGCGCCAGACAGCCCTGGTGCTGCAAGTGGAATCTCCCCCCTCCAACAACAACCTGCGCGACGATATTAGTGCCAATAAGAGTTTCTACTTTGTAGATTACTTCCATACCTGCCCCAACCCCGCCATTTCGCTGCCTTCACCAGCCCCTGGCAACTCTTCGCGCACGGCTTTGCGTACCGGCATCAACTGTGACAACGGCAGCGGTACCACCGCGAACCTGATTACCACCCGCTGGAACGTGACCCGCGAGAGCAGCATCTTGGGTGAAGGACTCATCACCATCACCGTTACCGCTACCCACAGCCGGGGGCCGACCATTACCCTGGTCAACCGCATCAGTTGCTACGATGTTTTCCCCTCGCCCACTTCCGATGCCCCGGCTCCTTGCCCCAACCCTGCAGGAGGCCCCTAGATGCGTAAAGGCGGTTTTACCCTGGTTGAACTGCTGATTGCCATGGGGATTCTGGCCGGAATCCTGACCCTGGTGGCGGTTTATTTTGGCGACCAGCGCGACCTGACCCAACGCACCCAGAGCCGCAGCGAAGTGCAGGATCGGGTACGGATGGTGATGCAGATGGTGACCCAAGATTTGCAGATGGTGGGCTCGAGGGGCTTCCTGGACTCGGGCGGCAATCTGGTTACAACGGTCTCGAGTGGATGTAATGGGGTCAACTGCCTAACCTCTACCAACGCAGGCGTACAGGACGGGTTCAGTGCACAGTATGTGACCAATCTTCGCTCTAGCTCTACACAGGCCTGTCGCGCGGTTGGTTATGCCTTTAGTGGAAATACGCTACAACGTTCGGATGTGCCCTGCGGTATCGCGACCTCTCTGGTAGATTTGGCTCCGGACATCCTGGCAATGGATATTCAATACCAGTGCAGCGACAACACCACCTCCAATACCAGTTCGGACTGTCCTTCGGGCAGCTACCCCCGCAGTGCGAGGGTGACCGTTGTTGGGCAGTCTCCGTCCACCATCAGCAACATTGCAGCTTCCAGCTACACCACCGCAAGTGGAAGCACTGTCAACTGCTCGGCAGGGCGTATTTGCCTGGCCCTTACGCAAGAGATTTTGATGCCCAACCTCAAGAACTGAGGCAGGAGGAAGTATGCGCCCTAAGTCTGGTATCGCTATCGTAGCCACCCTGGTCATTCTGGTCTTGGTAGGGTTGCTGGTGTTTGGTACCTTCTACACCACCCAAATCGAGCAGTTCGTGACCCGCAACGACTCCACCTCCACCCAGGCCAACTACATTGCCCAGGCCGGGCTGCAAAAGTACAAGACGGCGCTGTTTCAAAACTTCCGTTGGGCCCTAGGCCAGCCAGCGGTAAATGCAAACGCTTGCGAGAACCCGCTATACGTGGGTATCGATTGGGATCGAAACGGCCCCGGTACCATGCAAACTTTCGATAGCCAGGGCCGGATGGTGTTTACCGAGAATATCGCGGGTGGTCAGGCAACGGTCACCATCCGGCGCGATGCCAATGACCGCAACTATATGACCATCACCTCAGTGGGTCGGTTCGCCGGAGCGCAGTCGAGCGTGCGGGCGGTGTTTAACCTAGCGAATGCCGGTTTATTGCGTTATGCGGTAGTGGCCGGTTCTGGATCGGGGCAGCGAGCTATTACCGGCGGAGCAAGAATTCGCGGAGGTGTTTTTATTGAAGGTAACCAAAACAATGCTGCTGAGAGGGTATTTGTGGGTAGCGGGAGTATGGAAATATCTAATAACTATAACTTGTCTGGGAATAGCCTGTTGAGTACACGGGTCGTTCCAGCTCAAGTTAGTAATTTATGCGCCTCTTTCCGTGTCCGTTGGGGAACAATTGGAATAGGTGGTAGTGCTGGGCTTGGCTCGGTCAATACACAGCAGAATCCAAACAATAATCTGGTAGACATCAAAATAGGTGATCCGAGTCTGGTTCCCACCCATCCCAACCTAGCATTGGCCTACACCACCAGCGGCAACCCTCAACTAATCACAAACCAGACCTGCACACCATTTTGTGCCCCGTTCGTTGGGCGATACGATATTTCTGATGCGGAATCACCCCGGTTTCCACAATTGAATGGCCCTGGTACTTGTGGGGCCAATCAAACTTGGCGGCAGTGCATTATTGCCGATGCTCGCAATGTTGTATTCACCAGGGGCAGTTCTTTGCCTACACTACCAGCAGGTGCAGGCTGGAACAATTCCGCAAGTTGTGGCGCTGTTTTGAATCAAGCTACAATCAGCCTGGATGCTACTACAATTGATTGTCGCTTCAATCTAAATGGTAGGGCGGCTGGAGGTTTTTACTACGCCCCTAACGGGAATGATGGTGTGCTTGAAGTGTATGGCTCTGTCGCCATGCAAGGTTTCAATCTACGAACGACACGTGGCAGCAGTCAAGCACGGAATATTCTTTATCAAGCCTATGGCTATGACCAGAATGGTCGGACTGCTACTATCCTTCTGCAGAGAGCTTTTAATGGTAGTGGCGGGGTATTGTCTCTGAATGGTAATCTGTTGCCAGACGGAACAGCTCCCTTTCCACAACAGGCCTTGGCCTTGATGGCTGAGGGTAGTTCAAGCGACCCAACCTCTGTTCGATACGACAACAATCAAATGACAGTAGCTGCTTTTATCTATTCGGCAAAGCGTTTTACGATGTCGGGTTCTCAGTCTGCTCTAGTGGGTATGGTTATTGCGGATTCGTTGTGTGTAGATAGTAGCTGCAATAATCAAGGTAGTACGGATATTTACTATGTTGATCCAGGAATCAATCTGCCTGGTGCGCTGGCAGCAGTTCCTGGAACTCGGGTTGCGGTGTTCCAGATTCTCTCCTACGAGCGCTTCTAAACCTCTTGCCCAATCCGGTCTGCCGGGGTCTTGTATTCTCGGCAGACTTCTGTACACTTTCAAGCGGAGCATGGCAGGGCCAGCTAGCCCCTGCGATATTCTGGCGTTCGGCAAGTGCAGGGCACTGTGTGCTTGCACCCAAGCCCAGGGGGGAGCCCATTCGCCCACCCCGCGAGAACTAGGCGAGTCGCCTCCGCGACTCTGGCAAAGCCGTAACCTGGAGGAAGACATGTCTCGGGGAGAAATTTCGAAGTTTATCCAGCATCATTTTCGCCACTTCAACGCTGCTTCGCTGGTGGATGCTGCCGAAGCCTATCGTGCCCACCTCGACCAGGGGGGAGTGATGATGGTCACGCTGGCGGGGGCCATGAGCACCGCCGAGCTGGGCATCTCGCTGGCCGAGATGATCCGGCAGGGTAAGGTGCAGGCCATTAGCTGCACGGGGGCCAATCTGGAAGAGGATCTTTTCAACCTGGTGGCCCACCACCACTACGAGCGTATTCCCAACTGGCGCGAGCTGACGGCCCAAGACGAGCAGCGTTTGCTGGAAAAGCACATGAACCGCGTGACCGATACCTGCATCCCCGAGATGGAGGCCATGCGCAGACTGGAAAAAGCTCTCCTGGACGAATGGGAGACCGCCGACGCCGCGGGTGAACGCTACTTTCCGCACGAGTTTTTGTACCGGATTATTCGCTCGGGAAAGCTCGAGCAGTATTACCAGATTGACCCCAAGGATAGCTGGATGGTCGCGGCTGCCGAAGCCAACCTGCCCATGGTGGTACCCGGCTGGGAAGACTCCACCACCGGCAACATGTATGCGGGCCACTGCCTGAATGGACACATCAAGAATGTGCACACCGTCCGTTCGGGCATCGAGTACATGATGATGCTGGCCGAGTGGTACGTACAGACCAGCGCCCGTCACTCGATTGGCTTCTTCCAGATCGGTGGGGGCATTGCCGGCGACTTTCCCATCTGCGTGGTGCCGATGCTGCACCAGGACATGCAGCGCCCCGATGTACCGGTGTGGGGCTACTTCTGCCAGATCTCCGACTCCACTACCAGCTATGGCTCCTACTCCGGCGCGGTGCCCAACGAGAAAATTACCTGGGGCAAGCTGGCGGTGGACACGCCCAAGTTCATCATTGAGTCGGACGCTTCGATTGTGGCACCGCTGATGTTTGCCCTGATTCTGGGTCAGTGATGTTTGGCAAAGTTCAATCGGGATTGATTGGCATCCGCCTCGAGGGTTGCAATCAGAGGTAACCACCCTGCAATCTATAGCTGATGACCATAGATCTCAATACCGATGCGGGCGAATCCTTTGGAAGCTGGAAGCTGGGCAATGATGCCGAACTGTTTCCGCTTGTGAGTTCGGTCAATGTGGCTTGTGGGTTTCATGCAGGCGATCCCTTGACCATGCAACACACCCTAAAGCTGGCCAAAGAAGCTGGGGTCGCGGTGGGAGCACATCCCGGATTTCCCGACCTGGTGGGCTTTGGGCGACGGGAGATGGCTGCTACGCCCCACGAAGTGTATGCCGATGTGCTCTACCAGGTAGGTGCACTGAGCGCTCTATTGAAGGTGGCAAAGATGCCCCTGCACCACATCAAGGCCCACGGTGCGTTGTACAACCAGGCCACCAAAGACCCCCAAGCGGCCAGAGCCATTGCCCAGGCCGCGAAAGATTTTGACCCCCAGATGCCCCTGGTGGTGTTGCCCTATACGCCTTTGGAGTCGGAGGCGCAAAAGCTGGGAGTGCGTATCATCTGCGAAGCATTCCCCGAACGTGGCTATGGCAGCGATGGACGGCTGGCCCCCAGAGGCTCGGCAGGGGCGTGGATTCACAGCCCTGCGGAGGCGGCTCGGCGGGCAGTACAGATGGTGGTTAGGGGTGAAGTAGAAACCGTGGAGGGGGGAACGGTAGCGGTACGTGCCCAGACCCTGTGTATTCATGGCGATAACCCCAACGCGGTAGAGATTGCCAGAGCCATACGGAACGCGTTGGTGGCCGAGGGCATCACCATTCAAACCTACTGAAGTGTTATCCACAGGGTTGTCCACAACCCCCACACTGTATCTTCCAAGCTCTAGTTCCATGACCCGTACCGGTTTCTATCTGCGCTTTGCCGAACAACTGGATCTGGCTGCCAATGCCAGGCTACTGGCGCTGGTGGATCGGTTGCTCTCCGACCTGCTACCCGGTATCACCGACCTGGTGCCGGGGTATGTGAATCTGTACATCGAGTTCGATGCTGAGCGGGTTCTCTGGTCTAAAGTTGAGCGCTGGGTGCGGCGACATTTGGAGAACCTCGCGGCCCCCTCGAGTGGAAAAACCACCGCAATTCCAGTGCGCTACGATGGTGTAGATTTACCCTGGGTGGCCCAGCAAACGGGCTTGAGCGAGGCTGAAGTGGTAGGGTTGCATAGCCAGCTCGAGTACCGCGTTTTTGCCACTGGCTTCACACCGGGGTTTCCTTTTCTGGGGCCCCTCGACGAGCGCCTGCGTCTACCTCGTCGCACCACTCCGCGCCCCCGTGTGCCTGCACACGCGGTAGCGATTGCTGGCAATCAGAGCGGCATCTATCCGCTGCCCTCGCCGGGGGGGTGGCATCTGATTGGAACCGCGCTGACCCAGGTCTACAACCCTCAGCGTCAAACCGTGTTTCTGCTGCAAGCCGGGGACAGGGTGCGTTTTGTGCCCTCGCAGGGGCCCACCCCAGAAGTGCCCCCAGAACGCGCCCTGCTTCCCACCGAACCCCACCATCCTGTCTTGCAGGTGGAGCAGCCGGGCTTGATGGATCTAGTGATGGATGGGGGACGGCGGATGGTGGGGCGTTTTGGGCTGGCAGCATCGGGGGTGTTGGATGTGCGCTCGGCAGGTATAGCCAATCGGTTGGTGGGCAATCCAGCCAGCGCACCCTTGCTAGAACTCACCCTCAGAGGCCCCGTCTTGGGTGTGCTTTCGCCGGTGGTGGCGGCCTTTGCCGGCTATGGAATGTCTCCGCTGGTTAATGGCGAGTTGGTGCGAGGAGCGCAGGCTTTTGCTTTGCAAAAAGGGGATGTCTTGAGCTTCAAGCCAGCCGGGGAGGGGGTGCGGGGTTATCTGGCGCTGGCCGGTGGAATTGAAAGCGAGCAGTTTTGGGGCAGTGCCAGCAGTGATCTCAAGGGTCTGGTGGGGCGGGCCTTACAGGCTGGGGATGTGCTGGGCTTGGCAGAGCTCCGGAGGGGGCTGGTGGGCTTCGGGGTTGCGCAATGGTGGCCGGCAGCGATGCGAATTCGGTTGGTGGCCGGGCCGCAGTACAGCCTGGAAGCCATACGGGCCTTGTGTGCAGCGCCCTTTGAGCTGGTCTCGGGAGATCGGATGGGGCTCCGGTTGTCCGGGCCAGAAGTTCCAGGGGGCGAACTCATCAGTGAGGCCACGCCGCTGGGGGCTGTGCAGATCACCACCCAGGGGCAGCCCATCGTGTTGCTGAACGATCGGGGCCGCATTGGCGGTTACGCCAAACCCGCACTGGTACATCCTGCCGACTTGCCCTGGCTGGCCCAACTGCGCCCAGGGCAGAAGGTGCGGTTTATAGCTTCAGGTACAGGGATTGCCAGCACATCGTAGTGTGGGGGTATCTGCCTCGGCCCCTGGCCAAAAATTTGTCTGGGCCAGCTTACAGGGCTACTGGTTGTTATGCGTGAAAAACAAGAAACATCCCACATTCTTGGTGTGAGGCGTGGAGACAAAGCCTGAATCATCTCTCATTCCTACCACTTCATAAACGCTTATAATAGCCGATATATCTGAATCAGTCCGAGTAACTTGGGCAGTCTATCAGAGAACGGCTATTCGGTACGTACCTATATCGTCTTTCCAGCGCCGGAGATTGCTGATGGATACCCAGGTCAAGCGCTACTTTCGTTCCCAATTTCACCTCGAGGCCCCCCTCTCACCGGGGCGCTTTGAAAGTGAGCTGGCCAAGCGAATCGGCAGCCCCTCGAGGCGAAGACTGATTCTGAACACCTGGAAAGCCTATCTGGAGGCCGATGGGGGCAATTTAGAGGCTGTACGAAGTTTTTATGCGGGGCTTCTAAGCCATCCACAGGGGCGTCTGGAAGCGCTGGTTTATGCCATGCACCTGCTCTTTATCGAATTTTACGTAAAGGTTTTGCCCCAGTACCTTCCCGCCCAGGGTAAGGTTTTGGAGGTAGGGGCCTTTACCGGGGCCCTGGTCAAGCTGCTACAGGAAGCCAGACCCGAACTGGAATGGCATGCCTTGGAAGGGGTGTCGCAAGCAGTGACGCTGGGGCAAGCCCGCACCGGGGATGCAGTGCAGTGGCACGAGGGCTGGTTTCCACTGGTTGGTTCGGGGCCAGAGCAAACCCTGCCAAAGATGGATGCGGTGCTGCTGCTTTCCTGTCTGCCAGAGGGCTACCTGGGCGCGCTGCCAGCGTCCCTCGAGGAGGCCGCATACTTCAAACAGTTCAACTTCTTCGAGCG
>JBBIUP010000025.1:0-26305 GCA_037440185.1 Meiothermus sp. | reverse complement strand
GCACCATCCTGGAAGAGGCCGAGGAATTGCTACGCCAGCACAAAATCGAGAAGCTGCCTCTGGTGGATCACGACGGGCGGTTGCGCGGCCTGCTGACCCTCAAAGACCTGACCAAGCGCCAGAAATTTCCCTTCGCCGCCAAAGACGCCCAGGGCCGGTTGCTGGTGGGAGCGGCGGTGGGGGTCTCGAAGGATCTGGAAGCCAGGGCCAAGGCACTGGTGGAAGCGGGCGTGGATGTGCTGGTGCTGGATAGTGCACACGGCCACAGCCGGGGCATTCTGGAAGCTTTGCAAACCCTCAAAAAAACCCACAGCGAAGCAGTGCAGATCATTGCAGGCAACGTGGCGACCGCCGAGGGTGCACGGGCGCTGGCCGAGGCTGGGGCCGATGGGGTCAAGGTGGGGATTGGCCCAGGCTCCATCTGCACCACCAGGGTAGTGACCGGCGTAGGGGTTCCACAGATTACCGCCATCATGGAAGCGGTGGCTGGACTGGAAGGGCTGGAGGTGCCGGTGATTGCCGATGGCGGCATCAAATATTCCGGCGATGTGGCCAAAGCCCTGGCAGCCGGGGCACACACGGTGATGCTGGGTTCGATGCTGGCCGGAACCTACGAGTCGCCGGGCGAAGAAGTACTCAAGGATGGGCGGCGCTACAAGCTCTACCGGGGCATGGGCAGCATGGGGGCCATGCGGCAGGGCTCTGCTGACCGCTACTTCCAGGACTCAGGTACGCCGCCGCGGGGGGTGGGCTCGAGCCAGGTCGAGGCCAAAAAACTGGTGCCCGAGGGCATTGAAGGCATGGTGCCCTACAAGGGGCCGGTGGGTGATGTGCTTTACCAGGTGGTAGGGGGCTTGCGGGCTTCGATGGGCTACTGTGGGGCACCCGACCTCGAGACCTTCCGCCTCGTGACCCGCTTTACCCGCATTTCCAACGCAGGCTTGATTGAGAGCCATCCGCACGGGGTGACGATTACCAAGGAAGCACCGAACTACTCGAGGTAGCTCACCTGGAGCGGTTTTCAGAAAGAAAACCGCAATCCCCAAAAGGCGAAGTGCTGTTCCAGGCTTATTTTTTGCCGCTGGGAGCAGCGGCAAAAATAGCGAAAACTGCGATAGAGCCCTGCACCCGCAAGGTTTGCAAGGCTAAAGCCGCTTCGCGGTAGCTGGGTTTGTAGCGCAAAGCGGCCTGAAAATCGGCCCTGGCTCCTTCCAGGTTGCCCTGGGCTTTGCGGGCCAGGCCGCGCCAGTAGTAGCTCTCCTCGTGGTCGTCTATCCGGCGCAGCACGTCATTGGCCAGCGCGATGACCTCCTGGTAGCGGCCTGTTTTAAGATAGGCTTCGTAAGGGCCAAATTGGTACCACAACATCCGCCAGGGCCAGTTGTTCGCTGCATTGGCTGGGCGGCGCGGGTCGAGGGTGTGGTCGGGCGCGATGCGGCGTGATTGGTCGTAGGCCCGGGCTGCTTCCTGAGCATTGCCCAGCCGAAGCAGGGTGCTGCCCAGGTTGAACCAAGCGAAGGCATTGTTGGGGTTGGCCTGGGTTTCGCGCCGGGCGAGCTCGAGGGCCAATTGTAGCTCGGCTGATTCGTTCATACGCCTGCCCAAAATGGCGGCCACTCGGGCCTCGCGACCTTTGGGGTACACCACCAGATAGGTACGGTTGAAAACCCGCCAAAGCCTATCTACATCGCCATAGCGCAGCGTCACCTTGGGGCCGTAGTAGCTATCGAAGGCGTTGAAGATGCCCTGGCTATCGTTGTAGCCCACCAGCAGGCGGTAGTGGCCCATCCCGCCGTGGTCGGGGGTCACAAACCAGGTCTCAATAATCACTGGAAAACCACCGGCAATCAGGCGTTTGAGCAGGTTCAGATCGCCCGCCACCCCCAGATGCACGCCAAACCCCTGGTTGCGGGCATAGGCGGTCATTTCGTCGGGATTAACGTTCTTATCGTTTTTATTGGGTTTGAGCACCGGGGCAATCTGGTACTGGGTATCGCGGCTGCCCCAGTAGCTCAGGGCCATGCCCAGCGTGACCGGGCCGCAGTTGTTGTAGCGCTGGTATTCGTGGCGGGCACCACTCAGGAAAACACTACCAGACTGAGCCAACGCAGAGCTGAGAATAGCTATGAGCAAAAAACAATGAGCCATGAGCAACAAGCGCCGCATTTGCCCAGTATGGCAGAGGTTTCTGAGATCGAACTGTGTCTTTATACCTCGGTAGTCTGGCTACTTGTTTTGGAGATGAGCCCTTGACCCTCCAATTCCTGTAGCCATTCTTGTATTTTGGTAGCAATCTGGTCGCGCACCTGGCGGAATTGGTTGGCTTTCTGCTCATTGGAGCCCTGGGCTGCGCTGGGGTCTTGGAAGGGCCAGTACAGCCGGTAGGTGCTAAAGGGAAAGAGGGGGCACTCCTGCTCGGCCCGGTCGCACACCACAATCAGGTAGGTGAAGTTGTGCTTACCGCCCCAATATTCCACCAGGCTCTTGGCGTACTGGTTTTCCATATCCAGTCGCATCTCCGATAGCACTTGGCGGGTGAATGGATTAATTTCACTGGGATGCAGCCCAGTACTGTGCACCTCGAAACGATCTCCCGCATAGTGGCGCAACAGGGCTTCAGCCATCTGGCTGCGTGCGGAGTTGTGGCTGCACAAAAACAGCACTGATAGCTTGCGCTTTCTCACCCAAAACCTCCATCTTAATGCGCTTCGGTGGTCAGCCCCGTAGCCTTGGCTAGAAGAGCCTCACTGGGCTGGCTTCCTTGCTCGAGGGTAGACATCAGCAACTCACTCATCGTACCCAGCGCATCCCGCACCTTACGCCATTCCTCCAGGCCCTTACCCGAAGGGTCGGGGAAAGAAAGGTGTAACTTTTGGGTTTTAGCCGGGTAGACGGGGCAGTTTTCGGCGGCAGCGTCGCACACCGTAAGCACCAGATCGAAGTTCCAGGGGTCGGGCAGATCGTAAAGGGTTTTAGAGGTGTGGCTGCTCAAGTCAATGCCCACTTCTTGCATGACCTTAATGGCATCAGGTTTTACGAAGGTTTTTTCGGTGCCTGCCGACCAGACTTCGCAGGGGAAATCCAATTTGAGGGCCCAGTAGCGAAGCCACCCTTCAGCCATCTGGCTGCGGGCGGAGTTGTGGGTACAGAGCACCAAAATACGCATCGCCGAAAGTTATCGCCCCAAAGTCAGCCCAATGTCAGCGGTTTGTCAGGCCGAAACGGGTGCTGTCGCACTTGAAGTGTGCAGCGCAGCAAAGCCAAGGCATGAATACAGCTCTATGGCAGCTCCCACAATTATTCCACTCGTGGTGTGGCAGATTTTGGCTTGGCCTGTGCAATGGCCAGCGCCGAGACAGCGGCCAGAGCGGCAAAAACCCATAGCACCTTGTTGTAGCCGCCAGATAGTTCGTGCAGTGCGCCTGCTCCAAAGGGGGCGATGGTCTGGGCTACCGCGATGATGGAGGCCATGCTGCCACTGATGCTGCCATAGTGGTTGGCTCCGTAAGTTTCGGCAATCAGAGCGGGTTTGGCCAACGAAATGGAACCATTGGCCAGCCCAAAGAACAGTACAAATCCCCACAAGCCCAGACCCTCCGGCAAAGCCAGCAAGCTGAGCAAGCCCAGGGTGTAAAAGCCTAAAAAGATTGCGCTCAGATTGAATAGGGAAACCCTTTCACTAAATGGGGTGTAGACGAGGCGGCCCGCCAACTGCATGACGCCCACCAGTCCAGCAGCAGTTGCCACCAGCGCGAGGGTATAGCCTTTCTCGGTCAGCATAGGCACCAAATGGGCCGTGAGGGCGATGCTGGTGGCCCTGGAAAGGGCAAACCCCAACGAAAGCCACCAAAAAGTGGGTTGGCGCAGAGCCTCTTTGGTACTAACGCTGGGCTCGGGAGCCGGTGAATGGGCGGGGTGTGTCTCAAATGTTTCGCCGTCGGGTACTTGCCCCAAATCATGCGGACGGCGGCGCAACACCAGCGCATGAAGCGGAATAGTGCCCGCGAAAATGAGCGCCAGAATTTCCAGTGCTTCTCGCCAGCCTACGGTCTGTACCAACCAGGTGCAAAGTGGCACAAAAATGGTGCTGGCCAGCCCTGCCATTAGGGTCACTACCAGCATGGCTCTGGGGCGGTAGCGACGGAACCAGACCGCCAGTACCGCGAAGGCTACCTCGTAAAGCACCATGGCCATGGCCAAGCCCAGACCTGCCCAGAGCAGATAGAACGCCGCCAGGCTTTGCACCTGAGCCCAGCCCCAGACCAGAAGGGCACCCCAGATCGAGCCCGCGGTCATGAGTGTCCTGGCCCCGTGTCGGTCGAACCAACGCCCTACCGGAATGGCGGCCAGGCCCGAGACCAGCAAGGCCAGCGAGAAAGCCGCCGAAGTCTCGGCCCGGCTCCAGCCAAGCTCTGCCTCCATGGGTTTTACGAAAACACCAAAAGCGTAGTAAAGCACTCCAAAGCCAATGGTCTGGGTCAGGGCCAAGGCCCAGGCAATGCGCCAGCCATGGAATGGGGGAGAGGAGAAGGGGGGCATGGGTAAGGGGATCAAGGGTCAGGGTCTAGATTCGAAGGCCAGGAAGGAGAAAAGCCTGTTCTGAACTAGGTGGAAGGGAGCGAAGAGGTAAGGCCAAGTTATGTCAAAGTGAGTTGGTCAAGCCGATACGATCTGTGTCCCGTTGCAAGATGGTAGGCGCAGTACCCGGGTGTATGCCGGAGCGGATACGCTGACAAACATACTTTGGAGGCACTTAAATCTTTTGAGTTTGAGGCAGGTCTTTTTGCCGGTATTACCTGGGTATTAGCAGCAACCAGCAGCCGACGGAGTTGTCATTGTCGGCAGCGGGGTGCAACAGCCTGCTGCAGCCCGGTTATTGGCTTTACAGGACACGCCAGGAGAGGTCAAGCGCACTACCAGATGGTCGCCCTCGAGGGCGATCTGGCCCACGTGGTAATGAATAGCGGGAAGCGCTGCGCTGCCATACTCGAAGCGGATTTCCGACTCCCCCCGCACCGGCACCGAAGCCGCCACTCGGCTGTAGATGCTGAGGAACTTCTGTACCGACATGAACTCGGGTTTGTCCTTGGGGCCTGGCCCCATGAGTTGCACCACGGTCTCGCGCCAGAAGCGGGCCTGCCCGCCGCAATCCATGCTCTCGTAGGTGACGCTCATCACCTCGGTGACATGGTAGCCGGGGGCGACCCGCCGTCCGCTGGCTTCGAAGACCAGCGGCTTGTCCTGGTACGAAGCCAGGGTCTCGAGCAGTTCCTGTGTGGTCATACCTTCCTCCTCTTTGGGGCGATTACCCGCCGACGGTGGGTAAAAATGCTTTCAGCAGCCCAAAACCCCTGGGGTCAATCTGGTAGTACATCCACTTGCCACGTTTTTCTCCTATGACCAGGTGGGCCGAGATCAGGCACTTCATGTGGTGCGATACGGTGGGCTGGGAAAGCCCGGTCACGCTTTCCAGGTCGCAAGCACACACCCCCGGTTCGGGGCCACAGCAAGCGCCATCCGGGTTGCGGGACAAGTGGGCCAGAATCTTGAGCCGGGCCGGGTCGGAGAGGGCTTTGAAGACCCAGGCCGCTGCCTCCAACTGAGTTTCGACCAAAGCTGCATCGGGATGCAGAACAACCGGCATCATGGGCCGATAATACATTGATACATCTAAATCAGTCAATATATTAAGCAGCAGGCTCGCATGGCAGCTTTGTGGTTCATTGCCATCAATCTTTGAAAAGGTTGTCAAAAGCGCTGTGGCTGCTGTCTTTGTGTTTGAGCCGGAAGAGGTCGTTCTTGAGCTCGAGGTGGCCTTCCTTGAGCAGGTGCTCGAGGGTACGCCGAAGCTCGTCTTTGGACAGGCTTTCGCCCTCCTCGTCCAGCCAACGCACAATGTCTTTTTCGCTGGCAAAACGCAAAGTCTCGATGGCTTTGAGAACCCAGCCTCGGGTGTCCATACTTGAATATACCGTGACGCGTACAAGCTAGAGCGGTTTTCACGCGTCAGCGATCATGTTCAACCTCGGAAAAGATAGACCAGGCCGCTTGAATGACTCCGCCGGGGACGATCCCCTATTGGGACAGACTCTGTCTGTGCACCCGTAGGGCGGGTCATGGTGAAAACTGCGATAAATCATGAGAAAGACCCCCCACAATCGGGGGTAATCTTCCATTAATCTGCCCCCTTGTCGCACAATGGAGCCGTGGATCCCTTCCGGGAATATCAGGACTACGTGATGGCGCATCGTCTGCGCGAGGCCCTGGACTTTTATCCCGGCAGGCTCTATCTGCTTTCTGAATACGCAACCTTGCGCCTGCGGCGCAGTGAGTTGGTGCGCAAGCTGGTGGGCCGCCAGGGCGACCCCGCCTTGCTCTCCCGCATCGAACAAATCACCGATGACCTCAACTATGGGTTCTGGTCGAATCCTGGCCAGCTTAAGTCCTTCCTAAGGCGACTATCCCCGGTGCAGTATCCGGTACTCTGTAGCCCCGATGGCTTCGAAACCCTGCTCTCAAATACCGAGCGACTAAGGCTGAAGAAGCCAGACCTGGCGGGGCAGTACTACCTGGGCTGGTTGCGCTTGCCCGCCCTGGTAGAAGAGCCGCTGGTTTTTGAACAAGCCATGCTCGAGCAGGAAAACCTGGCCGAGCAGCTTGGGCTGTTTCTGGACGAGTTTCATAAGGTCGCGGGTTCGGGGTAGGTGGTCAGTATAACGCGGGTTCGGGGTAGGCAATCACTACGCCGTAGCCGGCCTCGAGTTTAACCTCCACCCGTCCTAAAGCCAGGTTGGAGAGGGTACGGGTGCTGCCCAGCGGCACATCGGACTTGTGCAGCGGCCAGCCAACTCCACGAATGCTCAGGCCAGCGAAACCGCCCAGGGGCAACAGACTCAGCTTGCTGTGAAGTGGCAAATCCAGTTGCAGATTTCCCGGAAGCAAGGGGTAGGCCTCTTCATAGCCTGAACTGAGCAAGGTTGGAATACCCTGCTGGGCCAACCGAAGGCCCAAAAGCAGGTGGGCTATGGTCTGGTCGGTCTGGCCCCCCATTGCACCCACCAGAATCAACCGATCGGCCCCCCTGGCCAGGGCGGCCTCGATGGCCAGTTCGCCATCGGTGAAGTCCTTGCCCACCGGATGCTCCTCGCGGGGGATGTGGGCAAAGACTAGTTGTAATTCCTGTGAGGCCGAGTCGAAGTCCCCCACCCAAAGTTCAGCCTGTAGCCCCAGGGGTGGGGCGTGCATCATGCCACTGTCCGCCGCAATCACCCGGCTCCCAGCGATCTGGGCCTGCAGCCGCCGGGTTGGGGTGACGGAACCGCCGAGCAGGATAGTGAATGGGTGCATGGCTGGGCCTGGGTCAAGTAACAAGAGGGTGCGTCCGGGAATACCAACTGTGCAAAGGGCGCGGAGGTGTTTCAGGGGGCAGAATCTGCAGGTTCTGAAGTCCCTGCTTCGCCGACCTGACGCTCCAATGCGACCACTTTAGACCAATCTACCCTGACTCGGGTTGTCTCGCCGACAACGAGGCCCGGTTCTGGGCCCTCCCAATAGAGCTTGAGGCCACGCCAGTCCAGCTCGAGGGCTACCGTGAGACCCATGAAGATGCGTTCGGATACCACCGCTTCTTCGCCCTGGCGCAGTTGGATGGCCTCCTGGGGAAGCAAATGGGGCAATGGGGGTAGGCCAAAATGGCTGCTTTGCTGCGACACGAGCAGGTTGCGATGGCCGAGGAAAGTGGCGATCCATGGGTTTTTGGGATGATTGTAAAGCTGTTCGGGGGAGCCTAGCTGCACAATGTGCCCAGCTTGCAGGATGGCAATTTGTTCGGCTAGTACAAAAGCTTCCGACTGGTCGTGGGTGACGACGATGGAAGGGATTCGGGTCTGGCGCAAAATCGCGCGCAATTCAAACAACAACTCTTGCCGCAGCTTCAAGTCCAGTGCCCCCAGGGGTTCGTCCAGTAACAGCACTTTGGGTTGGTTGGCCAGCGCACGGGCTAGGGCCACCCGCTGGCGTTCGCCCCCCGAGAGCTGGTGGGGCCGCTTGTGAGCGTGGGGGCCCAGGTGAGTCAAATCCAACAACTCTGCGACCCGCTTTAGGGTGGAGTGTTTTCCCCAACGGGCTTCGCGCAGGCCAAAGGCGATGTTCTCGGATACCGACAGGTGGGGAAACAGGGCATAATCCTGAAATACAAATCCTATCTGGCGCTCCTCGGGGGGCAGGCTGGTGATGTCTAGGTTGTTCAGCCAGAGTTGCCCAGCATCGGGTGCTTCTAGACCGGCTACCAGCCGCAGCAAAGTGCTTTTGCCGCTGCCGGACGGCCCTAGCAGGGCCAGGGTTTGCTGGGGGCTGACCTCGAGCGAAACCGAAAGCGCAAAACCAGGGTAGGCTTTGCGAATACCCACGAGATGCAGCATGACCTTAGCCTACTGGTTTAGAGCGGCAACCACACGCTGAACTTGGCCCCTTGGTTTTCTCGCGATTCCACCCAGATGCGCCCCTGGTGGGCTTCGATAATGGCCTTGGAGATGTAGAGTCCCAGGCCAGTGCCTACAATGCCCCTCGAGATGGCACTCTGGGTGCGGCTGTAGCGGTTGAAGAGATGGCCCTGTTCCTCTAGTGGGATACCGGGGCCGGTGTCCTCGACCTCGAGCAGTACACCCCCATGTGACCTGGCCCGCAGCCAGATGGTGCCTCCCTTTGGGCAGAACTTGAAGGCGTTGGAGAGCATGTTGCCTACCACTTGACCGATGCGCTCGGGGTCGGCTTCGATGATGGGCAGGGGGTCGAACTCCCAGATAAAGTGAATCTGGCTCAGCTTGGCAACCCCGGCAAAGCTACGGGCGGTCTTGGCCAGGGTGAACTGTAGATCTACAGGTTGTCGGCTGATGGTAAATCGCCCCGCTTCCAGGCGGGAGGTGTCCAGCAGGTTGTTGACCATATCTTTCAACCGGAGGCTGCTGTACTGAATGTTTTCCAGAAATTCCTTGAGTTCTGCCGAACCATAACTATCGTCTAGCAACAATTCACTAAAGCCCAGAATCGAAGCCAGCGGTGTCTTGAGTTCGTGCGAAACCGCTGCAATAAACTCTGATTTTACTCGTTCGGACTCGCGCTCTACCGTCACATCGCGGAACAGAATCAAGGTCATGTCGCTTTCCATGGGTACCACTCGAGCCTCGAAGTCCCGCCCTTCGAGGTTCAGTTCGATCACCCGAGCTTGTTCGGAGTTGAGCCCAGCACGAATGGCACTGTGAAGCTGATCCGTCAGGGTTTTGGGAAAAAGCTCGCCCAGGGTCGTGCCCAAGAACCGATCCATGGGTAGATGGGTAGCGCTTTTGCCGGCCTTGTATTCGCGGATGTTGCCAGCCGAATCCACCAGCATCAGATCGTCGGGAATCGCCTCCAGAATGGTACGAATGCGCTGTTCGCGCTGATAATCCAAAAGACGGTCTTGCATTTACAGCCATCATACCCAGCAACCCTTGAAAGAATTACGAATGTACTAACCAATATGGTCTATCCTGAGGGTTATGAGCCTGACTGCCGCCTTCCTGGCTGGGATTCTTTCGTTCCTCTCTCCTTGTGTGCTGCCGCTGGTGCCTACGTACCTGCTCTACCTGGGGGGAGAACGGGGACGGCCCCTGTTCAACGCCTTCTTTTTTGTAGGCGGCTTCTCCCTGGTGTTCTTGATGCTGGGGTTGCCCTTCACCCTTCTGGGTGGGCTGCTGTTCGAGAACCGCCAACTGTTGGGCCAGATTGGCGGGGTCATCATGGTGCTGTTCGGCCTGTATATGCTGGGCCTCAAGCCCAAATGGGGGGTGAACCTGCGCTACGAGGGGGATACCAGCCGCCCCTGGGGGGCTTTCGTGCTGGGAATGGTCTTGGGCTTGGGTTGGACGCCCTGCATTGGCCCGATTTTGGGGGGCATTCTAACCCTAACGGCAGCCGGTGGTGGGGCCAACTTTTTGATTGCCTACATCCTGGGTCTGGCGGTTCCGTTCCTGCTGGTGGCCCTTTTTGCCGATCGAGTTCGTCCGTTTTTGCGCAAGGCGGCCCGTTTCTCCCGCTGGGCCGAGGTGACGGCAGGGGTGGCCCTGATCGCGGTGGGGGTGCTGATGTTTACCGGTACTTTTACCCAGCTCAACAGCTTCTTCCTCAAGATCACCCCCGAGTGGCTGCTGAACCTCGAGAAAAGCCTGATCGGCCAGTAATCGAACCAAACCGTATGATGGAGCGCATGCTGATTGAAGCCAACGCGGTTGCCAAGCGCTACGGGCGGGATTGGGTGCTGCGCAACCTGGATTTCCGGCTTGCGATGCATGAAACAGTGGCCCTGGTCGGCCCCAACGGGGTGGGCAAAACCACCTTGTTGCGGGTATTGGCAGGGCTGGTTCGTCCGACCCAGGGTTCCATCAAGCTGGGGGGAAGGGTAGGTTTTCTGGCCAACCCCCCTGCTTTTCATCGGCATTTTACCGGAGCCGAAAACCTGCACTATGCCCTGCGGCTGGACGGGCGGCTGGACGATCGCGCCGAGATTCGCTCAGCCTTGCAGCAGGTGGGGCTGCCTCTGGACAAGCCGGTGCTGAGTTACAGCAGTGGCATGAAAAAACGCCTGGCCATGGCCCGACTGCGCCTTCAGTGCCCCGATATCTGGCTCCTGGACGAGCCAGAAGCGGCCCTGGATACAGCGGGACGGGGTTTGTTGGAAAGTCTAGTAGGCTTTGCCAGGACGAAAGGGGGAGTGGTGATTGCTACCCACGACAAAAGCTGGCTGGCCTTGGTGGATCGGGTAGTAGAGCTAATACCCGCTTGAAATCTTCCATACCCCAAAACCCCCGCAGCATTGCGGGGGTTTGGCGCTTTGATCCAGGTTACTGCTTGGGTTTAGCTGCAATCTCGGCTTTGTAGGCTTCTAGAACGCCTTGCCGGGCTTCATCAATGGATTCACCCAGAATTCGAGCGGCCTCCTGGGGTGCGTGGAAGCCACGTGAGTTTTCCGAGAAGACCCAATCCACCTTGAACTGGGCAGAGCGCTGAAGGGTGCGTGCCTTCTTGAGAGCCTCCTCAGAAGCCCCGCTGGTTTGGGCTGCCACGATGGCTTGAATCAGGTCTACTACGGCCTGTTTTGCCTGTTCTTGCAACTTGTCGGTACGGGTCTGGATGGTTTCCACCCGGCTTAGCAGTTCCGCTTCCGGGACGTTGTGGCAGGTCTGGCAGCTTTGGGCAATGTTAAGCATGGGACTACGCGCATGGTGGTTGGTAATCTTGACAGCACCTGCACGTTCGTAGGGCATGTGGCAGTCTGCACAGGCCACACCCGCTCGAGCGTGTACACCCTGCGACCACATCTCGAATTCGGGGTGTTGAACCTTCATTACCTCGGCTCCCGAGCTCTTGTGTACCCAGTCCCGCCAGCCGATTTGGTCGTAATACTGCAACTGCTGCTCTACCTTCAGACCCTTGTGC
The DNA here is from genome assembly GCA_037440185.1 of Meiothermus sp. Classification (GTDB taxonomy): domain Bacteria; phylum Deinococcota; class Deinococci; order Deinococcales; family Thermaceae; genus Meiothermus. Next base: position 14,833 of record JBBIUP010000025.1, on the reverse strand, counting down.
CAAGGGAAAATTAGAGTTCTGGTGGGCGCTTTGTCAAAGTAGTATTCCACGTGGCACTGTGCACACACCAACGAGCGCATCTCCTGGCGGCTGGCATCTACGTTGGGATCGTACTCCTTTTGCCGGTTGCCGGCCCGCCAGCGTTCGATGCTGGGAAGGTGGGGCACGGGGTCGTTGGACTTGGCTAGATCGCGGATGCCATTGAAGAAGCCTGGGCGGGTGATGCGTACAGCCATGGTCTTGGGATCATGGCAGTCAATGCAGCCAATTGCATTCTTGACAAGTTTGTTGGCCTCTGCCCAAGGCATCTCGCTGATTACCTTGGCACCCACAAAGAAGGCCTCTTGGGTATGCACCTTGTCGGCAGGCAGGCCACCCTGAAGCGCCGCGGTGCGATAGGCCTCTATCATGCTGGAGTGGCAGTTGAGGCATGAACCGGGCTGCTTAAACTGATGTACCCGCTCCGTCTGCTGCTGATCGGACAGCATGTAATAGTGGCCGCGCTCCTCGCGAAAATCTACCGAGAAAGGAAAGCCCTCCCACAAAACGCGCAAGTGCGGATATTTATCCAGCTTCTGGATATTTTCCGATCCGCCAAAGCGCGTGCGCTCGACGTCCACTGTACGTTTGAAGGTGTCGTATTGTAAAGGGAAGTTTTGTCCCCACGTCGAGGAAGCATAGGTTTCTTCGGTAATGTCTACCACCCGAAGCACGGTCTCTCGGGCCTCAGCTTGGCGGGTGTTGATGTTGTTCAGCAGGGCCAGTATTCCAAGAGTCCCCAGCGCCGCAAGGATTGCTACCGCTGCACTAACCCATAGCCATCGTCTATTCATAGGTTCCCCCTAATGCCCGTGTCCCACGCCACGGTGGCAGCTCACACAACCCAGGACTCCTTGGCCAGCATCCAGATTGGTGTGAGCATTCTGAAAAGCCGTTTGGGCTTGTAAAACTCCCCCAAGCAGGTTGCGGTGGCAACCTACACAGTTTTGTTCTACAACTGCCAGGCTTCGTCCTTTGATTTGAATGGGCTCGTGAAAGTTTTGCAGGGTAAAAGCCACCGAGTGATTCCAGCCATGCTCGACCTTGGTGGCCCATTTGCCAACTGTGTCGTGGGGCAGGTGACAGTCCACGCACTTCGCCACATGGCCGTGACCGGACTTCTGCCAGGTGTCGTGGGCTTCACGCATGATGTGGCAGTTCACGCAGGCCTTGGGATCATCCGAGAGGTAGGAAAGTGCCTGGGCGTTATTGGCGGTATAGCTCCCGGCTCCAGCCATCACCCCCAACAGGAGTGCTGCCACCAGTACGATGCCTCCTCCGGTCAGCCAGTTTCGCATAGTATGACCTCTCCTGGTTTTCTCATGGCCACCTCCGGCTAAATATCCCAAGGGTATTGGAACATTTCTGAGAGCTAAAAATCCATGCCTTAAGTCAAACCTGCTAAAACCAGCTTGTAAGATGCATAGTATAAAGGATAATCACCGTAAACCGCAGCATTCGCAGCAATTTCATGCCGCTTGAGCCAACTCCTGCAAGGCAACCGGGTTGGTGATATGAACCCGCCGTCTATTAATTTCTACCCAACCTTGCAGGGAGAAAAGTCCCAATTTGCGGCTAACGGGTTCGGGGGTGGTGCCCACAATGGCAGCAATTTCAGGGTTGGTGGGCAGTTTGAAGCCCTGGCCGTGGGTCTGTGCCATCGAGAGTAGATACTCGGCCAGCCTCGAGTCCACCTCGCGAAATACCATGCGGTCGAGTACTTGCACAATCTGCTGGGTGCGTTGGGCCGTGAAACGGAGCATGGTGTTGGAGAGCGTGATGTTCTGTTGGATCAATTGGCAGAACTCGCTGGCAGGGATTGCCAGAACCCGGCTTGCTTCTACCGCTTCTGCTGAAGCGTGGTAGTGCGGCTGGTGCATGAAGACCGCGACGGAAGCCACGCATTGGCCTGGCTCATCGAGGTGGATTACGATCTGCCGCTCTCCCTTGGGATCCAGGCGGTAAACCTTTATTAAACCATTGACCACCAGGTAAAGCCGTTTTACCGGATCGCCCTGAAAGAATAGCGGCTGGCGCTTGCCCAACTCGAGCCACTCGCACTGGGCAGCCAGCAACTCCAAATCGCTACGAGAAACGCCTTCAAACAAGGGACATCGGCTCAAGATTTCAACAGGATTGGATTCAAATAACTGCATTGCCATTGCAGGGTACTGGTTATCGAAAGCGGCATATGTCCCACTAATATGGCGGCGAACACTCGTGACTGCACATTCCCCATCTGCCATAGGCTCCAAGCTCTCTGCCCCGTCCCTTTACGTTCTGCGCCCAAACCGATACCCTTAGCCCTGTGCAGCGGATTTTCTGGCTGGCCTGGCGCGACCTGGTGTTGGAGTTTCGGGGGCGTACGGGCATCTTGTCGGCAGTGTTTTTCCTGGCGGTCATGCTATTTATCCTGGCCATGGCCTTTGGCCCTAATCAGCAAGACCTGCAAAAAGCGGCACCGGGGGTGCTGTGGGTAGCGCTGGCTTTTGCCGGAAGCCTGTTGGCCGGGCGGGCCTTTGGCCTCGAGGTTGAGGATGGTACCCTCGACGACTTGCTCCTGACTCCTGGCAGCCGCGAGTGGATCTATTTCGGCAAGCTGCTGTTTCAGTTTGCCCTGTTGCTGGTGGTGGGTCTGGCGCTGCTGGTTCTGACGGCGGGACTTTTCTACCTACCCATGCAAAATTGGAATTGGTACATAATAACCTTGTTGTTGGGTTCGCTGGGCTACGCGGCTATCTCCACTTTTTATGCTGGGATGCTGGCTCGTTTGCGGGGGCGTGAGATTCTGTTGCCGCTCTTGCTATTTCCTCTGGTCATCCCGGTAGTCTTGGCGGCAGTGCGGCTGACCCAGGGACTGGCAGAAGGCATCCCGATTGCCGAACTATCCGATTGGCTGCGCCTTTTGCTGGTTTTCGATATCATCTATGTTACAGTGTGCGCGATGGTTTTCCCCTACATGCTGGAAGGCTAATGTGGTTGCCTTCGGAGCAGGTGTGACCTGGCCTTCCCGTTACCTGGACGTTACCCCACCAGTGGTAATTTTTCGATGTAGATGATGGTAGCCAGAGTTGGCGTAGCAGTTATCTGGAGTCTGGCTGAAGAGGATGTAATGTGATTTACATCGCTTCATCCATTTCAAAGCACAATAGCGTAATAAGGGACAAAGGGGAGGACTCAAATGCAACTTGCACGCTCCGATCAAACCAGCCGCCTTGATGGCCTGACTTTGGGCATCCTGGGTTTGGGTGTGGTGGGCGCGGTGGTGGGCTTTTTCATGGCCATGACTGCACCCCCCGACCAGAGCCAGGGGTTTGTGGCCCGAATATTCCATGTGCACGTCCCGACGGCCTGGATGGCCTACGTGGCTAGCTTTGCCGCACTGGGCTACTCGGTCGCCTATCTGGTGCGGCGCAAATCGCACCACGACCGCGTTGCAGCGGCCTCGGTGGAAGTGGGGCTTATCTTTATGGCGTTGGCTTTGCTGACCGGGATGCTCTGGGCCCGGCCCACCTGGGGGGTGTACTGGGACTGGGAGCCCCGCCTGACCACCACCGCCATCCTGTTTGCCATCTACGTGGGGTATGTCGTGGTGCGGGGTGCCATCGAAGACCCCGAACTGCGGGCCAAGGCAGCCGCCGGGGTGGCGATACTGGGTTCCATCAATGTGCCCATCAGCTACATGTCGGTACGCTGGTGGCGCAGCTTACACCAGACCCAGTCCATTGACCTTACCACTGGCAGAATCAATGTAGATACCGCCATCCTGATCCCCATGCTGGTCAACCTTGCCGCCTTCACGTTGCTGTTTATTGGATTGGTTCGGCTGCGGAGCATCATTGCGGCCCGCCAGGCCGCCAGAGAAGAGGTGTGAGATGCCCGATAATCCACTTTGGAACCCAGCCAACCCCTTTGTGGTCTGGACCTATGCAGTGGTCTATGCTTCGGTGTTCGGCTATCTAGGCTATCTGATCTGGCGCTATCAGAGGAATAAATAGGGACAGTTCCCTCGAGGTGTGCATGAAACCCAAATACATTATCGGACTGGTTGTGGTAGCAGGGGCCCTGATCTACTTGATCTTTGGTGGCTTGGGGCAAAACCTGGTTTATTTCATTACCCCCAGCGAATACTTTCAGCAGGCAGACCGTTACCAGAACCGTCAGGTGCGCCTGGGAGGGCTGGTCAAGGAGGGGTCGCTCAACTACAACCCGCAAACCCTGGAACTGCGCTTTATGGTCACCGATGGGGTCAAGGATATCCCGATCATGTCTTCGGGTTCCACGCCGCCCGCCCTGTTTGGCGAAAACCGGGGGGTGGTGGTGGAAGGCAAGTTCCAGGGCGAGGCTTTTGTAAGCCAGAACCTCCTGGTCAAGCACTCCGAAACCTATCAGGCCCCCAAAGAGGGCTGGACGCCCGACGAAGTACGCAAGCTCATCGAGGGGACGCAGTGATGGCGCTTTACCCAACAAGGAGGACTACATGACCCCCGGCTTGTTGGGGGGCATTTCCCTCCTTGCCGCACTGATTTTTTCGATGGTAGGACTGGTGCTGGCAACCCTGGCCTACACCCTGCGGGATAGACGCTACCTCGAGGCGGCCAAGCGCCTCTCGGCCCTCACCTTGCTGGCTGCGCTGCTCTCCTTCGGGTCGTTGGAATGGGCTATCCTAACCAACGATTTTAGTGTCTCCTATGTAGCCAACAGCAGTTCTGCCGACAACCCACTTTGGGTCAAGCTGGTCACGCCCTGGGCGGCGCTGGAAGGCTCGATTTTGTTGTGGGCCATGCTTCAAGCGGCCTACACCTGGCTGGTGAGCTTGCGGGTGGGCAAGAGCCTGGACATCTGGCGGGCTCCAGTTGCCCTGGGTACGCTATTTGCGGTACAGGTGTTTTTCTTCGCGGTGATGGTGTTTGTGGCCCACCCCTTTGATGCCGTACCCAACCCGCCCCAGGATGGGCAGGGCACCAACCCCCTCCTGCAAAACCACTGGATGATGGCGGTGCACCCAGTCTTGATGTACCTGGGCTTTGTGGGGCTCTCGGTGCCATTTGCCTATGCGGTAGCGGCCATGGTTGCCAAGCGCTATCAGAGCTGGATTTTCGAAACCCGCTGGTGGACACTGGTGGCCTGGGGCTTCCTGACCGCCGCGATCTTCACCGGCAAGTGGTGGAGCTACGAGATTCTGGGCTGGGGGGGTTATTGGGCCTGGGATCCAGTCGAAAACGCCTCCATCATTCCCTGGTTGCTGGCAACGGCTTTCCTCCACACCGCCCAGGTGCAAGAGCGTAAAGGGCTTTTCAAGGGCTGGAACTTTGCCTTCATCACCCTGGCTTTCGCGGCGACGGTTTTTGGTACCTTCCTGACCCGCTCAGGGGTCATCCAATCGGTGCATGCTTTTGCCAGTGGGCCGGTGGGGGCCTGGTTTTTGGTGTTTTTGTTGGGCGTGATGGTGGTGGGTTTGGGCCTGCTGGCCCGGGTTTCTTCAGAAATCAAGGAAGCGGGCGAGGTTAGGTGGAAAAGCCGTGAGGGGGCTTTGCTGGCTGGAGCCCTATTCTTTGGCACCTTTGCTTTTGTGGTGGTGTTGGGCACGTTGTGGCCGCTGGTGGTGGAAGCCTTCAGCGGTGCCAAGGTTTCCATTGGTGCTCCCTTCTTTAACCAGATCTCGATTCCACTGGGGATCTTCATGCTGCTCTTGATGGGCATTGGGCCGGTCTTGCCCTGGCGCAACACCAACACCCAGGTTGTGCGCAACTTAGCGGCCATGCTGGTTGCGCTGGGGGTGGGAACCCTGCTGGGATTTGTGCTGGGCCTGAGCCTGGGAGTCTCGCTAGCGATTGGGCTTTTTGCCTACAACCTGATGGCTATTTGGCTGATGGTGGGCCAGGGTGTGCGCGAGCGGGTGCGTTCGCTGGGGATTTCGGCAGGGCAAGCCCTGTTGGAACTGGCTGCTAGCAACAAACGCCGTTTTGGTTCCCACATCGTGCATTTTGGAGTGGCGTTGGCCGCCCTGACCATCGCTTTCAGCCAGACCTACCGTGTGACCGAACAAAAAACCCTTAATGTCGGCGAGACCTGGCAGACCCGCGGCATGGAGGTTCGCTTGTTGTCTATTGGGGCCAGAGAAGAGTCCAACCGCTTTGCAGCCATCGCCCCTATTGAGGTGCGCTCTACGAGCCGCGAGGGCTGGGGTTCGGACGGGCGCTATCAGACCCGGCTCAACTTCTACCCGCAGATGGAGTCGCCACTGGCAACACCAGTGGTCAAATACTCCCTCTACAACGACTATTATTTTGTGTTGATGCAGTTTGATCAGGAGAATGGTCGATGGGCTACCCTGAAAATCATCGTGACCCCCATGGTCTGGTGGCTGTGGGTGGCGGGCCTGATCATCGTGCTGGGCACCTTGTATATTTTGTGGCCCAGCGGGGCAAAGGTTGCCAATCGCCAGATGTCCCCTACGGCAGGAGACTGATGTTGGAACTTCGAGACAAAAAAGAGGTTGCCCATGCTTAGGTTCTGGCCTATCTGGGTGTTGTTGTTGGGGGGGTTGTTTTATTGGGGGATGCAGCGTCCCAACCCCAACGAGCTGCAATCGGTGTTGGTGGGCAAACCTGCTCCTGCCTTTAGTTTGCCGCTGCTGGAGCCCTACCGCGAAGCGTTTGGGCCGGAAATGGGTATTGGTGAGCGCGTAGAGAAGCCCGTACTGCTCAATATCTGGGCCAGTTGGTGTATTCCCTGCCGCACGGAAGCCCCACTCCTCGAGCGCTTCCACCAACAGTACAAAGACCAGGTGCTCATTCTGGGGGTCAATGTGCAGGACAAGGAAACCGATGCCCTGAAGTTCATCCAGCAGTATGGCCTGACCTTCCCCAGTGTTTACGATGGGCGAGGGCGCATCGGTATCGAGTATGGCTACTATGGCGTGCCCGAGACCTTTGTAATTGACCGCAATGGAACCATACTGGCCCGTCATGCTGGTGAGCTAAGCGAGGCTCAGTTGCAGGGCTATTTGAGGCAGGTGCTGCAATGAAGGTCGAGGGCCTGGTGCCGAGGGTTCAGGGCCAAACCCTGTGGAAGCAGGCAGTTTGGGTTTTGCTGCTTGCTGTCGCCTCCCAGCTATCAGCCATTGGTCTTGCACAGCCCGCGCCCAGCACGCCTCCGCCGGATTTCTCGCCCAGGGTTTTTGAGATTGCCAGGGAACTGCGCTGCCCAGTCTGCCAGGGCGAGTCGGCGGGGGAATCCAATGCCGGAATTGCGGTGGAGATGCGCCGAATTATTGATGAGCAACTAGCTCAGGGCAAGACCGAAGCCGAGATCCGTCAGTTTTTTGTGCAGCGTTATGGCGACTGGATTCTTTACGAGCCCCCCGCCAGGGGTCTCACCCTGTGGGTCTGGCTCTCGCCCCTAATTGGTTTGGGCTTGCTGGGCTTTGGCTTGTGGCGTTATCTGGTCCGGGTCAAAGCTCGAGCCCATACAACGGCATCCGACGTTTCCGATGAAGAAATCGCCCGCCTCGAGTCCGAACTGAACCGAACCCCTGAGCGATCATGATACTTGCCTACTTTCTGCTTGCCTTGTTGTTTGTGTTGGCCCTGGCCTATGCGCTACGGCCTTTTTTCCGTTCCCAGGCCCAGCCCTTTCCCGAGAGTCCCCGTCCGGAGGAACTAAGAACCGAATTGGAAGTGCTCAAGACCCAGGCCAAGGAAGCCGAGGGCGATGAGCGCAAACGCCTGCTGGCCCAGGTGGTGCGAATTGAGCGCCAATTGGCCGAGCTGGGCAACGAAAACCCGGTTCCGCGCCGCCTTAACCCAGTTACATTGGGAGCGGTGACCCTGAGCCTGGTGGCTCTGGGGGTAGGGCTGTGGGCCTACACGGTGCCGAGGCTGCCCGGCGAGACCATCATCACCAGCCGCAACGAAGCCCGCGAGCTAGGTAACCTGCAACGCCAGGCCGAGCAAAGCGGCAAAGCGGCCGACTGGCTGGCTTATGCCAACAAGGCCTACGACTTGCAAGACTTTGAGCGGGCCGTGCAGGGCTATCTAAGGGTCATTGAGCTGGAACCGCGCAACGCCAATGCCGTGCGGCGTATCGGGATGTTGCTGTTTATGAGCGGACGACCGGAGGAAGGGGCGCAGGCGCTCGAGCTGGCGGTGCGGGCCGAGCCAGACGTGGCGGAGGGCTGGTTATTTCTGGGCAATGCCTACTTTCAACTGGGCCGTCCTGCACAAGCCATTGTGGCCTGGGAGGGCTACTTGAAGGCTGGAGGCGAGGCCAGGGAACAGGTACTCAACCTGATCCAGACCGCCAGAGATCAGCAAAACGCCACCTCCAAGGGACAACAGGTGTATCTGGGCAAATGTGCTGCCTGCCACGGGGCCCAGGCCCAGGGTGGTTCTGGCCCACGCTTGCAGGGCAACCCCATCAACAAGGTGCCGGAGGCGGTGAGGGAAATCATCGTCAAGGGCCGGGGTCAGATGCCTCCCCAGCAGCTCACTTCCGAAGAACTGAGCGCACTGCTGCAATATCTCGGGGGTCTATGAGCGAGCCCGGCTTGCAAAACCTCCGAAAAATTAGCCGCCGGGATTTGCTTTGGATTGTTCCCAGCGCCATCACGGCAGGCTTTTTTGGCTGGCTTGCCTGGCGCACCTACTCCATCCATTTCACCAAAACGGGCATTGCCGAGCCAGTTTGGCGCGACGGCCCCAGGGTACAAGCTGCCGTGCTGAACGAACTAGACGCGCACTGGAAGTTCAAATACTTTGAGTACGTCTACAACGGGAGCCCCCTCAAGGCGGTGGTTTTTCGCCTCTCGGAACCCGTGGTCGGGGGGCTCTCTACCAGCGATGCCCACTTCCTGGCCCTTTCGCGCATCTGCACCCACCAGGGCTGTGTGGTCAATTATGTGGACAACCCCGAGCTAGGCTCCATTGCCTACAACTACCGCACCGACCATCCCTTCATGGGCTGTCCCTGCCACTTTGGAGCCTTCGAGCCGCTGCAAGGCGGAAGGGCGGTCTATGGCCCGCCGCGCTTTCCCTTGCCCCGGCTGCGCCTAGAACAAGAGAACGGAGCCCTCTTTGCGACCGGTTACGAGACCCCTTTTCGCCCTTTGGAGCAAAGTTAAGCCGAGGTGATACTCACCGTGGTGGTTGGTTGGCTTGCCATCCAAAACATACCCAATAGAGCGATATGGCGTTTTTTGCTATACGACGTACATTACGTGATAAATCCTCAGCCCTGAACCACCCGCACAAATCGGTCTTTGCCGCGCTGGAGCACCAGCGGCCTGTCTAGTGCGACCTCAGCCTTGGGATCGGTGAGCACCTCACCATCCAGCCGCAAGCCTTTTTGTTCGATGAGACGCCGAGCTTCGCCGTTGGAGGTGGTCAAACCGGCCAGGGTAAATAGCTTCGCCACGCCGATCTTGCCGTCCTGAAGCGCTGTGTTGCTTACAGCGAATGCAGGCATTTCGCCGGGGATGCCCCCTTTGGAGATTTCATCGTAGCGGAGTTCGGCCTGCTGAACGGCCTGGTTGCCACCTTCTTTGTCAAGACCCTGGGCTGCCAGGCTGTATCCGAGTGATTCATACAGCTTTTGGTCAAGGCGAGATGGAATTGGCTCCTGAGTATAGGCTCCCGTTACCAGCCGTGCCAACACCCGGTGTGCCCCAACCGGGCCACCCTTCTCCATGACTTCTTTGATTTCCTCAGGCGTTAGGTCGGTGCATAGTTCAAAATAGGTTTGCAGGTACTGGTCTTCAATTTTCATCAGCTTGCGGAAAACCTCACTGGGTTCTTCGGTAATGCCGATGTAGTTGTCGAGGCTCTTGGACATTTTCTGTCCATCGCCACCCACCAAGAGCGGCATGATAAAGGCCACCTGTTTTTCTAGACCATAGGCTTCCTGCACCTCTCGGCCCACCAGCAGGTTGAACTTCTGATCGGTGCCGCCCATCTCGACATCGCAGGCGATGGGCACCGAGTCGTAGCCCTGGGCAAAGGGGTAGAGGAACTCGTGCAGCGAGATGGGGACACCCTCGGTATAGCGCTTCTTAAAGTCCTCACGTTCCAACATCTGGGCCACGGTGAGCTGCGAGGCCAGCTTGATGACCTCCTTGAAACCCAGGTTTTCCAGCCACTCGGAGTTGTAGCGCAGCTCGAAACGCTCTTTGTCGTTGGTGATGAGGATTTTACCGACCTGCTCGACGTAGCTTTGGGCGTTGGCGCGGGTTTCTTCCAGCGTCAGGGGTGGGCGGGTTTTGCTTCGACCCGAGGGATCGCCGATCATGGCGGTAAAGTCGCCGATGATGATGACTACCTTGTGACCCAACTCCTGGAATTGTCGCATTTTGCGTAGCACCACGGCATGCCCGATGTGAATATCGGGCCGGGTAGGGTCGAGCCCCAGCTTGACCACCAGTTTTTTCCCCGACTGCAGCTTTTTGAGCAAGTCTTCCTGGGGGATGATCTCCACCGCCCCGATTCGCAGTTGCATTAGCGCTTCTTCAGCCGTCATGCCCCCAAGTATACCGATTTGTGCAGGGTTCTCGAGGCGAACCATAGAGCCGAAAACGGACAGCAAACAGTCCAAGAAACACCAAAAGCCCTCATTGCCCCGGTACTTACTTACGAGCGTGGTAGGGAGACCGAGGCCAGGTATGTTCTATACTGGAGAGGTGCGAAGCCTCTTATTTTTGGCCCTGATTGTGGCAGGGGTGTACTTTTATGCCGAACGATTTGGTCTGGCGGTGGGCTATGCGCCCTTCACGCCGGTGTTTTATTGGAACTATACCGGGGAATCCTTTAACCAGGTTCGCTCCACCGGTATACGGGCTTTTATCAAGGTCACGGTGAGTGGGGATTTGCGACAGGGGAGTTTCGAGGTGGAGGTTCGCCGCACGGGGCAGACCAGTCCGGGCCTGGTCAAGCGCTATCAGGGGCGTTTTGCCGAGGAGATTCGCTACCCGGCTGATGCCAACTTGTATGACGTCATCTTCCGCTTCAAGGATGCTCGGGGTCAGGCTCGGATGGACTGGGTGGCGGCTCGCAACGAATTCTAGACTCTAATGTGTCAACCGCTAACCCACTAAGCTGCGCCACGCTGAGCTTGTCAAATCCTGCAAGTCGCTTACTTTAGCTGCACTCAGGGGCGCAGTACCCCCATAGACACCGAGCCGGATGTGTTGACAAACATACTTTGGAGGCGCTTAATCATTTCGAGGCCGAAAACAGGGCACAAGACGCGACATCCGCACAACGGATGGGCTGGTTCACCTCCCAAGGATTGGGTGAACGGCGTACTAGGCACATGGCCCCTGGATGTGCTAGACTTGTGAGCGGTTTGCCTCAAGGCTGCCTTTTGCGTCCATTGGGCGCTTTAGGCCCCTACCTGGCAAGTTCGGAGAACTATGGCACAGAAAAAAACTGCTCGTAACCCTTCGGCCATCAAGCGCCATCGTCAGTCGCTCAAGCGCCGCGCTCGCAACAAGTCCAAGATGTCTACCATCAAGACCATCAGCAAGAAGGCTGTGGCCCTGGCCAAGGACGGCAACTCCAGCGAAGCCTCCAAGGTCATGCGCTATGCCGAAAGCCTTATTGACAAGGCCACCAAAGGCTCAACCCTGCATAAGAACGCGGCCAGCCGTCGCAAATCCCGTTTGATGAGCAAGGTTAACCAGCTCCTTAGTGGAGCCAAAGCCTAGGAGTCCAGCATGGGTAAAGGTGATCGTCGTACCCGCCGTGGTAAAATTTTCCGTGGCTCACACGGTAAATACCGCCCCAGGAAGAAGTAGGCGCAAAAAAGCCGGAGAGGGTTTCTCCGGCTTTTTTTACGCTACTTGCGGTTCGTCCAAATTACCCCGCACTGCGTACGGCGTAATTGACCCTGTACAACAAAAACCGTTGTACTGGGTATTTGGAGCAAGCTCTTGTGGGAACCGCTCTACCCACTCATTTTCATCGTAGTTTTTGTGGGGCGAAGTATCTGGCTTCATCCATCTTGCTGGCTTTGGCAATGGCCTGTTCCAGCAAACGATCTGCCTCGGCAGGCCCCATGACCTGCTGACCCGTTGCGTGGAGCAAGGCTACGATGGCCTGCATCTGGGGGAGCGGCAGGGTGCCAGGCAGGGCTTGCGGGGCCAGTCCAGCCCTGGCCCAAGGCTCTAGTAGGGTTGCCAGCAAGCTGTTATGTTCGCTTGGTCGGGCTACCGATAGGAGGGCTTGCTCGAGGCGGGGGTTGTTTTTTTGCATGACCTCGAGCATTTCCGCTATCACCATGCGAAAAACCCGAACTTCGGGTCTCGAGCGGTATTGCGGTTTGTTGGTTTTGCCTTTGCTGGTAAACCACCCCAGCAGGTTGAAGAAAAACCCGGCTTTGGCACGGGTGGGTGCAGGCTGGGCCACGACTGCATCCAGATCGAGGATGGTGGCAAATTTGGGTGTACTGCCAACCCTGACCGCTGCAGGTGGCTCGGAAACAGCCTGGGCAGCGCCAGCACCTCTGAGGGTTCCTGGCTGAGCAATTTTCCCGTTCTGGGTGGGTAAAACCAGGTGGTCGGGGAATTTGGGGAGTTCATTGTAGGGCAGTCGCATGGTTTGCAGGAGTGCCCGCGTTAGCGAGACCTGCTCCTCGGGCTTTAGCAGCCCGGTATCTGTGACCCATTCCGCTACCCGTGAAGCCACAAAATGCTCTTCTCGAACCAGCGGGTCACAAATCTTGAAAATCGCATCTACCCGCCGATCCTCGCCCAACACCTGCCGTAGGGCCACGTGCAGTACGCGCCTGCGGTGGTTGATCTGGTCGGGTATGAGATTGGACATGGAAATCTCAAATAGGCAGCCTGTGACCGCTTGTGTTGCAGCCTAGCACCAATTGGGGCTGCGGGCTGTGACCAATCACCGCCTGGGGCCGTAACCTCAAGATCGAAGATCGTCCTGGTGGTTTTTCCAGGCTTTTTGGGCTACCGTGAGAGCCTCGGCCAGGCCGGCCTCGAGTTTTCTGCGGTAGCGCAACGACACCTTGCCTCCCTCGGCCTCAAAGGCCCCCAGATAGTTCAAGATAAAACTCAGATCACCCACCTGCCCAAAAATCTCTTGAAGTGCCTTGACCGCATCGCTATCTTGCTCGAGCCAATCCCGAGCATAGCGCAGACGCCGCAAGGCCCGGCGCAAAGCGTGCAGGCTTTCGATGCTATCTTCGCTACGCCATTCCTCGGCGCGACGCTCCACTCGCAGTGTGAAGCGTTCCAGCCGGGCCTCTGCCACTTTGCCCTCCAGTGGAGGCAGGCTTGCCAGAGCTTGCAACAGGCCTGCCAGTCGCGGAGAATCCAGCACGGGGATAAACCCCGCACGGGCCTCCTCCAATCGAACCCCGGCCCACTTCTGAAAGGCTATGGGCAGGCCCTGGTGTTGCAACAAAACTTCAAGGTCGCGCACCTGGCTTGCCGCACGCACCAACCAAGCCAGATCGTCCTCCAGTACCCGCATCCCTGCCAATTGCAGCCATACCCGCAACCGCCGCACCGCTACCCGCACCTGATGCACACCCTCGGGGTCTTGGCCCTCGCGGGCGATGGGCAGGTGTTCCAGCAGGTGTTGGAGCCAATGCTCGAGGCCAATGGCCGACATAGAACTAGCCTAGCATCGGGTTTGGTCGTAGGCCATGATTTTGGGATGACATTCGTGGATTTCTGGTCAGTCCTTGATATCGCCCAATAACTTGGAAAGCTCGGCGCCTAGCTTGGTTTGGGTTTCTTCGCGGTGGCCGCAATCTACCTCGTTGCGGTTGGTTCCACAAACCGGGCAGAGGCCCTTGCAGTCTTCCTTGCAGAGAGTGGTATAGGGCAACTCGAGGGCAAAGGCTTCGCTGAGCAGTGGCCCCAGGTCGAGGTCGGGATGGCCGAAGAGCAGGATTTCTTCTTCGTCCTCCAGGGTGGCCTCGAGGTGCTGCAACCCTGGTTGGTAGCGCAGCATGTATTGAAAATGAGCGCGTACCGGCGTGGTGGTTGGGGTCAGGCAGCGGCGACACTCCAAAACGGCATTACCGGCAATTTCGCCCGATAGCCAGAACTCCTGTCCGCCTTCGCCTTCCACCCTGGTTGCGCTAATGTTCCATTTAGCCGGGCCATCCAGAGGAATGCGCTCTTTCTCCAGGGGTACGTATTCCAGGATTTCGCCCCTGGCGTCGGTGCTGCCGCCCTCCCGCATCAGGCGCGATAGGTTGATACTTTGAATATGCATTTCTTTCATTTCCCTAGAGTTTACTCTGCAAGGGTAGCTCTTCACTGTAGCGCCGAAAGAGCCAGGGGTCAATGGCAGCTCGAGGAAAACTGGGGCAGCAACCCTAAGATTTTCGACCAAGACCAATTCCCCGGAAGTGATGTTGTACCCAGGCAGGGCAGGCAAATGAATTTTTGTCGTCACCTACTGGGCGCAATTCCCAAATGATTACTGATGAGCCCAAGGCCCGAAATGATGCGCTCAAAGCAACGCCCGGATATTTGAGAGGCTAAATCCATCCCAGGAATTAGGTGACTGGAGCCCTTAGACTGAAGAGGTATGAAGCAGATTGGTATCGTGGGCGTTCCGATGGATTTGGGTCAGGGACGGCGTGGGGTGGATATGGGGCCCAGCGCCATCCGCTACGGACGGTTGCAGGAAGTGCTCGAGGGCTTAGGCCACCAAGTACACGACTATGGCGATATGAAGGTGCCGGTAGCCGAGAGCTTGCGCCACCAACAGCAAGAACCGGGTGGGATGGGCTACCTCGAGGCCATTCGCACGGTATGCCTGGAGAC
>JBBIUP010000024.1:0-26934 GCA_037440185.1 Meiothermus sp. | reverse complement strand
GGGGGCGAGTTTCTGCGGCTGGCGTTGGGACATCCAGGGTTGGAAGTCAAACAGGTCACCTCGAGGCGGATGATGGGTGACCCGGTGACGCTGGTACATCCCAACCTGCGGGGTCGCACCAACCTGAAATTCATAGATCCGGCGAATTTGCAACCCTGCGACATCCTGGTGCTCTCGATGCCCCACGGTGTGGCGGCCAGGGAGTTCGAAAAGTACTGGAGCCTGGCCCCCGTTATCGTGGACTTGTCGGCGGACTTCAGGTTGAAAAACCTGGACTTATACAAGAAGTATTACGGCGAAGACCACCCCCGCCCCGATCTGATCGGGCAGTGGGTCTATGGCAATCCCGAGCTACACCGCCAGACGCTCGAGACCGCTAATTACATCGCCTGCTGCGGCTGCAACGCTACCGCCACCATCCTGGGCCTCTACCCGCTGCTGCGAGAGGACATTCTGGCCCCCAGGCCCATCTTCGCCACGGTGATGATCTCCACCAGCGCCGCCGGGGCCGAGCCCAGCCCAGCCTCGCACCACCCTGAGCGCTCGGGCAGCATCCGAGCCTATAAGCCCACCGGCCACCGCCACACCGCCGAAATCCGCGAGAACCTACCAGGCAACCCCGAACTCTACCTGACCGCCATTGCCACCGACCGGGTGCGCGGCATTCTGATGACCGCTCAGACTTTTCTACGCCAGGGCCTGACCGAAAAAGAGGTGTGGGGGGCCTATCGCAAGGTCTACGGGGCGGAGCCCTTCATCCGCACTGTAAAGCTGAAGAAGGGCATCCACCGCTACCCCGATCCCAAGATGGTGGAGGGCACCAACTACTGCGATGTGGGTTTCGAGTTGGAAGAAGATACCGGGCGGCTGGTGGTGATCTCGGCGATTGACAACCTGGTCAAGGGCACAGCGGGTCACGCCATCCAGAGCCTCAACCTGCGAATGGGCTGGCCTGAGACGACGGGCTTGGAATTCACCGGGCTTCATCCTTGAAAGTAAAGAAGTTGTCTGAGTCCTCAAGACGTCAACCCTCCTGGGACAAGTCCTGGGACAAGTCCTGGGACAAGTCCTGGGACAAGTCCTGGGACAAGCGCTACTTCGTTAGAAGGGTGCCCAGTATTACATGCTCGGCACAATGGTCTAGCCGGTTCCGACGGTATAGTTGAAAGGTATGGAACAACGCAACCTTGGAAAGTCGGGCCTGTTGGTATCGGCAGTGGGGATCGGTTGCAACAACTTTGGGGGGCGGATTGACTTCGATGCCTCCAAAGCCGTCATCCACAAAGCCCTCGACCTGGGCATCACCCTCTTCGATACAGCCGACACCTACGGCAACCGAGGCGGCTCGGAAACCATTCTGGGTCAGGTGCTCGGCGAGGAACGCAAGAACATCGTGCTGGCTACCAAGTTTGGCTGGGATATGGACGATGCGGGCAAGATGAAGGGTGGGTCACGCCGCTACATCATGTCGGCAGTACAGGCCAGCCTCAAGCGGCTCAAGACCGACTACATAGACCTGTACCAACTGCACAAGCCCGACCCGCGTACCCCTATCGAGGAAACCCTGCGTACCCTGAACGATCTGGTGCGGATGGGCATGGTGCGCTACATCGGCTGCTCCAACCTGCCGGCCTGGCAGGTGTCGGACGCATACTGGACAGCCAAGAGCCTGGGCTTGGAGGGCTTTGCTTCTTGTCAGGATGAGTACAGTGTGCTGGTGCGGGATGTGGAGCGCGAACTGGTGCCCGCAATCGAGCGCTACCAGATGGGCTTACTGCCTTATTTCCCGCTGGCCAGTGGTCTGCTGAGCGGTAAGTACCGCAAAGATGCGCCCATGCCGGAGGATGCCCGTCTAACCAAAAACCAGAACCTAGCCAAAGAGGTGCTGACCGAGCGGAACTGGGAAATCGTTGAGCAACTAAGGGTTTTCTGTGCGGCTCGAGGCCGCAGCCTGCTCGAGCTGGCCTTTAGCTGGCTGGCAGCCAAACCGGCGGTCAGCAGTGTGATTGCAGGCGCCACCAAACCCGAACAACTCGAGCAGAATGTACAAGCCGTGAACTGGAAACTGACCCCCGAAGAACTGGCCGAGGTGGGGCGGATTCTGGCAGCGTGAAAGCCACCGATAGTCCATAGCGGATAGCCAAACTACCAGCGGAACCTCGAGGTATTCGATGCTGAACTCGATGCTGCCCAGTGCGGCCCGGTCGAGCGCATGGCCCGCAGTGCGTACCACAAACAAGCCGCCCAGCCCTCGGTCGAAAACGATCTCGGGGGATTCCCTCGAGTCCGAGCACGCGAAAATGGTGGCAAAGGGGTGCTGCTCGTAGGCTACCTGGTGGCGGCGCTCCGAGCCTTTTTTGGGGTGATGCAGGCGTTCCTCTACAAAGCGCTGGTTGCCTTCCTTGAGTCGTCTGAGGGCGTCTTCCCAGGGTTTGGGCGTTGGCTCTGGCATTGGATGGCTCCTGGCTTCCATTGATAACCCGCCCCGCCGGACATTTGTCCGAACGATTCTCGTAAAACCAGCCATGCGATAGCCTGTAAGGCATGGTGGTGATCGGCAGTACCAATCCAGCAAAACTAGAACCCGTTCGTCTGGTGTTTGCAGAGATTTTCCCCGAGCTGGAAATTTGCGGTGTGGACGTGCCCAGCGGGGTGCGCGATCAGCCGATTGGCTACGAAGAAACAGTGTTGGGCGCAGAAAACCGGGCCAGGGCCGCCCTGGCCCGGCCCGGTGCAGGCTGGGGGTTGGGGCTGGAAGCCGGGGTAGAGTTCAATGCCTATGGAAGCTGGCTTTTCAACATCGCGGTGGTGTTGCGCTCGGATGGGCGTAGAGGCATGGCCAGGGGGGGCTCGGTCTTGCTGCCGCCGGTGGTGGGGGAGCGGCTCTACTCAGGACAGGAATTGGGGCTGGTAATGGACGATCTGGTGGGCAAAAAGGATACCAAGAAGGGCAGTGGTGCGGTGGGCATCCTTACCCTTTCTCGCATCGAACGGGTGGAGTTCTGGCGACATACTATAGAGCTGGCCCTGCCCCCTTTTTTGCGCCCGGAACTCTATCCACTAGAGTAGAAACATGGAGTGGCAAAAAGGCGAGTACACCATCAGCACCGATTTATCCCGGTTTGACCTCGCACGGGTACACCACTACCTGGCCCACGAAGCCTACTGGTCGCCAGGAATTCCTTTTGAAGTGGTAGCGAAAGCTTTCCAGAACTCACTTGCTTTTGGAATTTACCAAAGCGACGAACAAGTCGGCTGGGCACGGTTGGTCACCGACCGGACTACCTTTGCCTATCTGGCCGATGTGTATGTGCTGGAAGCCCACCGGGGGGCTGGGCTGGGCAAGTGGCTGATGGAAGTGATCCTGGCCCACCCCGAACTTCAGGGCTTGCGACGTTGGATGTTGGCTACCCGCGACGCGCACAGCCTGTATGCCCTCTACGGCTTCCGGCCCCTGGCCGCCCCTGAGCGCTTCATGGAACGGCATTTCCCCGATGTGTACAAAAAATCGGTATGATGGCGGGCTAGAGGTTGGCCGATGATTGTGGTCAAGGTAGGTGGTTCCGAAGGCATCAACTACGAAGCAGTGGCTAGAGATGCCGCTTCGCAGTGGAAGTCCGGTCAGAAGCTGATTATGGTGCACGGTGGCAGCAGCGAGACCAACAAAATAGCCGAAGCCCTGGGCCACCCGCCGCAGTTTCTGACCCACCCCGGCGGGATGACCAGCCGCATTACCGACCGACGGACGCTCGAGATCTTCGAGATGGTCTACTGCGGCCTGGTGAACAAGCGCATCGTGGAGCTTTTGCAGAAGGAGGGGGTCAACGCGGTGGGCCTCTCCGGCCTCGATGGGCGTATCTTCGAGGGCAAGCGCAAAGAAGCGGTTAAGTACGTGGAGAACGGCAAGATCAAAATTCACCGCGGCGACTATACGGGCTCGGTGGAGCGGGTCAACACCGCGCTGCTCCTCACCCTGGTGGACGCGGGCTATCTGCCGGTGCTCACCCCGCCGGCGGTGTCGTACGAGGGCGATGCCATCAATACCGATGGCGACACGGCTTCTTCGATGCTGGCGACCGCCCTAAAAGCGGAAGCGCTGTTGCTGCTATCCAACATTCCTGGCCTGCTCGCCAACTTTCCCGACGAGTCGAGCCTGATTCACGAAATTCCTGCCGCCAAGGTGGGCGACCCCCAGTACATGAGCGTGGCCCAGGGCCGGATGAAGAAAAAAGTATTGGGCGCAGTAGAGGCGGTGCAGGGCGGGGTGGGCCGGGTGGTGTTTGGCGATGCACGTATAGAGAACCCGATTTCGGCAGCGCTGGCGGGGGCCGGAACTGTGGTGCGGTAAAGTTGTAATGCCGATTCTGCTTATGGCTGACTCCAAAAGTGCAGGAACAGACCCTCGGACGCACCTACGGGTGCGGTAAGTGAGGGATGCGTTGGGCGTAGAGTTGGTAAAAGGTGAGCCGCGAACAGGTAGACCTCCTTCGAGCGAAATATCAACTGGGTGCATCTGGTTTGCTGGGCAAGGGCATGGAGGCCGAGGCCTATGCCTATGGGGATGGACAGGTTTTGAAGGTTTATACCAACGACATCACCCTGGAGCACCTTGGCACCCTGCAAGCCTTTTACGCTGATCTGGACGCTCCCATGCTCAGCTATCAGCTCCCCCACATTCACCAGGTGTGGGAAGAGGAAGGCTTGGTGCTGAGCCTCGAGCGGCGATTGCCGGGGGTGGCCCTGAGCACTAGGCTGGCAAATTTGAGGGAAAGTGAACTCGAGGCGGTTTTCCAGTACTACCTGGAGGCGATTATCGAGCTGCGCCAGGTGCGTTTTCCCAGCCTACCTGAGCGCTACAAGCTGTTTGACCCAGGGGGCCTCAGCCTGCGATCCAAAGGCGATTTCAACAGGTTTCTGTCGCGCTATCTGGAGGCACGTCTGGCCTTGTGTGAGCCATATGTGCAGCGCGACGTGGAAGCCTGGGAGCGGAAAAAAACGCACCTCCAGGCCCTTTTGGGCCAACCCTATACGGGCGAATATGCCCTGGTGCACGGCGACTTCTTCCCGGCCAACCTGCTGGTAGACGACCACAACCGTATTACCGCCCTGCTCGACTTTGGCTGGATGACTCAGTATGGCGACCCCCGCTACGACCTGGCCACCGGCTGGGTTTTCTTCGATATGTACGATGAGCTGAAACGGGATGCCACGGCGCGTTTGGGACGGTTGGTTCGGACACGGGTGCATGCGGGAGAGGTGGGCATTCTGTACCGCTACATCCTGCTCTACAGCATCTTTACCGCCAACGCCTATGCCTACGAGGGCGGGGATGGGCACTACCGGTGGTGCGTGGGAAATCTGAACAACCCGGCCTATTGGGCCGGGCTGGCGTAAAAATGCAGGTTGTTCTCCCACTTGCACCGCTCGAGCCGCCACTATTCGACGGTGATGACCACCTTCCCCCTGGCGTGCCCGCTGCCTAGATAGCGCATCGCATTGGCGGTCTCGGTCAGCGGGTAGCGCTTGTCAATGACGGGAACGAGCTGGCCCGCCTCGAGGTGTTTTTTGAGGTAGTCCAGGTCTTGCAGACGGATGGTAGCCATCATGTTCCCCATCTTCTGACCATTTCTGGACATCCACGGCCCCAGCAACAGAGCCTGGAAGATTTGTGCGGTGGTTCCCCCAATCATCACATACCGTCCACCTGGTGCCAGGGCTCGCCTGTAATCCGAGAGCGGACGGTAGCCATTGACCCCTAGAATCAGGTCGTAGCGCTGGGGATTTTGGGCGAAGTCTTCTTGGGTGTAGTCAATTACGTGGTCGGCACCTAGTTGGCTCGACTGCTCCAGATTGCGGGTGCTGCACACCGCGGTGACCTCGGCTCCCAAAAGCTTGGCTAACTGTACTGCAAAGGTTCCCACGCCCCCTGCCGCTCCGTGAATCAGCACCTTTTGTCCAGCCTGTAGGCTCCCGGCATCGCGCAAGGCTTGTAGCGCGGTGGTGGCCGCCATCGGAACTGCTGCTGCTTCCTCGAAGGTGAGGTTGATAGGCTTCAGGGCCAGGGCCTTTTCGGGGGCACCGACATACTCAGCAAATCCGCCGCCGGACAAGCTGCCAAATACCGCATCCCCCGGCTTGAAGCGCCGCACCTCTTTACCCACGGCCTCGACCTCTCCGGCAATATCCGCGCCCAGAATTTGGATTTTGGGTTTGAGCAATCCTCGGTTAAGGCGAACCAGGAAGATGTCGGCGGTCAGGATATGCCAGTCGTAGGCGTTGAGCGACACCGCACGGATTTTGACCAGTACCTCGTTGTCCTTTGGGACGGGCTTCTCGACCTCTTTTAGCCGCAGAACGTCGGGCTGGCCGTACTGCTCGTAGACGATGGCTTTCATTCGCATATGTCCTCCCCAATAGTGCACTATATAACTAATACACTAAGACTCGAGGCTCGATTTGTCAATAGAGAAGCGGGCAGCTAGGTTTTGGCTTTGGGCTTCTTCAGGAGCCTGACCTCCCGCTCGAGCTGCTTCTTGAACCACGCCAGCCCGGTTCGGTGGGCCTGAATGCCGTAATCGGCGGTAGCGATCTGGTAGTGTGCGACCTCCTGCCATTCGGGGGGAATGGTCATTTCGTCCAGGCTGGTCTTAAGGGTTTGCAACTCGGCCAGCGAGGCCTCGATGGCGGCGATCAGAAAGCGCAGTGTCTCAACCCGCTTTTCCCGCTCCACCAGGCCCAAAAAGTGGTAGCGGGCCAGCACGGTCTCCTCGAGCCGCCCCGTCGGAATGGGCGCGGTGAGCTGGCTCAGGAAGTATTCCCGCCCTGCTGCAGTGATGCGGTAGGTGATTTTGGCGCGGCCCTGCTGGCTTTTCTGGTGGACTTCGATCAGGCCCTGTTCCAGGAGCTTTTTCACCGAGACCTGAATGCTCCCGAGGCTCGAGCTATAGAACAGACTAAGGCTTTTCGAGAAGGCCAGCTTGAGGTCGTAGAGGCTATGCGGGAACAGCATCAGTAGGCCCAACACGCAAAAATCCACAAGGGCTATTATATTACTAATAGGTATGTTACTATTAGTAATATGATACTCGAAGGGAAATGGATGTGGGTTTTGTGGGCGGTCGGGGTTGTGCTGGTTGTGGGGGGTCTGGTGGGTTGGTGGTTGAGCAAACCCATTTCGCAAGGGCAGGCTCGAGCCAGCCTCGCCCAACGTGTCGGAGCGGTGCAGAAAAAATCACCCCAGTTGGCCCAGGCCCAGATGCTGGTCTGGAGTCCGCAGTTTTCCGGCCACTTCGGGGCCTCGGCGGAGCAGCCGTTCCACGTGGCCAGTATGGGCAAGCTGTTCACCACCGTTTTGATTGCCCAACAAGTCGAGCAGGGCAAGCTGCGCTGGGACTCCAAACTGGTGGACTTGTTGCCGGGGGAGGTGCTCGAGAACTTGTTCGTAGTTGACGGGGTGGACTACCGGGCCGAGGTGAGGCTCGAGCATCTGCTGGCGCACACCTCGGGCGTCGGTGATTATTTTGCTGGCCCGGTGCAGGGCGGTAAACCAGTCGTGGAGCAGATCGCCCTGGAGCCGCAGAAAGCCTGGACACCGCAGGAATTGCTCGAGGTGACCCGAAAAGGCCAGCAGGCGCACTTTGCTCCCGGCAAGGGGTTCCACTACTCGGACTCGGGTTTCGTGCTGCTGGGGTTGGTGGTTGAAGCAATCTATGGGCAGCCTTTTGTGGAGGTGGTACACCAGCGCATCTTCGGGCCACTGGGCATGGAGCGTAGCTACTTCCCGTTCCGCACCCAGCCCAAGCATTCCTCGGCCCCGCTCAGCCCGGTCTGGGTTGGGGGCACCGACTTTAGCCGCTCGCCCGCCCTCACTGCCGACTGGGCTGGGGGCGGTGTGGCCAGCACCACCAACGACTTGCTGAAGTTCGCCCAGGCACTGGTGGAGGGGAGCCTGGTTCGAATCCAGACCCTCGAGTACCTTGCCCAGCCCCTCAACCGCTTTGAGCGAGTGATCCGCTATGGGCGCGGGGTGATGCGCCTCCGGTTTGCCGACATCTTCCCGCTGCTCTCGGGCTACCCCGATATGATCGGGCACATGGGCATTTTGGGTACGCAACTGCTCTTCGACCCCAAGAACAAGGTCATCGTTATCATCTCGCTGGGCTCGACCGGCTATATGGAAGCCAGCGTGCGGCTGCTGATCGAGACCGTGGGGGTGTTACGGAGGGTTCGGCCCTGAGTTTCTGGTAGTCGAGGGGCACGCACCAGCCCCTCGAGATAGATCCTCACAGGGGCTCTCCCACCGTCCACCACTCTTCCTCTATCTGGTTTTCCCTGTCAACCACGTAAAATCCGCGCTCGACGAAACCCTCTGGAATCGAGAGGCCGAAGTCGGAGGAGAGCGTTCGCGGCTCGAGTTCGTTGCGCTCGCCGAAGAACCCGGCGTAGTAGTCGGGGTCGTAGAAGATCGTCACCTCGCTCTGGTGGAGCCAGGGCAGCACGAAAAGGCAAGCCACTTTGTAATAGCCCTGGGAAGACTCGGGGCGGGATTCCGTGATCCGTTTGGCTGCCCTAAGCATATGGGCCATGCAGGCTCGCTGGATCGCTCTGCGGGCTTTGGGCGGGTTCACCAGGCTCGAGATCACCGGAATTTTCCAGTTGCGGTATGGCGTTCTATCGGGTGGCCAGAAGGATCCTTCAAAAGCATCGGCCCATCTGGACAAAGCCCGTAGCCGTCGGGGAATTCCCCGCAGTTTTTTATACTCGAACAAATCCAGTTGACGCATCGAATATTGATTATAAGGCTGTAGGTGCTCCGGTAAGTTGGTTTTTGATCTTATAAGCAGGCTTTTATCGTATGCACAAAAAACCCGTTTCTGTGAGATCGTTTGCGCCGCGCATGGCACGGTTCAGGGGCCGAAGCAATCCAGCAAGCCTGGCGGTGATACTGGATTGCTTCGCGTTCTTCGAACGCTCGCAATGACGGGTTGGTTCTGGCTTCGAAGCTACAGCGGTATATGAAAACAGCCTGATCTTATAGGCACTTATCGGGTGTAGGCGTTAGAATTTGCCAACCATGGAAAAGCTCATCTCCCGGCGCGATCTGGAATTCCTTCTATACGAAGTCCTGGATGTCGAATCGCTCACAAATCGCGCACGCTACGCCGACCACAGCCGCGAGACCTTCAAGGACATCCTCGACGTGGCCTACAAGATCGCCGCCGAGCAGTTCGCCACCCACAACAAGAAAAACGACCAGGAAGAGCCATGGTTCGACGGGGAAAAAGTGCACACCAACCCCGAGGTCAAGGTGGCCCTGGACGAGTACCGCAAAGCGGGCTTGTTTGCTGCCACGCATGACTACGAGCTGGGCGGCATCCAATTGCCCTACGTGATTTCCACGGCCTATGGCGCTTTTTTCAAAGCGGCCAACATCGCCACTTCCAGCTATGCCTTGCTAACGGCTGGCAACGCCAATGTGCTCCGTAAATACGGTTCCGAGGCCCAGCAGAAGAAATACCTGATACCACAACTCGAAGGCCGCTTTTTTGGAACCATGTGCCTCTCCGAACCCCACGCCGGTTCTTCACTGACCGATATCCTCACCCGTGCCGAGCCCCAGGAGGGCGGCACCTACAAGCTCAACGGCTCCAAGATGTGGATTTCCGGCGGCGATCACGAGGTTGCGGAGAACATCGTGCACCTGGTGCTGGCCAAGATTTCGGGCGGGCCACCGGGGGTCAAGGGGATTTCGCTGTTCATTGTGCCCAAGTACCGGGTCAACGACGATGGCAGCCTGGGGCCACGCAACGGGGTCAAGCTGGCAGGTCTCAACCACAAGATGGGCTATGCCGGCATTCCCAATTGCCTGCTGAGCCTCGAGGACGCGGTGGGCGAACTGGTGGGGGAGCCGCACCAGGGGCTCTCCTACATGTTCACCATGATGAACGAAGCCCGCATCGGGGTGGGCATGGGCGCGATGGCGCTGGCCTACACCGGCTATCTGCACGCGCTGGAATACGCCCGGGAGCGCACCCAGGGCCGCCGCCTGACCGACAAAAACCCGGCCAGCCCAGCGGTTCCAATTATCCAGCACCCCGATGTGCGGCGGATGTTGCTGATGCAAAAAGCCTATGCCGAGGGCTGCTTGTACCTGTGTTTGTATGCCGCTCGCCTGGTAGATGAACAGCGCACCGCCACCACACCCGAAGCCGCTGAGCAGGCCCATTTGCTGCTAGAAGTCCTCACCCCCGTAGTCAAAGGTTGGTCGAGCGAACTGGGATTAAGAGCCAACGAACTGGCCATTCAAGTGCACGGTGGCTATGGCTATACCCGCGACTACAACGTCGAGCAGTTCTACCGCGACAACCGCCTCAACGCCATCCACGAGGGCACCAACGGCATCCAGGCCCTGGACTTGCTGGGGCGCAAGGTGGGGATGCAGGGCGGGGCCGGGCTCGAGCTGTGGGCGGCGGAAATTCAGAAAACCATTGCACAGAGCAGAGAGCTGAGGGCCGAGAGTGAACTGCAAGGGTATGCCGATCAGCTTGCCCAGGCGCTGAAGACCACAGTGGAGGTGACACAATATTTGTTAAGCAAGGCGGCTGCGGGCGAGGTTGAGCAGGCTTTTGCAAACTCGTTTGCTTACCTTGAACTCTTCGGCACCGTGACGCTGGCCTGGCTATGGTTGCAACAAGCCCAAAAGTCGGTGGGCCAGGAGGGGAATTTTTACCGTGGAAAGCTGGAAGCAACCCGCTACTTTTTCAATTACGAACTGGACAAAGTGCCGCTGTTGGCGTCCCGTTTGAAGCGGATGGACAATCTATTTGTGTATCCAGACCAGGATTGGTTGTAGGTCATTCCTCGGCTTGATGTCTTCCTCGGTAATGGTGGGAAGTGCTCTAAACCCCCAGCAACCTATTTTGACTTTCGACCCCTCGAGTGTGGGTTGAGCCTTTGCGCATTTGGGCGGAGCAGTTATGGTTTGGAATAGCACTATGCTGCAGCGTTTGATGGCTCTGAGCTTTTTTCTGTTGGTTGCCCACGCGCAAGCCCTGCTCCCGGCGAGCAAGTTGGGGCTGAGTATTGTGCAGGAGAATGGGGCGATTACCTTCAAGAAGAATGGCCTCGAGTTCACCTATGTGGAGGGCCTGGGCTGGACACCGCCCCTGGAAGCGGGCCTGCCCCCACCCCAGGGAATGTTGCTGCCCCTCGAGGTGATCCGCGCGGTGGGCCTGATCAGGGCTCCGGAGGCCGGGGTACGGTTTTCCTCAGATGCCAACCGCCTGCGCCTGGTACTCGATTTGCCCGAGGGGAGCGACCCTGCCAGCCTGCCCAGCATCGAACTGAGTCCCTATCCGGGCCGGTTGCAGCTCGAGCTGCCCTATTTTTTGCCGGGTCTTGAAACCCTCCCACCTCCGGCGGGCGTGGGGTTGGAAGGGCAGTATGCACCGCAGGGTACCGCACTGTCCATTCAGGCCCCGCCAGGCCGGCTCTACCGCTACCGCAGCCTGCAACTGCGCGACCCCTTGCGCTACGTGCTGGATGTCTATTATCTGACCCCCGAACGCAGTGAACAGATACAGCCGGGTTTCCGCTACCGTGAGCTGTGGGCCTGGACCCCCGAACCGCTGCGGATGTACTGGCTCGAGGCCCTACCGGGCCGCTGGCGCATGGAGCCGGTGGGCCGTCCAGGTGAACGCAAAATCCTGCCTCAGATGGCCCCCACAGCACTGGCTTTGCTCAACGGGGGCTACTTTGATAGCCGCACCGGCACCCCCATTGGTCTGTGGGTTCGTGGGGGGGTGGCCCTCAGCTTTCCCTTCGGGCGCAGTACTTTGTTCTGGCAGGACGATACCGTATTCGCCGGACGACCCCAGTTTGCGGCCTCGGTGCAACTGATGGATGGGCGCAGCATTCGGGTAGGGGTCAACCTGGCCCGGGCCAGGTACACCGTGCACACCCTGGCGGGGCTGGTGGGGCGTGTGGGAGAGAATGTGCATATCGTGCAGGGCGATCAGATTATCGCCACCCATCCCGCGCCCTACGAACTTCCCGAGGGACTGTGGGCGCTCACCTTTCCGGTCGAAGAGCCCATCGCCCGCACCGGCGAAACGCTCAAATTTGTGGGCAACCTCGAGCCACCCGTCAACCATGCCCTCGAGGCCGGCCCCTTGCTCATTCAAAGTGGGGCCAATGTCTTCGACCCCGGCGCCGAGCCTTTCCGCGACCGTGCTCCGGTGGCTGCAACAGCGGCACAATCGGTGGTGGCCTGGTCGCAGGAAGGGGCTTTGTACTTCATCGTGACCGAACCAACCCGCCCTGAAGTGCTGGCTCGAGTCCTGCACGAACGGGGTCTCTGGGGGGCCATCCGCATGGATGGGGGCGGCTCGGCCCAGCTATGGGTGCGCGGTCAATTGCGCAACCCTGCCAACAACGGTAGCGGGATACGCCCAGTGGTGAGTGGGTTGGCGCTGTACCCCAGGCCCTAACCTGCCAACCGTCTCGTCGCGGTTCCCACCATTAAGCTGCACGCCGTGCAGCTTAATTTACCCAGTACAACCAAAACCGTTGTACGGGGTATTGGAGCAAGCTCTTGTGGGCACCGCTCTCACCCCCTTCGAGCGTAAAGCGTTGTGGATCTTTTTGCTGTGGGTTGCCACAAACAGATACTCCTCATTTTCGGTGTGGGAAACCTGCCCCACTTTTTGGCCTTGAGGGTTGTAGATGCCGATGCGGGCGCCCACGTAGCGGCGGTGGGTCTGGCTCATCCGCACCACATAGCCCCACTCCTTTAGCATGGCCTCAATTTCTTCGGTACGGAAAAAACCTTCGTTGTTGAATGACAGTACCAGGTGTTTGGCCTGTAGACCCCCAAGCAGTTTTTCCATCGCGCCTTTGGCCTCGCGCCTGGAGTTGAAGGGGCTCTTGCGTTCCTGCACATCGGTGCGCTTGCGGGCGATTCCATAGGTTTGGGGGTTGTCCCAGCGAACCAGGGTTTCCCAGAGGTGGTAGTTGCCCAGATAGGAGTGCTGGTTGTAGGGGGGGTCGAGGTAGAAGAGGTCGGCCCGCAGGTGGGCGGCAATCTCCAGGGCGTCGGCCTGCATGGCCCATCCCTCACCGGGGAGCAGCGGGGGGTATTCCAGTCGCAACTCGCCATAGGAGCGCGGGGCCCAGCGTTTGAGGTAGGCCATCTGGATGCCGGTGGTGGAGTCTACTTTGTCGGCGGCAATCATCAGGCTATAAAGCAGGATGGCCCGCAAAACCTCATCTCCGGCGGCCTCGAGTTCAATCCGGGTTCGGATGGCTTCAATTTTGGCTCCGTTGTGGGGCTGGATGAAGCGAGACTCCTCGGAGTAGGTGCGGGTAAACCAGCCGGTTTTGCCTTTAAGTCGGTGCAGCCGCCGCAGGATGGGCTCGATGCGTTCGGGGGGGTACTCGGCAGCGTCGGCTTGTACCAGCGCTTGCGCCAGCACCAGCGCGTAGGTGTGGATGTCGTTGGAGGTGACAAAGAGCCCCATATTTTTGAGGGCATGGCCAACCCTGGCACTGCCTGAGAACAAATCTACGGCGTCTCGGAGCGGGTTTATGGCATCAATCTGCTCCACAACCCCAGTAATCCAGGGCAAAAGCGCACGCTTGGAGCCAATATATTTGACCACTACGTCAATTCTACACTCATATACAGCGAATTGTGCAATAACGACGGTGTAATTTGCGAATCGACGGTGCAAAGACGAGACGAGAACGGCGAATTTCCTTTCCACTAAACTGGAAGAAATTGGGGTTGTTTTTCACGATGGCCCAAATACCAAATCCAGCCCATTTTCATGAAAGCAGGTCTTTAAGTTTTCTTGAACTGGGCCTTAGTTCATTTCTCACTTCGGGGCTTTAGCCTGAACGCGCCCCCAGGTGGTTCCTCGAAGCTGAAGCTGTGCTGACCAGGCCCGCTCAGTATGGAGGTGCTGCTTTGGAGGGCTCACAGCCGTCCTGATCTTGAAATCGCTCGAATGGGAGGTTGCATGAATATAGCCATTCTTTGCCATGCCAGTGCGGGAGGTTCGGGGGTGGTGGCAACCGAGTTGGCGCTGGCCCTGGCGGGGCTGGGGCATTCGGTGCATGTGGTGGCAACCGAACGACCCTTTCGCCTGACCGAAGAACGACTGAGCCAGCTTGGCCTGAGCAGCAACCTGCTGGGTGCAAGCACCATCTCGGTGGGCCAGGATCCAGTGGGCGGGCTGGGCCGCATTTTCCAGGCTTCCAAACGGAGCGTGGCCCGTTGGTTGGGTCTGATGAACAAACCGCTCAAAAGCGGTTCACTGCATTTCCATCAGATTCTAAGCGCCGATTATCCCTTGTTCCAGGAGCCCCTCACCCCGCTTACCGCTGCCAACTCCATCGCCGAGCTGATTGAGCGCTTCAAGATTGAACTGGTGCATGCCCACTACGCGATTCCCCACGCCACCAGCGCCATTCTGGCCCGCGATATGGGACTGGACATCAAGGTAGTGACCACCTTGCACGGCACCGATGTGACCCTGGTAGGGCGCGAGCCGGCCTTTGCCAAAACCACCCAGCACGCCGTGCGTACCTCGGATGCGGTGACGGCAGTCTCCCACTCGTTGGCCCACGACGCCCACCGCAAGCTGGGGGTGGAGCGCGACATCGAGGTGATCTACAACTGGGTGGACCACGAGCGGTTCAAGCCCAACCGCGATCCGGCTTATCGGGCCCGCTTTGCCCAGCCAGAAGAAGCCATTGTGCTTCACGTGTCTAACTTTCGTGCAGTCAAACGCCCCCTCGATGCACTGCGGGTATTTGCGGGCATCCTCGAGAAGATGCCGGCCCGCATGTTGATGATTGGCGATGGGCCGCTGCGCCAGGAATGTGTCGAGCTAGCGCACGAGCTGGAAATTGCGGGGCGGGTGCAGTTTTTGGAATCCACGCCCACGATCGAAAAGTTCATGAGCGTGGCGGATTTGTTCTTGCTGCCTTCCGAGCAGGAGTCCTTTGGGCTGGTAGCCCTCGAGGCCATGTCCAGTGGGGTACCGGTGGTGGCCAGCCGGGTGGGTGGGCTGCCCGAACTGGTAGAGGAGGGCAAAACCGGCTTTTTGCGCCCGATGGGTGATGTGCAGGGGATGCTCGAGGCCAGCCTGGAAATCCTCTCCAACCGTCCCCGCCGCCGCAACATCGGTGAGGCCGCCCGTGAGCGGGCCATCCAGCGCTTCAGGCCCGAGGTGGTACTGCCCAAATACCTCGAGGTCTACGAGAAAACCCTGGACTTGCAGGTGGCGAGAGGCTGAGATGCGCCCAAGCGGGTAGCGAAAGACCAGAAGCCAAGCGATTTTGCGACGGGGCTTCGACAAAGGCCTGGTTCTTTTTGAATCTTTTTCCACCACTACCGTCCCGTGTTACGTTTTTTTGAAAATTGAGATTAAGAAATATTAACGAAAAAAATACGATCAGGTCAAATAAACTACGATTCGCGAAACAAAGCTTTACCTTAAACGTTACTTAACGTTCGGCTAACGTCACGCCATCAATCACAAAATAGCCTTGCTTCGTGATCTTTATGCGAAACGTACCAAGGCCTCTTTACTCACGTATTCTTTTCGTCTTGTTGCTGACCTTGCTGGCAGCGTGTGGCACACAAAATAGCAGCCCCGATGGCTCTAATCCCAATCCCTCGCCTCTTAGCGGCAAAACCGTGACCTATTCACCTACAGATGAGGTATTCCTCAATCCTGAGCGGGGTTTCCGGCCGGGGGTGCAACTGGGATATAGTCAGGGCTCCACCTCACTGGCGGGGGTAAACCTGCCGGGGATGCGTGGGCGGGGCTACACGCTCATTCAGGCCTACATTAGCCTCGAGCCCTTTCAGGGCGGCCCTATCTCCGATACCTATCTGAACCAGCTACGGGGGCGCTTGCAAGGAATGCGCGATGCAGGCATCAAGGGCTCCGTGCGTTTCTGGTACACCTGGGGGGGCACGCCGCGTTCGTCCAAGGCTACCATTTTGGGACACATTCGCCAGCTCACCCCGCTTTTGCGCGACTATGCCGATGTGATTGTTGCGCTACAAGCCGGTTTTTTGGGTTCCTGGGGCGAGTGGGGCGACCACGGTGAGATGAACAGCGCCGACAACAAGCGCGAGCTGGTGAGTGCATTGCTGGCCGCACTCCCACCTGACCGGCGGGTGCAATTGCGCACGGTAGACCACCTGCGGCTGCTGGTACCGGGCGGCATCAGTGAAACCCAGGCGTTTGACCCCGGCTTTATAGGTTCGCGCCTGGGCCACCACAACGACTGTTTTTTGGTAAACCAGAGCGATGCCGGAACTTATGCCTGGAGCGATCCCCAGCGCACTACCGATCGCAACTATCTCTCGAGTATGTCCAGGTTCATGCCCATCGGGGGCGAGATGTGTGGGGATGTGCCGGAAGCTGGCACCGACCCCTACAACCGCCGCACCCCACAGGGGCAGCTCGACGAACTGGCCCGCTTCAACTGGAGCTGGATCTCCAACGACTTCGGCAACGTGGATCGTTGGCGGCAGTGGGGCATCTACGACACCATTGCCCGCAAGCTGGGCTACCGCTTTGCCCTCACCCAGTCGGTGGTGCCTGAGGTGGCAACCGGAGGCCGCCTGCGCCTGAGTTTTACCGTGCGCAACGACGGCTGGGCCGCGCCCTTTAACCTCCGCCCGGTGCGGGTGGTGCTACGTAATACCCAGAGCCGTCAGGTCTATAGCGTTAATATCAACACCGATCCACGCCGTTGGCTGGCTGGAAACACCCAGACCATCCAGGTAGACCAGCCCTTGCCAGCGGGTATTTCGCCGGGCAGCTATGAAGTCTTGCTGCACCTCCCCGACCCCCACCAGAGCATCGCAGCCCGTCCCGAGTATGCCATCCGCCTGGCCAATCCCGAGATGTGGGAGGCCACAACGGGTTACAACAAACTGAACCAGACGGTGCGGGTACCGTAGTGTTGAGTTGACTTGAACCTTCTCTTTACGGCAGACTGAAACGAAGAATGAGCTGCGGAGCGTAATCATCAGCAGTGCTGAACAGGGCCAGGTCGCTTCGGTTATCGCTGTTGGTAGGCTTGCTAAAGCGCAGGCGGAACTGGGCCGATGGGCTACTTAGTGCCAGGGCACTTTTCAGGGCTTCTAAAACCTCTATCTCGAGGAAGCCTTCACCGGGCGTATTGTTGCTGGTGGTTTCCAGGGCAGGAGCGCTGAAAGCTGCGACATCCAGCAGATTTGTAACACGGATATGCTCAACCACCAGGTTCTGCAACTGTACGTAGGTACGGCCGGACTCACCTTGATAGATGCGCAGGGTGGCACTTGCGATCTGGCTGCTCCTGAGGCCGGCAGGCAAGGCTCCGAGGTCGAATTCCATCAGGCCGCGCACCGCGTTGTTCTCGCTGTCGTCGCCTGCACAGATCACCCGGCGGCAAAAGTAGCTAGCTTGTCCGCTGCCTGCCGCATCGAGGGTGGTTTGGTTGGAGAGTAAGAGCGTTTGCCCAGACACAAGACCGTGCAACTGCGGGTCGGAGCAGCCGGCCAGAAGCAACGCGCCAAGGGTAGCGATGAGGCTGGATATCGGGAGGGTTCGCATAAGGGGTTCCTAACAAGCCTTTTCTTGGTTATAGGAAAGTTGGGCTGGTTCTGCATGAAAATGGGATTACTCCGGGCATTATTAGGGGATAAACTGCCGCAACCAAGAAGGGGTTTTTCCGTCAAAAATGGGTCTGGATTGGGAGGGGGTGCCGTTATTCGTGGCGTTACCCAAAGCGTGTCGGGTGGATGGCTCATCCCAATTATCCTGGTCTACCGCTATCCTCAGAAGAAACCTTAATGGAGCTTAAGGTTTTTTAACCTCGAGCCCCTGGAATAGCCCAATAAACTGACCCGGTGATGCACATGTCCAGACCTCTATTGCTTTGCAGCAGATGGGTAGCAGCAGGGCTTCTGCTATCCGGGTGTGGGGAGGTTGGAACGATCCAACCACCGGGTACTGGCGGCAATGTACCGGTTTTGCCGCCGATGAGCGGCAGAACCATTACCTATCAGGCCTCGAGCGAGAACTTTCTCAACCCCGAGCGGGGCTTTCATATTGCCTTCCAGCTTCAGGAGAACAACGACTACCGCAGCGTGCGCTCGGGAGGTTGGTTCAATTTTCCGGCCAGCGTGGTGTTTGCCTATGTCAAGCTGAGCGATTTTCGCAATGCCCCCATCTCGCAAAACTACCTCAACCTGCTGCGTACCCGCTTCGAGAATGCCCGCCAGGGTGGCATCAAACTGATCTTGCGGCACTACTACGCCTTCCCGTACGTGACCGGTACCGAGGATGCACCGCTAGACCGAATGCTGGGCCATATCGAGCAGCTCAAACCCCTCTGGAACGAGTACCAGGATGTGATCATTGCCATGCAAGCAGGGTTTATTGGCTACTGGGGTGAGTGGAACAACTCGAGCCATGGCCTCGACAATCCCGCCAGCGAGAATCGGCTGGTGCAGGCTTTGCTGGCAGCCCTACCCAAGAGCATCCCGATCCAGTTGCGCACCCTCGAAGACATCGAGCGACTGCATCCACAGCCGCTACCCGCCAGCCAGGCCTTTGATGGGAGCAACCAGGCCCGCATAGGCCACCACAACGACTGCTTTCTGGCCGGGGAAAACGACGCCGGAACTTATAGCTGGAACCAGTGGGATCGGCAAAAGGGGTATCTGGAGAAAATTAGCCGTTTTGTCCCGGTAGCGGGCGAGACCTGCCAGGTGAACCCGGGGGCGCGCCAGGCTTGCTCGGTGGCCCTGGCCGAGCTACGCCGCTTCAATTGGCAGATCATCAGCGGCACCTGGTATAAGCCGGTGCTGGATCGCTGGAAGAGCGAGGGCTGCTACGACGAAGTGGCTCGTCGTCTGGGCTATCGCTTCCGGTTGGTCAAGGCGGTTATTCCTGAGCAATTGAGCAAGGGCGGCAATTTTCAGCTGGGCCTCGAGATTGCCAACGATGGCTTCGCCAACCCCATCAAGCCCCGCAATGTGCAGATCGTTCTGCGCAACAAAGCCAGCAAGCAGACCTTTACCTTCTCCATTAACACCGACCCGCGTTTTTGGGAGCCAGACAAAACCCAGGCCCTGGTGCTCGATGCCACCCTGCCGGGCGATATTCCAACGGGTGAGTATGAGGTGCTGCTGTACCTGCCCGACCCGGCCCCCAACCTTGCCAGCCGTCCCGAGTATGCCATCCGCCTCGCCAATCAGAACGTCTGGGAGGCTACCACGGGCTATAACTCGTTGCAGCACACCCTGAAGGTGCAGTAACAGTAGGTACAATCAGACATGGGTACCGAGACCGAACGCAAATTCCTGGTCAGATCGTCGGTCTGGAAGAAGGGAGCGGTGGGCGTGCGATATCGCCAGGGCTACTTGTGCCGCCAGGAGGCCCGCACCGTGCGGGTGCGTGTTGCCGGGGACACGGGCTATCTGACCATCAAGGGCGTGGCGGAGGGGATTACGCGCCTCGAGTACGAGTACCCCATCCCGCTGGCCGAGGCCAGCGAACTGCTTGACCAGCTTTGCCTCAAACCTCTGATCGAGAAGACCCGCTACCGGATCGAATACCGTGGGCGGGTCTGGGAAGTGGATGAATTTGCAGGAGAGAACCAGGGCCTGGTGGTGGCGGAAGTGGAACTCGAGTTTCCTGACCAGGCACTGGAATTGCCCGGCTGGGTGGGAGAGGAAGTAACCCAAGACCCCCGTTACCTGAACGCCAACCTAGTGGAGCATTCGTTCTCGAGGTGGGGCAAGCCCTAACTTTGCAGAACGTAACGCTTCCCTTTAGCGCAAATTTAACAACACTCGAATGTTTATTTGCCTACAAAGTTCGCTGCTGTATCACCCAGACTGAGCGCGTGAGTCCAACCGAACTAGCTGAATATCTTTCGGGTCTGATCGAGCATCGCTTGAAAATCTCTACCATGCTGTGGGGGCCGCCGGGGGTGGGAAAGTCTTCCATTGTGGCCCAGACTGCCCGCAAGTATGGGATTGGATTTATTGATGTGCGGCTCTCGCAACTGGCCCCCACCGACCTGCGCGGGCTGCCAGTGCCGCTGGATGGGGTCTCCAAGTGGTATCCGCCGGAGTTCTTGCCGCGCGAAGGTGAGGGGATTTTGTTTCTGGACGAGTTGAACATGGCCCCACCGACCATGCAGGGCATGGCCCAGCAACTGATTTTGGATCGGAAGGTAGGTAGCTACGAGTTGCCGGAGGGCTGGTTTGTCTGGGCCGCCGGAAACCGCAAGGAAGACCGGGCCGCCGTGTTCGATATGCCGGCCCCGCTAGCGAACCGCTTTATTCACCTGGAAGTGGCCCCGGATTTTGAGAGCTTTAAGCGCTATGCTTTCGATGCTGGGATTCACGAGCGTATTCTGGCTTTCCTGGCCTTTCGCCCGGCCTTGCTACACCAGATGGACTCCAAACGTCCAGCCTGGCCTAGCCCACGCAGTTGGGAGATGGCTTCGGCGCTCATGAAGGCGGGGTTGGACATTGCGCCGGTGGTGGGGGAGGGGGTGGCAGCGGAGCTCGAGGCTTTTGGGCAGGTCTACGAAGTATTGCCCGAACTCGCCGAGATTCTGGAAGGGCATTCCAACCGACCTTTCCCCGAAGAGCCCTCCGCTCGCTACGCCTTAACCATGGGCCTCACGCTGCGGGCCGAGCTTGCGCGACAGGGGTTGAATGCGTTTCGCTGGATGGTGGAAGTGGCCCCGCCGGAATGGGTGCAGTTGCTGGTGGCCGATCTCTACCAGCGGATGAAGAAGCGAGGGCCGGGGGAGTTTGCCTTGATGGTGCGGGAAGACTCCAGGTTGCGGGCGTTTATGCAGGAGTATCGGGAGTTGGTGTTGGGGTGAGGCGGTGAGGGCAGGGGTGGGCGTTTGGGGGCAGTGGGGATTCGGGAAGTAGGGTTAGGCTAAGGGTGAGGTTGGGATGACGATTTTTCAGGAGGCTCAGAATCCGCAGACCGCACCAGAGCGGCTGCGGGCCCTGGCGTCGCAGACCAGCCCGGAGGTGCGGCGGGCGGTGGCGGGGAATCCCAACACGCCGGAGGATGTGCTGCTGTGGCTGGCGGTGCACTTTCCGGAGGAGGTTTTGGGGAACCCGGTGTTGGATCTGCTGCTGCTGGTTAATCCCAACTGGCTGGCTGAAATTCCGGGCTACGCGCGCAGCCGCCTGCTGGGGCACCCCAAGGCACCGTCGCATTTTCTGCGCTGGGCGGCCAGGGATGGCGACTATAATGCCTTGCTGAGCCTGCTGCAAAACCCGGCTGCGCCCACCGAGCTGGTGGAAAAACTCACCGACTATATGCTGCCAGCGGTAGCGGAGGCGGCCCGGCTGCACGTGGCGCTCGAGACCTCGCCTCTGGAGCGGGCCTTGTGGTGGAGCGACACCGATATGGACTACCTCGAGCTGCGCCAGATGGTGCTGTTGGGGATGGCCCCCGAGTGGATTGCGCCGCGCATCGCCCGCGAGCCAGATACCAGTTTGCGGCTGACGCTGGTGGGGCAGGAGCATTTGCCTACAGAAGTGCTGGAAGCCTTCCTGTTTGACGAAGAGGAGGAGGTGCGGCGGGCCGCGCGGCAGCACCGTTCCACGCCACCAGATACGGCTGAGCTACTGGATAGATTGGAAGCTCGACTTCCTGTCGAAGCCCCCTTCGAGACGCTAGCTCAGGGGACGATCCCCTTTGGGACAGGCAGCGGCCTGTACACCCAGAGCCACCACTGGATGCGGCAACTGGTGGCCCAGCATCCGCAAACCCCGCCACACTTGCTGGAGCGTTTCCTCACCGACGACGACTGGCGGGTGCGAGGGGCCGCGGCCCGCAACCCGGCGCTACCCGCGCATTGGCTCGAGCAACTGGCCCAGGACGGCGACCGCGAGGTGCGGCAGTGGGTGGCGACCAACCCCCATACCCCGAGTTCGGTATTGGAGCGGCTGGTGTGCGATGAGTACGAAGAGGTGCGCAAGGCCGCAGCCGAAAACCCCAGCGCACCCCAGCGGGTGCTGGCGCTTTTCGAGCGGGCCCAGGCCCAGGATGGGGCGCTCACGGAGGAAGAACTCGAGCGCATGGCCCGCCTGGGCGAGTGGGCCCGGCGGCTGGCAGCAGCTCACCCCAACACCGCCTCGGAAACCCTCGAGCGCTGCAAAGGCGACCCCGACTGGCATACCCGTCTGGCGGTAGCCCGCAACCCCAAAACCCCGCCCGCTGCCCTGGCTGCGATGGCGGGCGATACCGACCCCGATGTGCGGCAGGCAGTAGCGGTACATCTGCATACCCCGCTGGAAAGCCTCGAGGGGCTGACAAACGACGAGCAGCCCGATGTGCGCGCGCAGATCGCGCAGAACCCACGCACCCCGCGAAACCTGCTGCTGCAACTGGCCCAGGATGACCACTGGAGGGTGCGACAGGCGGTAGCAGCCAACCTTTCCACCCCTCCCGAAGTGTTGGAGCAACTGGCCCAAGACCCCGATCGCGATGTGCGCCAGGCGGTGGCCGACAACCCCCAGGTTCCCGAAACAGCGCTGGAGCCGTTGTTTGCCGGATGGTTCGCCGGGCTGGACGCGCCGATGAGCCTGGTTGAACTGTACCGCCGGGCCAAAAACCTCGAGCCTTTGCGCCCCGAATTGCTGGACAAGCTGGCCCAGGGCAACGACTGGGCCAAGCGCCTGGCGGCACGCCATCCATTTACGCCTACCGAGACCCTGCGAACCCTGGCCCGCGACGAAGACTGGCGGGTGCGACAAGCGGTGGCGACCCATCCGGAGTTGGCGGCAGATGTACTTTCTTTGTTGTCGAGCGACCCCGATGCCGATGTACGCCGGGCGGTGGTGGTGCACCCACAGGCAACAGAAGAAATCCTGGAGCGCCTCAGTGTGGATGAGCAGCAGGACATCCGCCTGCAGGTAGCCCAGCATCCGGGTGCCCCGCTCCTGGCCCTTGCCATCTTGCTAGCCGACTACGATGAACAGGTGCGGTACGCGGCCCAGGCCCATCCACAAACCCCGGTTTCCTTAATTGAACAATACCGACGGGCCGAAGCGGTAGACCCGGGTTTGGCGGGTGAATTCCTGCGACAATTGGCAGGGCAGACCCTCTGGAGCCGCGTTCTAGCGGCGCAAAACCCCACCACGCCCCTCGAGGCGCTACGCGAACTCACCCGCGATAGCGAGTGGTCGGTGCGGCAAGCCGTAGCCAAGAACCCGGCCCTGACCGCAGAGATGCTGGTCTCACTGGCCCAGGACTCCGACCGCGACGTGCGCCAGGCGGTGGCCGAGCATCGCCACACCCCACAGGCTATACTGGCCGAACTGCTGCATGATATAGACGAGAATGTGCGCCTATCGGCCCTGCGCAACCCCCACCTCGAGCCAGAAGCCCTAGAGCGCTACCGTGCCCAGTTGGTGTTGCGCGGCTCGAGGTCTCGCTTTGCCCTTAATCGCGCCGTGGCCCTCTCGAGGCGAGAAATTTCCCCCCGCGAACTTTCCAAAGTGCGCCACTGGGCCGCACCGGAGTGGGTGGTGCGCTATGCGGTGGCCCAGAACCCCCACACCCCCCGCCAAATACTCGAGCGCCTAGCCCAGGACGCAAACCGGCTGGTGCGCGCCAAGGCGGCCCGTCGTCTAGGCGCTGGGGCCGAAGGTGAAAGAGGGGGAGCATAGTGCTCGGCCCTGGTTTTGAGGTCACGATGTCCGAAACCACCCCCGATCCACCACCTGAACCCCAGGCTCCGGTTCCCAGGCTAGAGCGCCGCATTTCGGCCTCCTTGTTGCGCTTGCGGATGCGGTCACCTTTCTTCGCTACGCTGGCGATGTTTGCCCGTTACAAGGCCAGCCTCGAGCTGCCCACTGCTGCTACCGACGGGCGCGATGTGTTCTATAACCCGCATTTCATGGGCGCGCTTTCCGACGAGCATTTCGACGGGGTGATGCTGCACGAGGTCTTGCACGCCGCGCTGGCCCATGTGCCGCGCCGCTCCCAGCGCGATCCAAAAGGCTGGAATATCGCTGCCGATATTGTGGTCAACGGCATCCTGCTGCAAAACGGCTTCAGCCTGCCCGAAGGGCATATTCGCCACACCGAACTCGAGCGCTATGCCGTCGAGGAAGTCTATGCCCTGCTGCCCCGTGAGCAACCACCGGAACTGGTTTTTGTGGATTTGCTCGAAGCACCCCCCAGCGACGCGGAGCAGGAGAGCCAGGACGGCAAAGAGGGTAAGAACACCCCACTCCGGGGCAAGGGCAAACAATTCCGGGGCAAAAACCGCTCCGAAAGCGACTCGATGGGCGAGGCCGAGAAAGCCGAGCTCGAAAAGCACTGGAAAAAAGCGGTGCAACAGGCCCAGGCGGTGGCTCGAAGTGTGCACAAAGGCCATCTCCCGGCGGGCTTGGAACGCGCTTTCGGGCTGGCAGGGCCACCCCAACTCGACTGGAAAAGCCTGCTGTGGCGCTTTCTGGTGCGCACCCCCACCGACTTCTCTGGCTATGACCGCCGCCATGTGGGACGGGGCTGGTATCTCGAGACCCTCGAGGGTGAGAGCCTGCGGGTGTACATTGCGGTGGACACCTCCGGCTCGGTGGACGACGCCCTGGTCAAACTCTTCCTGAGCGAAGTGCAGGGCATCCTGCGGGCCTACCCGCACCTGGAAGCCCAGCTCTACTATGCGGATGCTGCCATATACGGCCCCCACCCGCTGGGGGCCGACGGCGAGATCCCCGCGCCCCAGGGCGGGGGCGGCACCGACTTCCGACCCTTCTTCGCCGACGTGACCGAGCGTCACGAGCCGCACCTGGGGGGAGTGTGCATCTACCTCACCGATGGGTTTGGTGATTTTCCGCCCGAAGCCCCACAACTTCCCACGCTGTGGGTGGTCTCGCCGGGCGGGCTGGATTCCAGCGGTTTCCCCTTTGGCGAGGTCGCTAAACTGCTCTGAAGATGAGGCCCACGCTGCCGTGGCCAGCCCCAGCATCTTCTGCTGCAACTCGCGGGTGTCAACGTTGTCTTTGGTCACGGGCTTTTTATGCGGGCCATGCTGTGGCAGATGTTCCGCACCGGGCGCGAACAGGACGAGCCAGCCATGCGGCGCTACCTGCACTTCCACCAGTCGCTGTGGATTCCCAACTGCGCCATCGTTCGCATGGTGCGCCGCGATGGACACTGGTATATCGCCCCGCCCGATATGCGGCACCTGACGGCCTTGGAACAAAAGGTGAGCGACCTGGGTTGAGAAGCTCCCTCCAGGCTGTAAAGCGATACAATCACCGCATGTCGGTACAACTCGAGCACATCCAGGCCGCCCGCGAGGTGATTCGCAGTGTAATCGCCCCCACGCCGACCCTGCCCGACCCGCTCACCTCCGAAGATTTTGCAGCCAAGCTTTTTGTCAAGGCCGAGTGTTTGCAGCGCAGCGGCTCCTTCAAGATTCGCGGGGCCTACCACAAGATGGCCGCCCTCACACCCGAAGAAAAGTCCAGGGGGGTGATTGCTCCTTCGGCAGGCAACCATGCCCAGGGAGTGGCACTAGCAGCCTCGCTGCAGGGCATCCGCTCGACCATCGTGATGCCCCAGCACGCCCCCCTCACCAAAGTGGTAGCGACCCGCCGCTATGGGGCCGAGGTGGTGCTGCACGGTACCAGTTTCGATGACGCAGTAGCCCATGCCCATGAGCTTCAGCAACAATACGGTTACACCTATGTACACGCCTTCAACGACGAAAAGATTATTGCCGGACAGGGCACCATTGGCCTCGAGTTACTGGAAGCCCTGCCCGACCTGGACGTGCTGGTGGTGCCCATTGGTGGGGGGGGCCTGATTGGGGGTATTGCCATCGCGGTCAAAGCCTTGCGCCCACAAGCCCACATCGTGGGGGTACAGGCGGTGGGTTGTGCGCCAGTCAACCTGTCGCTCAAGGCCGGAGCACCCGTTAGTGTACCGGTAGCCCAGACCATCGCCGATGGTATTGCGGTCAAGCGTCCGGGCGAGCTTACCCTGCCCCTCATCCAGCAATACGTGAACCAAGTGGTCGAGGTGACCGACGACGAAATTGCCCGTGGTATCGCCCACTGTGCCCAGAACCTCAAGCTGGTGGTAGAGGGGGCTGGGGCTGCCGGAATGGGGGCTATTCTGGCGGGCAAAGTACCGGTGCAACCTGGCCAGACCGTAGCGACGGTGCTGTGTGGGGGCAACATTGATGGCAACCTGCTCTCCCGCGTGATCGAGCAGGTGATGGTACGGCAGGGGCGTTATCTGCTCCTCAAACTTTCGGTGATAGACCGTCCGGGGGCTTTGGCCAGGGTCATCACCCATGTGGCGGCGGCTGGGGCCAACATCGTGGACGTGTTCCACCGCCGCGCTCTCTGGTTGGCCCCGCTGGGCAAGGTGGGGGTGGAACTGGTGCTGGAGGTGCGCGACACCCCACACGGCAACGAGGTAGTGGCCAGCCTCGAGCAAGCGGGCTATGCCGTCGAGCGCGACGAACTCGGTGTGTGGCCCGATTGACCCTATTTTGGCTTTCTGCACCGAGATGGGGGGTGGAAGCGGGAACCGCTCTTTATCGCCTCCCGACCCGGCTTGTATTGGCTCATCGAAAAAGAGGCCAAAAATCAGTGTGCTCTAGGGAATGGGTGTGGCTGTCCATGAACCCCGGCTCAGGCTGGTGCGCTCGTTCTCCCGCTGCACCAGAATAAACGGCCCCTGGATACTCTTATCGGCCTGGATATCGCCTTCCCCCACAATGCGTCCGCCCTGGCCCAGCTCAAAGATGACAAACACCTTCTTGTCCCCCAGCAGGGCTCCTTTTACTGGGATTTCGCTGCTATTGGCCAACACCAGCTTTCCTTCCAGCCGTCCGTAGCCTTCCTTGAGCCGGACT